>JALGUJ010000133.1 GCA_029820945.1 Candidatus Zipacnadia bacterium | reverse complement strand
GGCGAGCGCGTGGTGGCTGAGCCGCATACGCTGGCCTGCGGGAAGTGCTGGCTCTGCCGCCGGGGCCACGTGCAGGTCTGCCCCGAGAAGCGCTCGCCCGGATGGGGCATCGACGGGGCCTTCGCCAGGTACCTGGTGATGGACAGCAGGCTGCTGCACCGCCTGCCCGATAGCGTCAGCTTCGACGCCGGCGCGCTCGTTGAGCCCTGCGCAAACACCGTCCACGACGTGGGGGAGCGCGCTCGCGTGGAGCCTGAGGACTTCGTGGTCGTGCTCGGGCCCGGACCGATCGGCCTGCTGGCGGCGCAGGTGGCGAAGGCCTGCGGGGGGCGCGAGGTGATGATCGTGGGCACGCCCGCCGACGCGGACCTGCGCCTGCCCACCGCCCGCAAGGTCGGCATCGACCACGTGGTCAACCTCGCCGAGCAGGACCCGGTCGAGACCTGCATGGAGCTGACCGGCGGCCGTGGCGCCGACCTTGTCGTGGAGTGCTCCGGCGCCGCCCCGGCCGTGAACTCCGCCATCGAGCTGGTGCGCAAGAAGGGCCGGATCTGCGTCATCGGCATGACCGGCGAGGACCGGATAGAGGTCACCTGGGACGCGGCGATCTTCAAGGGCATTGACCTCTACTTCAACATATCGACCAGCTACACGAGCTGGGACCGCACCATCTCCATGATCGAGAAGGGCAAGGTGGACACCGAGGCCCTGATCACGCACCGCGAGCCGCTGGAGAACTGGGAAGAGGTCTTCGACGCCCTGGAGGAGCAGCAGGGCATCAAGGCGCTGCTGATCCCCGAGTGACCGGCGGCGCGAACGCCCCCGAGCCGGAGGGAGCATCGTGGCATCGTACCTGGCGTTCATGGCACACCGCGACGACGAGCTGAACATCGCCGGCACCCTGATGCGGCTGCTCGCCGACGGCCACCGCTGCGTGGTGGCGTGCATCACCAACGGCAGCCGCGGCGGGCTCTACGACCGACCGGAGGACGAGCGCAAGCGCATCGCGCGCGCGGAGTTCGGGGCCTCGACGGAGATCATCGGCTGCGAGACGCGCTGGCTGGACATCAACGAGCACGACTTCCCCAAGCCGGAGTGGCAGATTGAGGCGCGCAAGCGGATATTCGAGACGCTGTGCGAGGTGGACCCGGACTGCCTGATCCTGCACCCGGGGCCGCCGCTGCCGCAGTACGACTACCATGAGCACCACTGGCTGGCGGCGCAACTGCCCTACGCGGAGAGCTACTCGGCCTCGAACCCCAACTACGCGCGGGAACGCGGGCTGAAGGAGATGGGCGGCGTTCCGCCCATCTACCACATGTGCCCCATCGGCACCCCCATGGTCCCCGACCGCTACGTGAACATCACCGACTACCTGGACCGCAAGCTGCAGGCCGCCGAGTGTTACGAGAGCCAGATGGAGTTCCTGGCCGATCACGACCGGATCAACTTCGTTGAAGTGCACAGGGCGCAGTCCATCGTCTACGGCTCCTACTGCGGCGTCCCGGCGGCCGAGGGCTTCTGCACCTCGCCCGCCTGGAACCGCCTGGTGGCCGAGGCCGGGCTGCCCGAGTGACCGGAGGAGGAAACCTCATGGCAGACAGCAGGTTGGGATTCGGCATCGTCGGCTGCGGACTCGTCTCGCAGTTCCATGGCGCCGCCATCACAAGCTCCGACAGGGCCGAGATAGTCGCCGCCACCGACCTGGATGAGGAGCGGCTGAGCAGGTTCATCGAGAGCTACGGCGGCGAGAGGGCCGAGAGCTTCGAGGCCCTCCTCGCCGACGAGCGCATCGACGTGGTCAACGTCCTCACGCCCAACGCCATGCACGCTGACTTCGCGGTCCCGGCACTCGAGGCGGGCAAGCACGTGGTCGTCGAGAAGCCGCCGGAGATGTCGCTGGCGAAGACGGACCGCATGATCGCGGCGGCAGAGGCCAACGAGAGGAAGCTGGCGATCTGTCTGCAGGTGCGCATGCGCGAGTCGATCCGCGCCATCAAGAGCGCCATCGACCAGGGGCGCTTCGGCGCGCTCCTGGAGGGCGACGCCTACATGAAGTGGTTCCGCGATACCGACTACTACCTCATGGACGACTGGCGCTCCAAGCGTGAGCAGGGCGCGGGCGTCACCATCCAGCACGCCTTCCACTACATCGACCTGCTGCACCACCTGATGGGGCCGGTCGGTGTGGTGGACGCGCGCATGACCAACATCGCCCACCCGCAGGTGCAGCTTGAGGACACGCTGAAGGCCTTCCTCTACTTCGAGAGCGGGGCCGAGGGCGTGATCGAGGCCTCGACCGCTCTGTGGCCGGGCAAGCCGCCGCGCATCGAGATCAACGGTGAGAGCGGCACCGCCATCACCGAGGGCGAGGTCATGCTCGCCTGGGACTTCCGCGACGAGCGCCCCGAGGACGAGGATATCCTGCAGATCGGCCGCGACACCGTCGCGGCGGGCGGCACCGGGGCGGCGGACCTGTCCTACGAGGAGCACATGTGGGTCATCGAGGACATGGTGGACGCTATCGCGGAGGATCGCGACCCGTTCATCACCGCCACCAGCGCGCGGCACAGCCTGGAGATCGCCCTGGCGATGTATCAGTCCGCCGACGCGGAGGAGCCGGTCGAGCTGCCGCTGCAGAGCGATTCAGTGTTCTGAACGGCAGCTACGCGGCGCACGCCGGCAGGAATGGCCGGGCCGACGTCGCGCCCGTCTCGCCGGCGCTCGGAGGGCGCTCAGGGCGGGTCCCCGACGGCAACGCCAAACGGTCGGGCGGGGACGGGAAGTCGGGCCGCCGGGCAAACGGCCCACGGGCGAGGCGCGTGGTAGGTAACGGCAAATGGCAGCGGGGCGATCCGCGTCTGCCGTTGCCGCGCTCGTCACGAGGTCGGGCCTCCCCAGGCCCGACGCCGTGCGCTTCCTCGCCGGGCTCCGGCTTGCGGCGTCGCGCTTGGCGGCCGCTACCACCCCAGCCGGTACTCCAGCTCGTGCAGGTCCTCGTGCAGGTGACCGCTCTCGAGGGCCTTCACGTACTCCTCGGGCAGCAGCGAGCGCGAAGTGGTGTGGGCGACCGCCATCAGCTCCATGGCGCGGATCTCGTCCGCGCGCGAGATACCGGGGGGGATGTAGTCATCGACCGCGAACTGCAGATCGTCCAGCAGCACCTCGTCGTGGCCCTCCTGGAAGGCCCGGCGCTGGGCGATGCGCACCAGCTCGCGAAGGTCCGCCCCTGAGTGCCCGGCGGTCCGCGCCGCGATCTCGCCCAGATCGCCGTCCTCGAACCCGACCTCAAGGTTGCGGAAGGTCACCTGGATGATGGCCTCGCGCGCCTCCTCGTCGGGCAGCAGGAAAGGGATCTTCATGTCGAAGCGCCCCGCCCGCATGGTTGACTGGTCGATCAGGTCGGGGCGGTTGGTGGCGGCCCCAAAAATGATGTGCCCCTGATGGCGGTCCTGGGAGAGGAAGTTGTTGAACATGCCGAAGACGCGGCGCGACACGCCGCTGTCGCTGTCCGTCTGCACGCGCCTGCCGTAGCTCTGGTCGAACTCGTCGATGAACACGAAGATCGGGGCCAGCGCCTCCAGGTAGTGGAAGAGCTTCTCCAGGTTCGCCTCGGTTGAGCCCACATACTTGGAGAAGACGTTGCGCAGCTCCACAAACGGGATGCCGATGTCGCGGGCGAAGCACTGCATGGTGAATGTCTTGCCCGTACCGGGCGCGCCGAGGAGCAGGATGCCCTTGGGCACCAGCCCGGTCCGGCCCTCGCGCAGCGCCCGGACGGTGTCGAGCAGGAGACGCTTCTGCTTCTCGACCCCGGCCACGGCATCGAGGCCGAAGGGCGACTCGGTGAACTCGACGAGGTTGCCGATCTCGGCCTCGATGGCGTCGCGCTTGTGCCGGCCCACCTCGGCCAGGCTCAGCGCACGCTCCTCAGCATGGGCAGACCGCACCATCGCCGCGATCTGCTGCAGCGTCATGCCGTTGGTGACCTGCGCGAGCACCTCGCGCGAGACCGAGAGGTCCTCGTCGTCGGAGGCGGGGGCATCCGACCGCTCCCCGGCCTCGAGCAGGTGGTCGATGTAGGCCAGCCGCTGCTCCTCGTCGGGGAGTGGCACCTCGACGACGGCGGTGCCGCCGCCACGGGTGTAGAGGTCCTCGTGCACGTCGGTTAGCGACTCGGCGATCATGAGCACGAAGCTGTTCCGGCGCATCAGCCGCGGGTCGGTGGACCACGACCGTACCGCGGCCAGCAGCCGCCGCTCCTCGGCGCTCATGAACCGCTCCTCCTGCGCCGGGAAAACCTTGTCCACGAAGTCGATGACGAGCGCAACCCTGTCCCGGCTCATCAGGTACTCCTGCAACACCGGGATGGCCAGGTCGGGCCGGTAGCTGTCGCGCATGGGGAAGGGCGGCTCGCCCCGGGCGGCGCGGACCTCGAGGAACGCCTTGAACTCATTCTCGTCCTCCGGCGTGGGGCAGGAGATCCCCGCGCCGATGTCGTAGAGCACCGTGCGCTTGCCGCCGCAGAAGGCCCGGTGCACGAACTCGGGCAGCGGCAGGTACTGCCCGCCCGATGGGATCAGGTCCCGCACGCCGTGCAGGAGGAAGACCGAGGCGGCTCCGCTGGTGAAGGCGCCTCGGATCTCGTCGGCCCAGGGCGGCTCGTTCACTGTCGCGGCTGCGGTCTCCGCCATGGGTCAGGCTACTCCTGCTGTTCGCTCTCAGACTGCTCGATACCCAGCTCGCGGTCGATCTCCGCCAGCTCCTCGGCGGTCGGTGCGGCGGTGATGTGCTCCTCCTCACCCTCCTCAGCCGATACCGCCTCCATGGTCCGCTCCGCCTCCTCCTGGGGGATCAGGCCGAGCTGGCGCTGGTACTCGACGTAGGCCATCTCGGCCTCATGATCGGCGACATCGAGCTCCAGGTCGGCCATCTGGGCATCGAGCGTCTCCGAGGCCACCTCCTGCCTGGCCTGCGCGCGGGCCAGGTCCTCGTCGATGCGCTCGGTGACGCGCTCGAGGGTGTCGGCGGCGTCGCCGACCTCGAAGGCCGCCATGGTCGAGGCGATCTGCTTCTCCACCTCCGCGCGCTTGGCGCGCGAGAGCTGACGCTTGGCCTCGTCGATCTGGCGCTTGATGCGTGACTCGTAGGCGGCGCGCTGCCGCATCATCTGGTCCGACGCCTCGTGAGCGTGCTCGAGCTGTGCCTCCAGCTCCGTCAGCTCGCCCCGCGCCATCTGCAGCGAGGCGATCAGGCGCTTGGCGATCTCCTTCTTCTCAGGCCCCATTCTGACGGCCTGTTCCACCCGCGGCTCGAGCTGCGCCACCGTCTGGCGCTTGCGCTCGGCCTCCATCTCCAGCATCTTCTCGTGCTTCACGACCTCCGCGACCTGTGCATTCAGCCGCGGAATCTGCGCCCGCATGTCATCCATGTATTGGCGCAGCAGCATCTCCGGGTTCTCCATGCCGCGGATCAGCCAACCGAACAGCGAGCGGAATATGGCCTTGATGCGGGCCCACATGGACGCTCACCTCCAGGTGATCCGGACCTCATCAGGCCCGGGTGTCCGACCTCGTTGTGTTCGGCTACATGGCGTCGGAGCCCATGACCTCCTCCAGGGCTGCCACGCCCGCCTTCAGCTCGGTCATCCTGTGCACCGGCGATTCCTCGTCGTACTGCCGCGCCTCAAGGCTCTCCCCCGCGGCGAGATTCACCGCCCTGTCCGCCATCTCCTGCGCCGATGTCTGCAGGTCGCGAAGCGTCGCGCGGTAGCGCTCCAGGGTCACCATCTGCGCCTCACGCCGCTGCACGCGGGCCTCGGCGCGCTCCAGGGCGTTCTCAAGGTCAGCGCGGGCGCCGGGATCCTCGGTGCCGTCGAGGCGCGCGCGCAGGCCGTCGATCTCGCTCTGCAGGTCTTCCGGCCGGTTCGAAGCAAGGTGCCTGTGCAGCGCGCCGGCGGAGCTCGCGAGCCGCCAGACCGCCGACCGCACCTGCTCGGCGTCCTGCCGGACGCCCTCGAACATCGGCATCTGCTCGGCCGGGACCGAGCCGATCGCCCGCTGCAGCTCGTCTATCGCCTCGTCAACGCCCGCCAGAGCCGCCCGGATGCTGGGGGGCAGCGCGCCGACATCCACCTCCGGCCCGCGCCCGCGGACCGAGCGCATGCCCGCGATGACGATGACCGACAGCAGCCAGGCGATGGCCCCCGGCATTACCAGGATCGGTGCGGCCATCGCGCTCACGACCGTGCCCACGGCAAGCACGATGGGCAGTGGATGAATCAGGGCCCGTGCCGCCGCGCCGACAAAGGAGCTCTCCGACGGCTGTGGCATGAGACCACCCCGAAGGCGAGGATACCCGCCGGGCACACAATTCCCCGCCGGGCCGCCCCGCACCTGCAGGTCCCGCGGGCGCTTCGGCGAAGTTGTGGGCCTGACCGGGCGGCACAGTAGGACACGAAAGGACGGATCGCGATGGGCGACCTCCGCGTCGGCGCGGCGCAGATCGACATCACCCCGGGGCTGGGCGTGACCCTTTCGGGCTCCCTGACCCCCCGTTACGCCGAGGACGTCAGCTACCCGCTCAACTCCAAGGCCGTCGTCTTCGATGACGGCGAGACCCAGGTCGCATACGTGCAGAACGACCTGATCATCCTGGTACGCGAGCAGTTCGACGTCGCGAAGGCCCGCGCCGAGGAGCTGACCGGCATCCCCGCCGGGAACATGATGATGTCGTGCACACACACGCACTACGGGCCCGCGACCTCCACACTCTTCAAGGTTGGGGCCGAGGAGGAGTACGTTGATTGGGTCGTCCGGCGCATCGGCGATGCGGTCAAGCTGGCGCAGAACCGCCTGCAGCCGGCGGTCATCGGCCACACCTCGGGCTCCTGCCCCGAGGAGACGCACAACCGCCGCTGGTGGATGAGGGACGGGTCGGTGCAGATGAACCCGCCCGTCGCCAGCGGTGACCTGGTGAGGCCGGCCGGGCCGACCGACCCCGAGGTTGCGCTGCTCGTGGCTGAGACGCGCGACGGTGAGCCGATCGCGGCCATCGCCAACTACTCGCTGCATTACGTGGGCGGGGCGGGGAACGCCATCTCGGCCGACTACTTCGGGGCCTTCGGCGAGGCCCTGCAGCGCATGGCCGGGAGCGAGTTCGTGGCGATCATGGCCAACGGCTGCTGCGGCGACATCAACAACGTGGACCGCACCAAGCCGCCGGCGGGGCCGCGGCCCTACCCGGACTACCAGGTCGATCGCGTGGGCAACGCCCTGGCGGCGGAGTGCTGGAAGGTCTGGAGCCAGCTCGATGAGCGCCTGGAGGACGTTACCCTCGCGGCGGCGAGCGAGTTCCCGGTCTATCGCCGCCGCACGGCCGCCGAGGAGGAGCGGCGCGTCGTGGCCGGCGGGCAGACGGCCGTTGAGCAGATCGGCCAGACGCGCACGGAGCGCGTCGAGATGTACGCCGCGGAGCGCGAGCGCGTGGATCAGATGCCCCTGGAGATGGAGACCGTGATGCAGGCGCTGCGCATCGGCGACATGGCGATGGTCGGCTTCCCGGGTGAGTTCTTCGTCGAATACGGCCTCGCCATCAAGCGCAAGTCCCCCTTCGCCCGCACGATGACCATCGAGCTTGCCAACGACTGGATCGGGTACGTGCCGACCGACCGCGGGCTCGACCAGGGCGGCTACGAGACCTGGCTGGCCACCAGCGCCCGCGTCGCCAAGAGCGAGGAGCTCTTCCTCGACGCCGCGATGGACTGCCTGCGGCAGGTCGCTGAGGAGGACTGACGATGGCACAGCTTCGTGTCGGCGCCGCGTCGCTGGACATCACCCCGCTGCTGGGCGGGCTGATGAGCGGGCACATGACGCCGCGCGTGAGTGATGACGTCGGCTACCCGCTGGAGGCCAAGGCCGTCGTGTTCGATGACGGCGAGACGCAGGTGGCCTACGTGCAGAATGACCTCATCTTCGTGCGCAGGCCGGACTTCGACCGCGCCAAGGCCCGCGCCGAGGAGCTGACGGGCATCCCGGCCGCGAACATCATGATGTCGTGCACCCACACGCACTACGGCCCTCCGGTCTCCCCGCTGTTCATGCAGCCGGTGGACGAGGACTACCTCGACCGGGCGCTGCCGCGCATGGGCGATGCGGTGAAGCTGGCACAGAATCGGCTGCAGCCTGCGGTCATCGGCCACACCAGCGGCTTCTGCCCGCGGGAGACGCACAACCGCCGTTGGTGGCTGAAGAGCGGGCAGGTGCGCATGAACCCGCAGGCCGGGGGCGATGAGCTGGTCCGGCCCGCCGGGCCGACCGACCCGGAGGTCGCGCTGCTGGTGGCCGAGACGCCCGATGGCGAGCCAATCGCGGCCATCGCCAACTACTCGCTGCACTACGTGGGGAGCAGCGCCGGCACGCAGGTCTCCGCCGATTACTTCGCGGCCTTCGCCCAGGCCCTGCAGCGGCTCGCGGGTGCGGGCTTCGTGGCGATCATGGCGAACGGCTGCTGCGGGGACGCGAACAACGTCGATTTCACGCGGCCCCGGCGACGGGCTCACCCCGATACGGAGCACAACCGCCGCCGCGTCGGGAACGCGCTCGCCGCCGAGTGCTGGAAGGTCTGGAGCCAGCTCGATGAGCGCGAATCGGTGCTGACGGTTGCGGCGGCGTCGGAGTACCCGCTCTTCCGGCGGAGGACCGTGGCCGAGGAGCGGGTGCGCGTGGTGGCGGGCGGCGTCAACGCCATCGAGCAGATCCACGACAACGAGGCGTGGCAGACCGCGCTGGCGGCCGAGCGCGAGGAGGTCGAGAAGCTGCCGCTCGAGTGGGAGACGCAGATCCAGGCGCTGCGCATCGGGGACCTGGGCATGGTCGGCATCCCGGGGGAGACCTTCGTGGAGTACGGCCTCTCAATCAAGCGCGGCTCGCCGCTCGCGCGCACCATGACCATCGAGCTGGCGAACGACTACCTGGGCTATCTGCCCACGGACGACGGCCTCGATCAGGGCGGATACGAGACGTGGCTGGCGCGCTCGGCGATGGCGGCGAAGGGGACCGAGGGCCGCTTCGTGGAGGCGGCGCTGGCGGCGCTGGAGGCGGCGAACGGCGGGCCTCACCTCTGAGCCTGCTGCGCAGGCTCTTTGCCCTCTTCCTCCCGCAGAGGGGAGGCGGCTCGCGAGGGTGGCGCGACCGGCCGAGGCGACGTGTGGGGTGTCTCCGCACCTCAATCCCTGGAGCCGAGAGCACGTCGGGTGCCCCCTCCGACACGGAAGGGGCTGTCCGAACGGAGCGAGGACGGGGGAGGCACGAGTGCGCACAGCGTCTGTGTGGCGGGAGGACACCGCCCGCTTGAGGGGAAGGTACCATCGACGCGTGAAGTGCGCGACGAGGAGTGGAGCCAGTGAAGGTATACATCGTCACGGACCTGGAGGGCGTGGCGGCGATCACCCAGTGGGACCCCCGCCACCAGGGCGATGACCCGGCGATCGCCCTCAAGCGCCAGCAGTTCAGCCGGCTGCTGACCGAGGAGGTCAACGCGGCCGCGCGCGGCTTCTTCGCCGGCGGGGCCACCGAGGTCATCGTCAACGATGGTCACGGCGCCGGCGTGACCATGGACCCCGAGCTGTTCGACCCGCGCATCATGGTCTTCCACGGCAAGGAGCGGCCGAACTACTGCACCGGCCTGGACGAGACCTGCGACGCCATCGCCAGCGTGGGCACACACGCGATGGGCGGGACCGAGCGCGGGAACCTCGCCCACACCATGGGCCGGGGCATCCGCGCCTACTCCTTGAACGGCGTGCGCGTGGGTGAAACGGGCCTGCAGGCCTTCCTCGCCGGCTACTACGGTGTGCCCTATACCTTCTGCGCCGGCGATGAGTGGGCGGTGCGCGAGATGCAGGAGCTCTGTCCTGGCTGCGTGGGAGCGGCGGTCAAGTTCGGCACCAGCAGCCTCTCGGCGCTCACCGCGGCGCCTGCCCGGGCTCGCGAGATCATCGAGGAGGGCGCGCGCCGGTCGATGGAGGTCATCGACAGCGTCGAGCCGCTCACGCTGGAGCCGCCGGTCGTCTTTCGCGACGAGCGCCATGAGCCCACCTTCGACGAGGAGAATGTGCCCGAGGGCCGCCGGGTCGTCAACTCGCACGCCGTCGAGATTGAGGCCGATACGGTCAAGCAGGCGCTGGACATCTACTACGGCTACGATCCCGACTGGACCCCGGTCTGGCAGCAGGACCAGGGCAGGGAGGTATGAGAGATGCGCTTCTACCTGATGACCGATCTCGAGGGCGTAGCGGGAGTCAGCCAGTGGGAGGACCGGGATGACACAGGCCCCTGGAACGCCCTGCGCCGCCAGCGGCTGAGCCGGCTGCTCGCGGGCGAGGTCAACGCGGCGGTTGATGGACTGATAGCCGCGGGCTTCGACGATGTCATCGTCAACGACGGCCACGGCTCGGGCTCGACCATCGACTACGAGATGGCCGACCCGCGCGCGGTCTACTACCACGGCTTGGAGCGGCCCTTCTGGCTGCCCTTCCTGGACGAGACCTGCGACGCGACCGGCGCCGTCGGGGCGCACTCGCGGGCCAGCACGCCCGGCGGCAACCTGTCGCACACCATGAGCGAGGCGATCCGCCGCTGGAGCTTCAACGGCATCGAGGTGGGGGAGACCGGCCTGCAGGCTCTGATCGCAGGCTACTACGGCGTCCCCTTCGTCTTCGCGGCCGGCGACGAGTGGCTCTGCCGGGAGATGGCGCAGCTCGTGCCCGGCTGCGTGACCGTCGCGGTCAAGCAGGGAACGAGCATGTTCTCGGCCCTGACGCTCGCGCCGGAGCGGGCCCGTGAGCTGATCCGCGAGGGCGCCGAGAGGGCCGCCGAGGCCATTGACCGCGTGGAGCCGCTGACACTCGAATCGCCGGTGGTCTTCCGCGACGAGCGCAATGAGCCGACCTGGGACGAGGAGAACCCGGGCGAGGCCACGCGCGTCATCAACGCGCACGTCCGCGAGATCGAGGGCGAGGACCTGATGGACGTGCTGATGAAGGTCTACCCCAGGTACGAGCCCGGCTACAAGCCCGAGCAGTGGCGCCCCGGCATCAGGGCGTAAGGGCCGGTCTGAGGACCGCGGATTACGCGCATTCTACCCCGCAACAGGGCTATGATCGAGATACGTGAGGCCTCGTACTCCGCGTAGGTCGGGCATCCTGCCCGACGACGATGCCATTGCGGCCAATGTATCTGAGAACTTGCACTACCAGAAGGGGCGATGGCCTTGTCAGACGAGAAACGCGTGGGCCCGGTGAGCATCTGCCTGGTCGGCGTGAGCAACTTCGCGCGCAGCCACAAGCACTCGATCGACCAGATGGTCGAGGAGGGACTGGCCACCTTCGACTGCGTGGTGATCCGCAGCCCCGACAAGTACCCCGAGGCGATAGAGGAGTACACGGAGCGCGGCATCACCATCTACAACGACTACGAGGATATGCTGGAGGCGGAGCAGGGCCGCGTCGAGCTGGTGGCTCTGCCGCTGTCGATCCAGACCCACGCCCCGGCGTCGATCGCGGCCATGGAGGCGGGCTACAACGTGCTGGTCGAGAAGCCGCCCGCGGCCACGGTGCAGGACGTGGACGCCATGATCGCCACCTCCGAGCGCACCGGCCGCTTCTGCGACGTGGGCTTCCAGAACCAGTCGAAGAACACCGTGCGCGAGCTCAAGCGCAAGATCTGTGACGGAGCGCTCGGGGAGGTCGAGCGGATCACTGTCATGGCCGAGTGGGTGCGTGACGACGGCTACTACGCGCGCAACGCCTGGGCCGGGCAGATGGTCGTGGATGGGCGCTACGTCCTCGACGGGCCCACGAACAACGCGCTGGCGCACTACATGTTCAACGCGCTCTACTGGTCCAGTCAGACCTGGAACCACGCCGACACGCCCGCGCGGGTGAAGGGCGAGTTGTATCACGCGCACCCCATCCCGGGCGAGGACACCTCCGCTATCCGCGTCGAGACTGCGGGTGGGGTCGATATCGTCTACCTGAGCACGCTGGCCGGCTGGGAGACGCGCGGACCCATCATCCACGTGGAGGGCACCGCCGGCGTCGCGAACTGGAGCCACACCGGCGGCACCGAGATCGACTACGCGGACGGGTCGAGTGAGACCATCGAGCCCGACGGTGAGCGGGAACACTTCGAGGTCTTCCGCAACGCCATCCGCTACCTTCGCGGGGAGGACGACGAGCTGAACGCCCCGATCGCGATGACGCGCGGGCTCACGGTCGCGGTCAACGGCGCCTATGAGTCCGGCGCGCCGCCGCGCGCGATCCCGGCCGAGCACGTGACGCGCGAGCAGCGTGGCGAGAAGGTCTTCACCGCCATCAACGGTATCACTGAGCTGCTCGACGAGTGCTACGAGAACCACATCACCTACTCCCAGGCCGGCGCTCCGTGGGCCTACGAGACGGAGTGGTTCGACACGAGCACGTACTCGGAGTTCGCGATGGACCTGGGGTGAACGGCACGGTGGCCTCCCCCCCTCGATCCCCCCTCTCCCCGGTCCCGCCTGTACGGGAGGCGGGACAGGCGAGAAGAGGGGGGAGCAACACAATCGTTAGCGGCGACGCGAAAGCGGTTCGGCAGGTCGAGAAGCGGACTCATGCCCCCTCCCTTGTCCCGCCCCCGGGCGGGACAAGGGTGGGGGTGCCCGAGCATCGTGTGCTCGGGCGGGGGAGGTCAGGCTGCGCCAAGACCTGACATTCGCCACGAAGCGCGCTGGAGGTGCCAATGAGCGACGAGGGCCTCGCCGACGTCGATGACCAGCCGCCGGGAGAGTTCCTGCCCGGCACGCAGATCGAGGTCATCCGCGCCGGCATCGAGCGCGGGCGCATCCGCCACGCCCTCTTCGACTTCGACGGCACGGTCTCGCTCATCCGCCAGGGATGGCAGGGCGTCATGGTGCCGATGATGGTCGATGTGCTGGCGGAGCTGGACACCGGCGAGTCCCGCGAGGAGCTCTCCGCGCTCGTGCGGGAGTTCGTGGACCGGCTGACGGGCAAGCAGACCATCTACCAGATG
>JALGUJ010000132.1 GCA_029820945.1 Candidatus Zipacnadia bacterium | reverse complement strand
GGCAACCCGCGCGAGGGCCGGGCGGTCCTGCGAGGCCCGGTCCAGGCGCCCGGTCCAGCGCCGGGCCAGCGCGACCCACTGGGCGTCGGCGAGGCCGTCGCGCATCCCCTCCCAGGCCGGCGTGTCCGCGGGGCCCTGCTCCGAGGGGAAGATCACCGCGTCGGTCATCGACCAGCGGTAGTAGACGTGAACGTGGTAGCCGTCGAGACCGGCGGCGGCCGCGAACCAGCCGGGGCGGCGGTTGCCGGTGTAGCTGCGCCAGGTCGCGCCCCAGCCCTGATACATCCACACCTCGTCGCCGGGCTCCAAGGTCCCGTCCTGCAGCCGTGCCTTGAGGTCCTCGCGGTTGGAGAATCCGCCCTGGAACATGTCGAAGCGTGGCTGCAGGATCGCCATGTGGCTGCCGTTGGCGAGGACGTTGTGGAAGGTGCTGTAAGGCCGCCAGCCATGCTCGACCAGCCACCCCACCTCCTCCGCCATGCGCGGGTAGTTCGTGGCCGGCTGCTCGTCCATGTGCTTGCACCAGATGTCGCGGTCGGGGTAGCCGCGGTCGCGCAGGTAGCGGGCGGCCTCGGCCATCACGTGGCCCGACACATGCTCGGGGGGCAGGGAGCTGGAACTGTTGGTCGAGAAGCGCACGAGGCCGTGGCGGATGGCGGCATCGAAGACCGGGTTGAGGTAGGAGAAGTCGAGGCGCGGAGTCTCGTCCGGGGCGGGATCCGAGGCCTTCCACTCCCTCAGCGTTCGGCCGTCGTCGAGCAGCACGTGCTCGGGGTGGCGCGAGTAGCGGAACCATCCCCAGAAGCCCTGCTCGAAGTCCACGAGGTGCTCGCCGAGGTCGCGCGCGTAGCGCTCCAGCACCTCCTCGTTCCAGCGCCCCTCCTCGGCGTTCCAGCAGCCCGGGAGGCCCATCATCTGGTGCTCGGCCTCGTGGCTGATGAGATTCGGGCGCGGCAGCGGCACGGGCCGCACGTCCAGCGGCAGCTCCACCACCGCCGGCTCGCGACCGCGCGCGCGGACGGTGAGCGTCAGCGGGATCTCCCCGCGGTCCTCTTCGGTCGTGCGCACGCGCAGCCACAGCTCGACGTCATCGCCCGCGGACAGGTCGGCCATCGACCACGGGATGAGCTTGCGGCCGATCAACTCCGACTTGCCGACCGACTCGTTCGAGACATCCACGTACTCGACGCCAAAGAGCTCGATCTGCTCGGGCGGGAGGTGGGGCGAGTCGGCGGTGACCGTGACGTTCTGCAGGTCCTGCAGGGCGCGCATGTGCATGCCCAGCGACTTCGCCTCGCCCTGGCCCATGTGCAGGACGTAGCGCTCAAGCTGCAGCCCGCGCTGCTGCTCGGGGGCGAACTCGTCGAGGTAGACGAGCAGGCCGCGCTCGCGGTCGGCGGCGGTGGGCCGGGCGATGTCCTGGACCTCCTCGCGCTGCCAGCCTGGGATGGCTGTCGGCTCGGCGTGCTCGGGGAACTGCAGCCCGCGCACGTACTCGCCGCCGGCCTCGCCCACCACGATCGGCAGCTCCCACTCAGAGACGGCCTGGCCGCCGTCCAGGATGCGCTGGTGCACGACCCAGGTGCCGTCCTCGGGCTGCCAGGGGATGGCCGCGGTGTGCAGGGCCGCGAGCGGCAGATCGGGCAGCTCAATGGCCCCCAGATCCTGCCAGTCCTCGCCGGGGAGCCGGCGGGCGCGCGTCTCGAGGCGTGCGCCCTGCATCGGCTCCGCCGCAGCGAAGACGGAGGTGCGCAGCTCGCCGGCATCCAGCCGGGTGTCGGCCACCACCGCGCGGTCGGCGTGGGTGACCGCGTCCAGACCCGGGACGACGTGCAGCCACAGCGTGACAGTGGTCTGCGTCCCGGCGGGCAGCGGGCGGAAGACCCACTCGTAGGTGGGGAACTCGACGCCGTTCTTCCAGAAATAGAACCAGCGGTAGTAGTCGCTCGAGAAAGCGGCGGCGATGGCGCGGTGGCTGGCGGTGCTCACGAAGGCGTTCCAGGGGCCGACGTTGTCCTTGAACTTGCCGCGCAGCTCCGGATACCGGCGCCAGTTGCCCGAGAAGGCCTGTATCTGGCGCACTCCGTGGGTGGTCGAGAGGCAGTACAGGTCCCGCTCGCTCACAGGCTCGCCCGAGGGCAGCAGGAAGTTCTTGGTCATCACGTCATAGTCGGTCAGGTCCTGCTGGCCGACGTTTGCGAAGCGGTAGTCCACGCGGATGCTCGACATGCCCTCCTCAAGCGCGATCGTCTTCTCGATCGTGACGTCGTCAGACTCGTAGAGCAAGCGCACCGAGCCGGGCCGGTCGTCTGGGAGGGTGGGCTCGTAGCGCTCGAAGGTGTTGCGCCGATCGTCGAGGGCGCCGCCGAGCCCGCCGTAGACCGAGTCGGGCGAGAGGTCCCAGTAGAGGAGGTCGTCGCCGGAGTCGAGGTCGATGAGGTGGCCGATGCGGCCGCCCAGATCGGGGAAGATGACGAGCCGCAGGTGCTCGTTCTCGAGCGTGATGACGCCCTCCTGTCCCTCCCGGCCCTCGGTGCGGGTAACGTCCGCGAGGGCGGGAAAGACGAGGAGAAGCGCGCAGAGTACTGCGGTGGCGCGTGCCATGGGTTGAGCCTCCGGTCGGCTGTATGGTCATCTGGCGAAGGGGCATTTTGCCGCGAGGGGCGTGAGGACCTGCCGCCGCCGGTTTCCATCGCAGTGAGGCAGAGGTATCCGCGCGAGCGGGCCGAAGGCGAGGGCGAGCGCCTGCCGGAGCAATCTGAAGCAGGTCTCCCTCGCGATGCTCATGTACGTCCAGGACTACGACAACGTGTCGCCGCCCGCCGCAAGATGGCCGGAGGCCATTTACCCGTATCTGCGCAACGAGGAGATCTTCGTCTGCCCCTCCGACGTTCAACCGCACCGGAGCGAGCTGCAGAGCTGGCCGCTCAGCTACACGATGACAGGTGCTCTCGGCCAGACGTACTTCTTTCAGCGCCCGCGGCCTGCCGAGGAGATCGTGTTCTTCGACGGAAGCGTGCTGAAGGGCGGAGCTGAGACTGCCGACTTCCGGCACGAGGGCAATCTCTTCGCAGGCTACCTTGACGGCCACGTCAGCGCGGTTCAGGAGGCCGACTGGGAGCGGGAGTGGCAGGGGGCGGCGGAAGCCGGGCAGCGGTAGGATGGCGTTGCCGTGCGCGTCCTCCTTCGGGGAATGTGGCGCCGGACGGGCCCCCACGTTGGGCTCTGGTCCCACTGCGCGATCAGCTCTTTCCCGACGGGCGGGCCGGCCGTCGCACGGACAGGCCGCCCGCGCCCTCACGGCAGGTCCAGGGGATACCGGCCCCAGCGGCGGCCGGCCTCGATGAAGGCCAGCAGGTTCTCCTCCTTGCCCTCGGGGAAGATCATGCCGGCGGGCGAGAGGATGTAGCCGCCGCCGGGCGCCATGATCCGCAGGGTCTCGATGACGGTCTCCTCCATCTCCTCAGCCGTGCCCTCGATGAAGGGGCCCCGGTTGTCCACCCCGCCCATCAGGCAGCAGCGGTCGCCGACCCGGCGCTTGGTCTCGGCCAGGTCCATGGCGTTGGGCCCGAGGGGGTCGAGCGACGAGATGATGTCCACGCCCGCGTCCGCCCAGTCCTCGAGGAACGGCATGATGCCGGTCTGGGCGAAGCCGTGCAGGGGCACTCCCGCTTCGTGGCACAGCCGGGCGTCCGCCTCCAGCAGCGGCATGAACAGCTCGCGCACGTCGCGGGGCGCGAAGAGATCGACGGTCTCGTAGCAGTTCGAGCGGTAGACGCAGTCGATCGGGGCCTCCAGCAACAGCTCCAGGGATGCGGTCGCCCATTCGTGGGCGACCTGCAGCGTCGCGCGGACCAGCTCCGGGTCATCGCGCACCGCCATCATCATGGGCTCACCGCCGATGAAGCCCATGGCATACAGCGGCGCGGGGATCATGTTGCCCTGCACGATCACGCCCAGCTCGTCGGCCTGACGCCGGACCGCTGCGGCGTGTTCCCGGTGGCCGGAGAGGTCGGCCTCCCGAGGATCGTGCAGCACGTAGCGCAGGGCCTCCAGGTCCGCCTCGGACTTGACCATGTACTCGACGCCGCGCGACCATGCGTGGTCGCTGTAGAGGGGCACGTCCCGGACCTGCCAGTCCTCGGTTATCTGGACCGACGCATGCAGCTCGCCGGCGGGGGTCCGCCAGGCCTTGTGCAGGATCGGGTAGGGCTCGGCCTCCTCGCGCCACACCCGGCTGCTCACCTCCGGGTGCATGGGCGCCGGCACCCCGAGATTGAGCCGCGCATCCGCTCCGAGGTCGAGCATGAAGCGGGCGCGCTCGACCTGGTCGCGCCAGCGGCCCGCCCACGGGTCGGTGCCGCGGTAGAGGATGGGCACCCGATCCGGCGTCTCGCGCGCGAAGGCCAGGCGCACCCGCTCGGCCGACGACAGCTCGCCGGACATGATCGGCACCCCTCTGTGGCACAGGTGACTGCGCCGCCTCTCCTTCCACCTGGATCGGCCGTCACCTGCGCAATGGCCCTCGCCCCAGGCGAGGGAAAGGCGCGGGAGCACAATGCCCAGAATAGCGGTGAATATCGCTGCAGGGCTTTACACGCCGGCCCGAGTCGGCTATACTTCATGCGTACATTCGAATATGCGCATATGCCCTGGTCGGTGAATGCAGATGGCGGACGCGGGAGTGCCCGATGGCGGGGCGGCCGCTCAGCTCGACGATGCGCACTGCTGCGAGCGGATGGCGCTGGTGTTCAAGGCCCTCGGCAACGCCACGCGGCTGGGGATCCTGCGCCACATGATGGATCGGCGGATCTGCGTGAGCGAGCTGCAGGACGAGCTGGATCGGAGCCAGCCCAACATCTCGCAGCACCTGGCGGTGCTCCGTGACCGCGGCGTGGTGTTGTCCGAACGCGAGGGCAATCGCGTCTGCTACCGCCTCGCCGACGCGCGCATCGCCCTGCTGCTGGAACAGGCGGCGGCGGTCTTCGACGTCGGAGACCCGGCCGCGCGTACCGGGGGGACTTAAGGAGACCATGCGGATGCTGGCACACCATGGACGGACGATCTGGCCGGTCGGGCTGCTCGCGATACTCGCGCTGCTGGCGGTGCTCATCGCCGGATGCGAGCAGGAGGAGACGCCCGCCACAGACCTGGCGCAGGGCGACGACGTCTCCTTCAGCAGGATTCCTGAGGCGCGTGATGACGCGGACGTGGCCCTCGATGAAGAGGACGCCGGTGAGGCCGAGGACGACGAGGAGGCGGGCGAGGCTGAAGATGCCCGGGACGCCGGCGAGGCGGAGGATGACGAGGAGGCGCGGGACAGCGACTCCGAGGCGCCGGGCGTGATTCTCTCCGCAAATGACCAGACGTTCGAGGAGGAGGTCCTGCGGTCCGAGGTCCCGGTGCTGGTTGACTTCACCGCCGACTGGTGCCCTCCGTGCGACATGCTGCACCCGATCCTGGAAGAGGTTGCCGAGGAGTACGCGGGCAGGGTCAAGGTCGTGCAGGTGGACGTGGACGAAAGCCGGGGGCTGGCCGAGCACTACGGCATTCGCAGCATCCCGACACTGTTCGTGGTGAAGGACGGGGAGATCGTGGACGGCGTGATGGGCCTGCTGCCCAAGGAGAAGCTCCAGCAGATGCTCGACAAGCACGTGTAGCACCTTCGGCGACGGCGCGCTCAGCGTGCCAACCGATGGGGGCGACGGCGGGGCCGGAGCGATCCGGCCCCGGCCGCGCGTACGCAGGACCGGCTCCCTGCGCCGAGGAAGTGGCCTCGCGACGAGCAGTCTTCGCCGAGGAGGCCGCAGCAATGCGCAGAGCAGCGATCGCGATCTTCCTTGCAGCCGGCCTGGCCGCCGTCCCCGGCCACGCGCAGGGGGCGGTCTTCACCAGCATCGACCAGTATCTCCCCGAGGGTACCGCCACGGACGGCTCGGCGGACCTCACCGAGCACCTGCAGCAGGCGCTGGACGAAGCTACGCAGCTCTACTTCCCCGGCAGCAGCGACCCCGAGAATCCGCGCTTATACGCCTCGCGCGCGGGGCTGGTGTCGCAGGAGAACGCGCGCATCGTGTTCGGGCCGAACTCCCTGCTACGGCGCCTCCCCAGCGAGGGCGCGCTCATCAGGCTGGAGCCGGGGGCCAGCATTTCCGGGTGCGTGGTGGACGGCAACAAGTACGCGCACTGGCCGGAGTTCGAGGACCTGGGCAAGGGCGACTACGGCATCCAGACCACGCAGCACAACGTGGTCACCGACTGCCTGGTGTACAACAACCCGGGGATTGCCTTCGGCGGCTGGTGCCACCACTGCACCTTCCTGCGCTGCCGGGCCGAGAACGCGGGCTACATCGACGTCAAGTTCGGCGCGGACTTCTACCAGGGCAAGTGGGACCAATGGTCCGGTGACGGCTTCTACGTGCGCGGCCGGGGGAACCTGGTGCGTGAGTGCGTGGCCTACGACTGTTTCCGCTGGGACCTGTGCGCCTCGCACGGCAAGACGCAGGGCTGCACCTTCGTGGACTGCCGGGGCGGGGACATCAACTGGCGCAGCTACGGCTTCGTGGACATCGAGGGCTCGCAGGCCGATAACCGGCTGATCCGCTGCCAGTCGCCCAACTCGCGCATGTCCGTCTCGTCGCCGCACACGCAGGTCATCGACTGCATCGCCTCAGGCTTCTCGTGCTACCACGCCGACTACCTGACGATACGCGGCTGCATCGCGACAAGCGAGGGGATCACGGTCGGCCGGCCGCTGCAGGAGGGCAAGGAGTACGGGGGCGCCTCGCCGGTGGTGACCGGCAACCGCATCTACCTGGCCGGGCCGGAGGGCCGCCACGCCGCCCAGGCCCTGCACGTGCGCAGCGAGGACGGTGCGGGGATCGTGGCGGGCAACATCATCTACGCCTTCGAGGGCGACGAGGGTCGCAGCGACCCCATCCTGGTCGAGGGCTGCGAGCCGGGGGAGAACGAGGTGGTCTTCGGGCGGTGGGACGTGGCGGAGCAGCTCGTGCGGCCGCGGCTGATCCGGGGCTCGGTGGACTGGGACCACATCGCGCGGCACAAGCTGGCGACCTTCGAGCAGCAGCTCGCGCGGGCACTGCCGCAGCTCGGGATCGAGGGCGAGCCGGCCCGGCGGCAGATCGTCATCGGCGACGTGCCCTTCGCCTTCGCCACCGGCACGCAGGGGATCGAGGAGCAGTGGTTCGTCGCCGACAACCGGCCGAAGACGCGCGATGTGCGCGTGGGCTGGCCCTGGAACAAGCAGGTCGGCGACATCTACCGGCCGGGCTGGTACTTCATCGACTTCATCGTCCCCGCGGAGCACGCGCACAAGCCGGCGGCGGTGTACTTCGGCGCCGCGGACAGCCACGCCACGGTCTGGCTCAACGGCGAGAAGCTCGGCGAGCACGATGACTGGAAGGAGCCCTTCAGCTTCGAGTTGGCGGACGGCTTCGCGGCCGGAGCCAACTCACTGGTGGTGCGCGTAGAGACCCCCAGCGGCCTGGCGGGGCTGTACAAGCCGGTGGCGCTGATCGTGAAGTAGGTGGGCCCCGCGCTTGGTCCGTCAGGGCAACTGCGGTGCGCCTGCGGGCGACGGCCGGGCTGGGCGGCCCGGTCGTCATGAACAGCATCGCGAAGCGCCTCACCGAGGAGCTGCTCTGACGCCCCATTCGCCTCACTCACCATACGCACGCCAAGGAGCAGCGCCGCGTCCGGCGCGTCCGCGTGTGATGGAGGTGCGCGATGGCATCAGCGGCCGAGCAGGTCGAGGCAAAGGTGGCGGCGGTCCTGGCGCGTGGGGAGGGGCGGCAGGTCGCGTCGCCGGGCCGCTCGATCTACCTCGACCTGGCGGAGAACGTCGCGCGGCAGGCGAGCGCCTGGCAGTGCGAGCACGGCATGATCGGCGACCCGCACAACGCGCCGGGCGTCGAGTCCGTCACCGCGACGGCGCGCTACTGCGCGGCGCTCGGGCACCTGCTGCGGGCGGGACGGTGCGGCGACCTGCTCGAGTCGGCGGACCGGGCGATGGACTGGTGCTGCGGCGAGCTGTCGCGACACCTGCGCGCCGGTGAGATGTGGCAGTGCTCGAACTTCAACCTTAAGGACATGATGGTGCTCTACGCGGCGCTCGAGGGACGCGCCGAGGCGCGGCGGTGCCACGCCTGGCGCGACCTGCTGGCCGGGTGGGAGCCCGAGGACGTCTACCACGGTCACGACAACTGGTGGTTCTACGCCACCGCGGCGGAGCAGCTTCGCATCGAGCACGGGCTGTCGGATCGCAGCGATTGGATTGACGCGATCCTCGCGGACCAGATGGACCACTGGACGGATCACGGGATGTACCGCGATCCCGGCGACCCGGTGACCTACGACCTGACGGTGCGGCAGTGCCTGGCGATGATGCTCGACCACGGCTATACGGGCCGGCACGTCGAGTGGGCGCGTGAGACGCTGCGGGCCGGGGCGCTGACCACGCTGCTGACGCTCTCGCCTGCGGGCGTGGTGGCCTTCGGCGGGCGCAGCGCGCAGTACCACCTGCAGGAGGGCATGCTCGCCTGGGTCTGCGAGTGGCAGGCGCGGCAGGAGGCCCGGACAGGGAACGCGCGGCTCGCCGGGGCGCTGCGGCGCGCGGCGCTGGCCGGCGCGGAGGCGGTCGGCCGCTGGCTCAGGCGCGAGCCGTACGCGGTCGGCAAGCACCTGATGGCCTCGCAGCACCCGTTCTTCGGCCAGGACGGCTTCCCGGAGGACCAGAACGCGCACAGCGGCTACGGCCTGCTGGCGGCGAACCTGCTGGCGGGCGCCTACCATGTGGCCGATCCGAGCATCGAGCCCGGGCCCATGCCGGCGGATACCGGCGGCTACGCGCTGCATCTGCCGGACGCGTTCTGGCGCGTATGGGCGACGGCGGGTGGTTATCACATACAGATCGACACGCGCGGGCAGCCGCACTACGATGCCACCGGCCTGGGCCGCATCCACCGCCGGGGCGCACCCATCGAGGCCGCGCTGAACATGAGCATCGCCGCTTCGCCGAACTACCGGCTCCCGATGTCCGCTGCGCCGCGCCGCGTGGCCTTCGGGCCGGGATGGCCGGCGGGGGACGGCTGGCGCTACCTCTCGGAGCTATCGCGCGATGACGCCTACGAGGTCTCCGTGCGGGCGCCACGCGAGGGCGAGGAGGTCGAGGTGCGCGTCCGCTACCAGGGGGAGATCGCGGCGCCGCGGGACGTTGTGCGCGAGCGCTACCGGCTCTCGTCCGAGGGCCTGCGCTACGAGGCGCAGGTGCCCGGCGCCGAGCGCGTGCGGCTGCAGATCCCGGCGATCGAGACCGACGGCGAAGCGACGTCGCGCATCGAGCTGAGCGACCGTGCACTGGTGGTGCGCTACCGCGGGCACACGTACACCGTGCGGGTGGCGGGGGCGGCGCGCGCGCTGATGGAGGACCGGCGGGCGCCCAACCGCAACGGCGTGCACCGCGTCGCGGTGTTCGAAGTCCAGGGCGAGCGGGTGAGCGCGGAGGCTGAGCTTGTGCCGGCCTGACGAAAGCAGCGGCGCACGGGCGGCGGACGCCCGTGCCATGCATCGGCAAGGTCCGTCCGGGAAGGGAGGGGTGGCTGCCGGCGCCCCGGCGCAAAGGGTCCCGCTCGTGAGCGGGATCAGCGACAACGGCGGGCGCGGCACAGGTCCGCGCCCTACAACAACGGCCGGGCGCGAGCGGAGGCCCGCCCGTCCAGACGGCTGGGCAACGTCAACGGCAGAGACCGTGAGACGCGCCGCATCTCCCGGGGTCCGGCCTCTCCACCGGCGAACGGCGAACGACAGCGGCCCTTCGGGCCGCCCCCCGGTACCTGCTTCGCAGGACACAGGGCGCCGGGGGCACAACGACAACCGCTGACTGCAACGACGAAGGGCCGGGCCGGCTCGGCAGCGCGCCGCTCCTATGGGGTAGACTCTGGTCGAGCAGGTGAGTCGCGGAAGTGGGGGAAGCAGTTGCGGTGTGGTGGGGCGAGCCGCACCACACCGCGCTCACCTTCGAGGGCGCGTGTCTGTACGGTGGCGGCGCCGGCCGCCGAGTTCCGACACCTGGGGACCGCGAACGTGGCGTAAACCGACGGCCACGCGGGGCCGGTGGAGCAGGCTGACTGGGCGCAGGTGCGCTGGAAACCATGATCCCCACATAGAGGAGGAGTGCAGATGAAGGTCTACATGGCCACCGACATGGAGGGCGCGTCGGGCGTCACCCAGGAGCTGATGACGTTCGCCGAGCAGGACCGCTACCAGGAGGGTCGCCGCGCGCTGACGCTGGACGTGAACGCGGCGGTGCGGGGCGCGAGGGCCGGGGGAGCGGACGAGATCATCGTCAGCGACGGGCACGGGGCCTGCGGCGGCTACAACTTCATCTTCGAGGAGCTGGAGGCGGGCGCTACCTACAGCCTCGGCGGGCCCGGCCGCCGCTACGCCGACGGCTGCGACGCGTCGGTGGACGTCGCGTTCTGCGTGGCGTACCACGCCAAGGCGGGCACCTTCCCGGCGGTGCTCGACCACACGCAGTCCTCGCGCGCAATCGTGGACATTCGGGCCAACGGCGAGGTGCTGGGGGAGCTGGGCTGGACCGCCGCCGTCTGCGGCCACTACGGCGTGCCGGTGGGCCTGGTGACCGGCGATGACGCAACCTGCGCGGAGGCGCGCGACCTGCTGGGCGAGGTGGTCACGGCCGAGGTCAAGCGGGCGCTGAGCCGCACCGGCGCGCTCTGCCTCGCGCCCGATGACGCCCGGGCGCTGATCGAACGAGGCGCCCGCGAGGCCGTGCAGCGCGCCGACGAGCTCGAGCCCTTCGTCATCGAGGGCCCGATCGTGGTGCGAGTGCAGTACCTGCGCACCGAGCAGGCGCAGCGCTGGCGCGCCCGCGAGGACGTCGAGATGATCGATGGCAGGACCGTTGAGTTCGAGGCCGCGAACGCCCTGGAGGCGATGAACATCTACGCCGGCCACGCGTGACGGCGGAGCGCGGCGGGTAGAGGAGCGGATCGAGTGGTCCATCGCCTGTGGGCTCGGCGAGGAGAGGGGTCATGACGATGATGCAACGAGCGTTGATGATGCTTGCGGTGCTCGCAGCCGCGACCGCGTGGGCGCAGGACGCCTCGGTGCTGGCGGTCAAGGGCCGGGGCGCCGAGGGGCGCGAGCGGTACGACGGCGGCGGTGAGGTGCGGTTCCTCGATGTCGCCCTCGGTGCGCAGGTGCTCAACTACGAGGGCGGGCCGGAACTGACGCTGCCCCTGACCATCGATTACCAGGTACTCGAACCCGCACCGATCACCCTCACCTCGCGCATGGGGACGGAGTACTGGCGGCTGTATCACTTCGGCGACGGGACGATGTCGGCGGTGCACACCAACGAGGACATCGACCTGTCCGAGCCGGGCGAGCACAGTGCCTTCCCCGAGGGGCTGCGCGCGCGCATTGATGCCCAGTACGGTCCGCTGCCGGGCAAGGGCCTGGTCGGGATACGCGGGCACTACTACTTCCTGATCGAGCCCGCGGGGGGCGGCGAGTGGATCGACATCACCAGCCCGCCGCCATTCTTCGACCAGCCCCCGGTGGCCCGCACGCTCACATTCACCCTCGCGGACCTGCGGGACTACACGGTGCAGATCGAGGAGTTCCAGTCAACATGGGAGCCTGGCGGGGCCTTCCGGGTGAAGGTCACCGTCACCGACGCAGAGGGCGAGAGCTTCCCGGTCGTGAACGTCCCGCTGACGGCATCGGCGGGCGAGTGGGAGACGACGCTGGAGACCGAATGGGGGCTGCTCGGCGAGCCGATGGGCTGGATGGCCGCGACCCTCCCGGAGGACGTGCCCGATGAGGTCAGCATCTCGGGCACGCTCACCGCGGTGACGGCCGACGGCACCGAGGAGCGCGCGCTGGCGGCCAGGTTCCAGCGCGGGCAGGGGCAGGTCTCCGCGGCGGAGATGCAGGTGGCAGAGGCGGGCTACGAGCTGCCGCGCAATGACGAGGGCGTGATCCGCGAGACACGGGCGATCTGGGCCTCGACCAGCGACATCGAGGACGCCGAGGCGGTGAACCTGCTGGTCGAGCGCTGCACGCGGGCGGGCCTGAACACGATCGTGGCGGACATCCACGTGCGCAACAGCTTCATGGCGCGCAGCGAGCTGATGCCGTGGACGGCGGAGAAGTGGGCGGAGTTCGACCCCCTGGGGTACCTGGTCGAGCAGGCGCACGCGGCTGGACTGGAGGTCCACGCCTGGTTCTGCGTGTCCTACCGCGACCCCGCATTCAACCGGTGGTTCGAGGAGACCTTCGGGGTTGACGTGCGCATGTACGACAAGGAGGGCGAGGTCGCGAAGCTCGTCTCCGACGTGCATCGGCAGGAGTACCGCGACTTCATGGTGGATCTGATGGTGGGGGTCGCGCGTGACTACGACGTGGACGGCATCCACCTCGACTACATCCGCACGAAGGGGAAGTGCTTCTGCGAGAAGTGCCGGGCCGAGTTCGCCGAGCAGTTCGGCAGGCCGCTGGCGGAGGCCACGGAGGAGGACTGGGTCGCGTGGCAGCGCCAGGCGATCGGCGACATCGTGCGGCGCACGGCCGAGGGCGTGCGCGCGGTCAGGCCCCACGCGAAGCTGTCGGCGGCGGTGTTCAGCAGCATGCGCGGAGGCGCGGCTCAGGGCCAGGACCCGGCGGGATGGGCGCGCCAGGGCTGGATCGACATCGTCATCCCCATGGACTACGCCATGCAGTCTCTGCAGGTGCGGGCGAACGAGCGGGAGTTCCTGGAGGCGCTCGACGATGACGACACCCTCGTGACGGGCCTCTCGCTCTACCAGCGCTCGGGGACGGACGTGAGCTCCCGGCCGACCGAGCTGCTGCGCCAGCAGATCGAGCTGGTGCGGTCGATGGGCATCCACGGGTACTGCCTGTTCGCGTTCTCCCACCTGAGTGACGAGCAGCTCGAGCTGCTGCGGGGCGAGATCAACGCGGAGCCGGCGGTACCCTACTTCCGGTGACAGGCAACGCTCTGTGGGGCGCGGACGCGCGCGCTTCTCGTGACATGTGGGGTAGTGTAGGGTGCGGACCTGTGCCGCGCCCG
>JALGUJ010000029.1 GCA_029820945.1 Candidatus Zipacnadia bacterium | reverse complement strand
TGTGCGCAATGTGGCGCGACGAGACGCTCTACGACGAACAGCGCCACCAGGACAACCGACGGCGCGCCGCCGCCTGACCCCATCGCACAACACTCTTGACATACACAGTCCAGACGGCTGAGCAACAGCAACGGCGAACGGCCGACGCATCCAGACGACGTGAGATCGCACGCGATCTCCATGCGTCGCTCCAGACGGCAACGACAACGACGCGAAGGAGCACACACCATGCCCGCGCGCAGGCCCAATGTCATCCTCGTCATGACCGACGATCAGGGCTACGGGGAGCTGGGCGTCAACGGCAACCCCTGGATCCGTACGCCCAACCTCGACAACTTCTATCGCTCCGCGACCCGCTGCGAGGCCTTCCACGTCTCGCCGCTGTGCACGCCCACCCGCGGGGCGCTCATGTCGGCCCGGAACCCGCTGCGCAACGGCGCCTGGGCCACCTGCTGGGGGCGCTCCATCCTCCGCCGCGACGAGACCACCATGGCCGACGTGTTCCTGCACAACGGCTACGCCACCGGCATGTTCGGCAAGTGGCACCTGGGCGACAACTACCCCTATCGCCCCCAGGACCGCGGGTTCGAGAAGGTGGTGGCCCACAAGGGCGGCGGCGTCGGTCAGACCCCCGACTTCTGGGGCAACTCCTACTTCGACGACACCTACTTCCACAACTCCGAGCCCGTCGCCCACCAGGGCTACTGCACCGACATCTGGTTCGACGAGGCCATGGCCTTCATCGAGGCGAGCCGCGACGAGCCCTTCTTCTGCTACCTCGCCACCAACGCGCCACACTCACCCTACCTGGTGGCCGACGAGTACGCCGACCTGTACCGGGGCAACCCGGACATCCCCGAGCCTGAGTTCTATGGGATGATCACCAACATCGACGAGAACTGGGCGCGGCTGACGAGACTGCTGGATGACCTGGAGCTGGCCGAGGACACGGTCCTGATCTTCATGACCGATAACGGGACCTCCGGCGGCTTCCGACCCGACACCGGCATGGGCTACAACGCGGGCATGCGCGGCAAGAAGGGCTCCTACTACGATGGGGGCCACCGCGTGCCCTTCGCCATCCGCTGGCCCGCCGGCGGCATCAGCGGGAGCCGCGAGGTGCGCGAGCTGATCACGCACATGGACCTGCTGCCGACCTTCGTGGACCTGTGCGACCTCGACGTCCCCGACCACAAGCGGTGGGACGGCGTGTCCGTCGCCCCGATCCTGCGCGGCGAGCGGATGGACCTGCCCCGGCGCGAGGTCTTCCTGCAGTACCGCCAGAGCACCGAGCCGCCTCACATGTGGGAGAACGCGGTCATGACCCGCGACTGGCGACTCGTCGGCGGCGAGGAGCTCTACTACATGCCCGCCGACCCGGGGCAGGCCAACGACGTGGCCGAGCACTACCCGGACATGGTGCGGCGGCTGCGCATCGCACACGAGGAGTTCTGGGCGGAGATCGAGCCGCTCTTCAGCCAGCCCTGCCCGATCAGCCTCGGCGCGGACGAGGAGAACCCCACGCGCCTGGGCGCGATGGACGTGCTGGGCGACGTGGCGTGGAACCAGGGCCACATCAAGGCCGCGCAGCGGTCAACGGGCCGCTGGGCGGTGCACGTGGAGAGGGACGGGCACTACACCTTCGAGCTGCAGCGCTGGCCGAAGGAGCTGGGGCTGCCCATCGACGCCGCGCTGCCCGACGAGGAGAGCACGGCCATCGCACCCTCGCAGGCGCGGATCTCGATCGGCGACGTCGAGGCGACCGCGGAGGTGCCGGCCGGCGCCGAGCGCGTGACCTTCGAGGCGAACCTGACCGCGGGCGTCTCGGAGCTGGAGGCCTGGTTCCTCGACCCCGACGGTGAGGAGCGTGGCGCCTACTACGTGTACGTGACGAGGGAGTAGCCGCGCCAGCAGCGCCCCCTCGCCCGGGATGGCCGCGAGGGGGAGAGCGACTTACGGGAACGGATTGAGGACAACGATGCACGGGCGTGGACGCCCGTGCCACGGGGTGATCTGCAGGCCCCCGCCTCATCGCCGCTGAACCTGCTATCGACGGTCGGTGACGAGAGTGACAGGAGCGTGGTCGATCATGCAGACCGCGGTCGCGGTTGTCGGACTGCTGCTGCTTTCCGCGATGATGGCGGGCGCCCAGGGCGAGGCTGTCGTGGCCGAGGGCTCCGAGCCCGTGCTGGTGCAGGACGGCTTCCAGTTCACCGAGGGCCCGGCGTGTGACGCGGACGGCGGCGTCGTGTTCAGCGATGTGCGGGCCAGCCGCAGGTACCGCTGGACGCCCGGCGGCGGCGTGACGCTCATCAGCGAGCAGACCGGTGGCGCGAACGGTCTCTACTTCGACCTCGCGGGCAACCTCGTCGTCTGCGAGAGCGGGAACGGCCGCATGACCTCCGTGGCCCCGGACGGCGAGCTTGCGGTGCTCGCGGACGAGTACGACGGGAAGCGCTTCAACGCGCCCAACGACGTCTGGGTCGCGCCCGGTGGCGGCGTCTACTTCACCGACCCGCTCTACGGTCGTGGCGACCTCGCGCAGGACGGCGAGCACGTCTACTACATCCCGCCGGACGGTGGCACGGTCGTGCGCGTCGTTGACGACATGACGAAGCCGAATGGGCTGATCGGCACTGCGGACGGGCGCACGCTCTACATCACCGATCACGCCGGTGCGAAGACCTGGCGGTTCACCGTTGGCGAGAACGGCGCGCTCACCGAGCGCGCTCTCTTCGTGGAGTTCGGCGGCGACGGGATGACCATCGACGCGGAGGGCAACGTCTACCTCGCGACCGATGCGGTGCTCGCCTTCAGCCCGGCGGGCGAGCTGATCGAGCGCATCGAGGTGCCCGTCCGCCCGACGAACATGTGCTTCGCGGGTCCGGACCTCCAGACGCTGTTCATCACCGCGCGCGGGTCGGTCTTCACCGTGCAGATGCGCCTGCAGGGACTCGCGCCGTACACCAAGTGAGCCGCACCTCGATGCGCTGGGGCGTATCCTCGACGGCCTCAATGGCGGTGACCGGGCCGGAGGACCGGAAGCCGCGCTCCCCGGCGGCCTGCATGTCGCCGGAGGTGCAGTAGTACCACTGCCGGCCCGACAGCACCTCGCCCTGATGCGCGATCTCGACGTGGCATTGGTCGCCCACGGCGGGCAGCGTGAGCGTGATGAGGCCGTTGGTTACGACCCCGGCCTCGCGGTCGTAGCTACATTGGGCGAAGGCGGCGCCCCGCAGAGCGAGAAGGCTGGCGGCGAGGAGCATCGTCACGGCGCGGCGGCTGCGCATGGCACCGATCACCTCCGGGCTACCATTTTCCTGCGGAGAGGTCCGAGACCTGCGGAGAGCGCAACTGGCAGCCTCAGACCGGCCGCTGCCACCGGCCGCCTGCCTGCCGCGTTACACGCCCAGCCTCCCGCTCAGTAGTAGTACTGCCCGTAGCTGCCCAGCCGCGCGCCGCCGCGCCCGAGCGTCCAGTCCCGGTCCTCGAAGGGGAAGGCCTTGATGCCCAGGTTCAGGCGGATCTCGTCCATCTCCATGTTGTAGGTCAGGTTCGCGACCCAGCAGTGCAGGTCGCGAGTGAGGCGCAGGTTGAGCTGGTCGAGCTCGTCGCGGTAGCCGCTGTAGGTGGTGATGCCCTCCAGCCGCCACTTGTCGCTGACACGCCAGTCGAACTCCAGGTCGGCGTCGGTGAACTTCCCGTCCTTGATGTCGTAGCGCGAGGACAGGGCCAGGTAGATGTCCCAGGGCGCGGCGTGCGTCCAGCGGAACTGGACCGGCCGCCACAGCGAGTCGTGTAGCGCGTAGCCGGCCACCAGCTCGACGCGGTCGCGGCCCGTGGCGGCCAGCCAGCCGCGCAGCCGCAGCTCCTGCCAGCGGTCCTCAACGAAGTCATAGCCCCCGGTCAGCTCGAGGCGCGAGCGGTCGGGCGACTGCTGCACGATCGCCAGCGAGGTGTTCTGGTAGCGCCCGGCGTAGTCGCGGCGCAGCGGCGAGTAGCCGTCCACCGAGGAGTAGCGGTGCGAGACTCGCCCGTTCCAGCCGGCACCGAAGTCGCTGGTGAGGTCCAGGTTGCCGCCCACCCGGTAGCGCGCCGAGCCGTCGTCGTAGAAGGCCTGGTCGAAGCCGCCCGTGATGGTCATCGAGGTGCTATCACCAAGCTGCGTGCGCCCGCCACCGAGATTCGTCTCGATGGCCGCCATCGAGACTTCGTCCTCTTCGGGATACTGGACCAGGTGGCCGGCGGTGAGCTTGGCGCGCACCGGCACACGGTCGAAGAGCTGCCAGTCGCCCAGCCGCCGGCTGTCGGTGTTGATGACGATCTCCGGCAGCTTCTCCAGACCGAAGCTGCGCCGGTCCTCGCCCTCGAAGTACCACTCCCTCGCCGCCGCCAGGGCCCAGTCGAAGGCGCTCGCCTGCTGCTGGAACTGGAAGTCCGCGTCGAGGATCTCCTGCACGGGCCGGTCCTCACCGTAGTCGGACCGCCGGAGCGTCGCGCGCAGGTCCCAGCCTGCGTCGTCGCCCAGGCGCTGGTGGTGGCTGAGGTTCGTGGTCGTGCGCGTGCTCGACGAGTACGTGCTGTCGGTGACGGAATGGTCTACCCCCAGCGTGCTCGTCGAGGCCTCGCCCCGGTGCCGCAGGTTCAGGTTCCCGTTCAGGGAGCGCGAGGCCCCCCAGTACCCGGCGTTCTCCTGCAGACTCACGTTCAGGTTGGAGCTGAGGCCCTCGGAGATCTCCCAGGCGTGCCGCGCCCGGCCGCTCACCGAGCCCTCCTCCGGCTGGAGGAACAACGAGACCTCGCCGCTGTGCGGCCCGGTGCGGAAGTAGTGATCGGCGCCGAAGCCGATGCCGCGCTTCTCCGTCAGGTGCAGCTTCACGTAGCTGTTCATCGTGCTGCCCGTCAGGTACAGGTAGGCGAGCTTGGCGTAGAAGCCCTCCACGCTGTTCTGGCCGAACTCGGGGAAGAGCCGGTTGTTGCGGCTGCGCTGATTGAGCACCAGGTCCCAGGGGATGCGCAGGATCGTCGTGCCCATCAGCGACAGCCGCGGGCGCTCCAGCACCAGGGTCTCGTCCCCGATGATGCGGATGTGGTCGGAGTAGAGGCCGTAGTGCGGGTACTCGCGGTCGCAGCTCGTGGCCAGGCCGTCGAAGGCATCGACCTCGCGCTCGTCGCCCGTGCCGCTCACGCGTTGGGCGCGCACGTAGATGGGCTCGGCCACCCCGCGCTCGAAGTAGATGGGCTCGAGGGTGCTCCGGGGGCCGATGACCTCCCACTCTTCGGTGTCGAGGTTGACGCGAATCAGCTCCGCGTGCGTCTCCAGCTCCCCGCGGGTGATGGTGACGTTGCCGCGGAACTGCCCCCAGACGCCGTCCTCGTCGATCTCGGCGCTGTCGGCAGTGATCGTGATGTCCCGGTAGCGCACGGTCACGTTGCCCTCGGCCACCGTCGCGCCGCCGTGGTAGTAGACCTCGTCGGCGTCGATGAGAATGCTGTCGCCGCCGGCCTCTGGCCGCCAGTCCGCCTCGGCGGCGTCAGATGCCGCCTCGCCCTCGGGAGCGGGCCGGTCGGCCGGGGTGGACGTATCGTCGGAGGGTGGCTCGTCGCCGGCCGGCTCCTCGCCGGCGGGCGCCGCCGGGACGGTGGTGCGCGGCTCGGCGACGGGCGGCTCGGCCTGCGCGAGGTAGCCGCGCTGGACCATGCCGGGTCGGACCTGCGAATCCGCCACCGCGGCGGCCGAGATCGCCACCGCGAGCAGCAGCCCGGCAATCGTGCGCAGCCTTGTCCTCATCGGTCGCTCCGGAACGCCACGCTCACCGAAGCCGGTGCAGGCCGAGTGCGGCCGCCGCGATGAAGAGTGCATTCTGCGCCCAGGCGGCCACGGGCACCGGCAGCACGCCGCCCTCGCCGAGCGTCCTGGTCCAGATCATGACCAGGAAGTACACGAATGTGATGATCAGCGCGGCCATGATGCCGACCAGACTCTGGCCGCGCGCGAAGCGCAGGGTCACCGGCCCCGCGATCACCGCGAACACCAGGCAGGAGGCGGCCATCGCCAGTCGCGACTGCATCTCCATGGCGTACGATCGACCGGCTCCCTCACGCGTCGCCTCAAGCCGGTCGCGCTCTTCGGCAAGCTCGCGCAGCGACATCTCGGACAGGCCCAGGGTCCCGTGCACGCCCGACGGCCCGGCGGCGACCTGCCGCAGATCGACCTCCATCCCCGCGCTGTGCAGCGTGGTCAGACCCGTGCCGTCGAAGTAGTACAGGTCGGCGTCCATCGGGTAGAGCCGCTCGCCGCGGAAGACCGCGCGCCGGGCCCAGAACACCATGGGCACGTCGTCGGGCTGCTTCTGGAAGACCATCACGTCGCGCAGCTCGCCCCGGTTGGGGCTGCTCTCGCCTACGAACACCGCGATCCCCTGGCCCGTGTCGGTGAACTTGCCCGGCTCGAAGGCCAGCGATTGGCGGCGCAGCACCATCTCGCGCACCAGCTCCTCAGCCTGCCGGCGCGACCACGGCACCGCGCCCTCGCTGACCGCCAGAGTCACGCCGCTTGCCAGCAGGCCCATCAGCCACATCGGCACCAGAATGCGCCCGAGCCCCACGCCGCCGACGCGCATCGCCACCACCTCGTTGTCCGATGCCAGCCGGTTCACCGCCAGCGAGCAGCCCATGAGGGTGCTCACCGGCAGCGCCATGACCGCAGCACCCGGCACCTGCAGCGCGACGAAGCGCAGCACCGACGGCAGCGGCACACCGTGCTCCACGATCACCTCGACCACGTTGAACAGCATGTGGCCGGTGATGAGCACGACGAACGCCGCCAGCGAGACGGCGAACGGCCCCAGGGCCTCGACGAGCACGTATCTGTCGGCGATTCGCATGATCGGGTGCGGCACCGGGGCGCCGCATGGCCTTTTGAGGCCCTCAGCAGCCCAAATGTTCCCCCGTGCCTCAGCGGCGAAGCAGTCAGTCTCCGCGACGACTGCGCGGGACATAGACGGCCGGAGCCTGACGGCCCCGGCCGCCTGAAGGTTCGTCCGCCGCCCGCCGGATACCTCCGTGGCCGCCTCAACAGGCAGGTCATGGGCCGCCGGTGGCGAAGCTGCAACGGTCATGCACCAGGCGCCGCGGAGCGATGTCCTATGACCTCACAGGAGCGCGTGATGATCGCGCTGGACTTCCGCGAGCCCGACCGGGTGCCGGTGGCGCCGATGGGCTTCTGGAGCGAGTTCCGAGAGGTCTGGGAGCAGCACGCCGATGCCGACCAGCCGATCGAGGACCACTTCATGGTTGACATCTGGATCGCGGTCGGCGATGAGACGCCCTACCCCAGCCTGGCCGGCGAGCTGGGTCAGGATGGTGACTATGCGCTCCATCGCGACGGCTGGGGGCAGGTGAAGCGCACGCGGGAGGGCGCATCGTTCTTCGAGCAGATAGAGGTCGCCTACACCGAGGACGGGGCGCTTCGCCACGGCGATTTCGAGCCCCCCGATCTGGACTCGCGCTACCAGCGCATCGACGCGGTGATCGAGGAGCGCAAACGGCGCTACGCCGTCTTCGCCAAGGTCGGTGGGCCCTTCATCCGCACCGGCTTCATGCGCGGCGAGGAGCAGTGGCTGATGGACCTCGCCGCCGACCCGCCGATGGCCGCCGAGATGGTCATGCGCACCGCCCGGCACATCACGCAGATCGGCCTGGAGGAGCTGCGGCGCTGGGATCTCTACGATACCGGCGTGTGGATCTTCGACGACATGGCGGCAACCAAGGGCCCCATGTTCTCGCCGGCGACCGCCGAGCGGATTCTCGCCCCGGCGTGGCACTACATGGTCGAGGCCTTCAAGGATGCCGGCGCCGCAAAGGTCATCATGCACAGCGACGGCAACATTGGCCCGCTGCTCGACCTCTTCATCGACCTGGGCTTCGACGGCATCAACCCGGTGGAGTATCACACCGGCCTCGACCCGGTGAGGCTCCGCGAGCGCTACGGCGACCGGCTGGCCCTGCTTGGCGGGCTGGACAACGCCATCATCCTGCCCTGCGGCGACCCCGACGAGGTGCGCAGGCACGTGCTCGACGTGCTCAGCTCGGGCCAGGGCGGCGGACTGGTGATCGGCACACACTCGGTGGGCCCGGACATCTCCGTGGCGACTATGAAGCTGGTGCGCGAGCTGATGGTCCGCTACGGCAACTATCCGCTGCGCCTGCCGTGACGGCGACCGCAGTCGCGAATCGGCGGCCCCCAGCCGCAAGGGGCGACGAGACCCGACCGCGCGCTACTCCTCGGCGTTGGGGACTGTGAAGCAGAACGAGCTGCCCTCGCCCGGTTCGCCGTCCGCCCACAGGTGGCCGCCGTGCGCCTCGACCGCCCCGCCGATCTCCCGGGCCAGCTCGTAGCCGCTGACCTCGCCGAGGATCGCGTCGATGATCGTGACGTCGGGACGGCGCTCGACGAAGGCCTCCAGCGCCCCCGGATCGCCTCGAAGGTGTCCATGGCCCTCACTCCTCCTCGTCCCGCCACGCGCCTTCCCTGCCACGGCCCGCCCCACCATGCGCACCCGCTTCTCAGAGACGGTACAGCTCCTTCGCGTTGAGCCCCAGCATCTTGCGCTTGTCATCATCGCTCACCTGGGCGCAGAGCATCCGGCCCAGGCCCGGCCGCGGATCGATGAAGGGGTTGTCCGTGCCCCACAGGATGCGGTCCGCGCCCACTCTCGCCACCATGCGCTCCAGGCCACCGTAGACCAGCCGAGAGCCGGTCAGGTCGAGGTGCACGCGGTCGAACTGCTCGGCCAGGTCGCAGGCCTGATCGATGACCTCCCACCCGCTCGAGGAGTGCGCGTTGACGAACTGGATGTTCTCGTAGCGCTCGGAGAGGGTCTCGATGACCTTCTCGGGGCCGCCCTCGCCGTTCCATGAGTGCGACAGGATCGGCAGACCGTGCTCGTTCGCGTACTCATAGGCCGGCGCGTAACCGTCGTCCAGGCAGGTCGCGCTGTGCAGCCTTGAGTGGAGCTTGAAGGCCGTTATCCCGCCGTCCTCGTGCCAGCGCGAGATCTCCGCCTCGATCTCCGCGACCGGGTAGTTGGGGTTGACGACCACGAAGGGGACGATGCGGCCCGGGAACCGCCGTGCCGCCTCGTAGGCCTGCCGGTTCCCCTCCCGGTAGTCACAGGTGATGGCGATGTGCGGGCTGAGGATCGAAACGTCGATGCCCAGGCGGTCCATCGACCTCACCATGGCCTCCGCCGAGCCCTCATCGCCGATCATGAAGGCGAAGTACGGGCCCATGTGCGCATGCGCATCCACGATGTAGACGTCGTCCGGCGGCGTTCCGGTTACTGCGTGCTCCTGCAGGCTCATGGTCATCTCGCTCACTCTTCCTCGCCCAGCAGGTGGAGCAGGTTCCCGCCGGCGATCTTCTGCTTGTCCTCATCGGAGATGTCGGCGTAGGCGATCAGCGCCATCGGCCCGCCCGCCTCCAGCTCGGGAAGGTTCGTCCCGAACACCAGCCGCTCGGCGCCGAAGCGCCCGCAGACCATCTCGATGCCCTCGAACACCCCGTAGGTGTTGGCCTCCAGATGCAGGTCCTCGTGCCTCTCCATCAGCGGGAAGATGAACCGGTCACAGCGGTAGTAGAAGTTGAGCACGATCACGGGCATGCCCGGATGGGCCTCGAGCATCCCGGCGATGCCGTCCCAGCCCACCTCGTTGATGTCCACCAGCACCGGCACGCCGCGGTCGGCCAGCGCCTCGAAGAGCGCCCCCGCGCACCAGTCAGTGACCCGCCAGTTGTGCATGGCGGGGAAGATGCGCACCGCGCCTCCCAGCTCCCTCACGCGCGCGGCGAACTCCGCGGGCGGCTCCATCTCCCGCGTGGCCGGCGGGATCGCGACCAAGCACGGGCGCAGCCGCGGGTCGCCGGCGATCTCCTCCAGCAGCTTCGCATTGCCCCGCCCCGGCGACCACTCCCAGGCCCAGGCGTGGTAGACGAGCCCGCCGTCGATGCCGACGCGGTTCCACTCGGCCAGCAGGCCCTCCGCCTCAGTGAACTGCTCGGGCTGCGGGTTGGACCAGCGGCCGATGCGGGCGTTGCAGTCGATCCACCGCGGTCCCTCCGAGCGCTCGACGCTCATGGCAGATCCATCCCTTCAGCGTCCCGCCTGTGACATCGGCGGCGGTTTCCCCGCCCGCGGCGGGGGGACCTGCGGGCTCCGGCAGGTCGTGGCGGCGGCGCGCCGAAGTCGTGAGGGGACGAGAATCAGGATACGAGGAGTGCGAACCGTGAGGCACGACCGCGGTCAGCCACTGCCGGAGACTACCGTGGAGACTGAGACGATCTACAGCGGCAGGGTCGTCCATCTGCGAGTTGATGAGGTCAATCTGTCCGGCGGGGGCAGATCAAAGCGCGAGATCGTCGTCCACCGCGGAGCCGTTGCCGCCGTGCCTCTGACCGATGAGGGAGAGGTGCTGATGGTTCGCCAGTGGCGGCATGCGGCGGGCCGGGCGCTGCTCGAAGTCCCCGCCGGGACGCGGGAGGAGGGCGAGCGGCCGGAGGAGACGCTGCGCCGCGAGCTGGTCGAGGAGATCGGCCACAGCGCGGGCTCCATCGAGCACCTGGCCGACCTCTACGCCGCCCCCGGCTACAGCACGGAGGTCATTGGGCTCTACCTGGCCACGGAGCTGGCCGCCGCCACGGGCGAGCCCGACGCCGACGAGAACATCCAGGTCGTGCGCATGCCGCTGGCCGAGGCCCTGCGGCGATGCCGAGAGGGTCAGCTCCGGGACCTGAAGACCACCGCCGGCCTGCTCCTGGCCGCGGCGAGGATCGGCGCCTGACCGCCATGGCGATGCGGCACGAAACCGGCGTGGGTCACGCTTGTCAGTTCTAATGCGAGCCGGACTGCAGGAGCGGAAGCGGAGAGGATGCCGTTGTCGGAGGCAGGAACGATCGGGCGGCGGGCGCGTCTGGGCGTCGCCATCGCGGCACTGGTCTGCGCGGCCTGTGGCGTGGGGCGCTGCACGCCGGGTGTGGCCGACCGCTCTGTGGTGGCCGTGGCGCGCGCCCGGAAGATCATGGTGCAGGATGCGCCCATGAGCCCGTATTGGCTCTACCCCGAGGGGCGAGTCGATTACGGCACGGTCGATCGACTGCTGGCCGAGGCCGTACAGGCCGCCACCGGCACAGGGTCGCAGGACGCCGCCTGGCGCAGCGTGCTCGGGCCCAACGACCGCGTGGGCATCCAGCTCGACGCCGAGGGCATCCGCGCCCACGACGTGCTCCTCGAGGCGCTCATCCGCCAGATCATGGACGCCGGTGTGCCGCTGCGCAGCATCATCATCTACTCCGGCGACGAGACCGCCCTCTTCCGCGCCGGCTTCGACCTCAGCGGCAGGGCCCCCGGCGCTCGCGTGATGGCCAGCGACGACCAGGGCTACAGGCACGGCCTCAGCCGCGTCGTCCTCGACTACTGCACCGTGGTCGTCGGCCTCTGCCGCCTCCGCGTGGACGCGCAGATCGGCATGTACGGGGCGCTGGCCAACTGCCTCATGTCATTCCCGTACGTGGAGAGGGAGCGCCTCCGACGCTCCCCCGAGATGCTCGGAGAGGCCGGCGCCAACTCCACGCTGCGGCGCAAGAACGTCATGCAGGTGGTTGATGCCCTCCGCCCCACCTACCGTCTCGACGGCGAGACCGGTGAGCCCCAGACCTGGCTCTACCGTGGCGTCCTGGCCTCGCGAGATCCGGTGGCCGTGGACGTGGTCGGGCGCCAGGTGCTGCTTGAGGGCTTGCGCGAGCACAGCACCGCCGATCCATGCCTCGCCCCCCGGGTCTCGTACCTGGAGCCGGCCACGCAGAGGTACCGCCTGGGTAACAGCGACCCCGACCGCATCGATGTCATCAGGATCGGGCCGTAACGCCTGAGCCGGTCTCCTCAACGCTGGGAGCGCAACGAGCCCGCCCACTCGCGCCGGATCACGAGGATCTGCGGCCGGCACGCGCCAGCACTTACACAGGCCCGTGCCCGCCGGCCCACTTCGTGGCCGTCGCGAACATGAATGGCTCGCCCGCGACCTTCTGCACGTCTATCTCCGCGAAGCCGGCGCGGCGGAGCATCGCCTCGACCTCGGCGGGCGTGAAGTAGCGTTCGTTCCACCTGGTCTCGCCCCTGGCGAAGTCGGCGATCAGCAGGATGCCGCCCTCCTTGAGCACCCGCCGCATCTCGCGCAGGCCGGCATCGGGGTCGGCTATCTCATGCAGGGCGTGGGTGCTGACCACCGCGTCGAAGCGGTCGTCCTCGAGGCCGTCCATGTGCCGGGCGTCCATCTCCAGACATCGGGCGCTGCGGACGCCACCATCGAACTCACCGGCCAGCCGCTCGTAGTCAGCACGGCCGTTGATGTCAATGCCCACCGCCTCCTGCGCCACCTCCTGCGCGAGAAAGCGCACGAGCCGGCAGTTCCCGGCGCCCACGTCGAGCACCGATCCGACCTCGCCCAGAGTCTCGGCGATCCTCGTCTCTATCTGCTCTCGCTCGACTGGCATCTGAGCTCACCCGCTACTCGGGCCGGAGCACCATGTGCTTCCTCTCCTCGCCTCTGGCGTACTCCTCAGCCACGGCGTCCAGATTGGCCTGGATGAGCTCGACGGCCTGCTCGATGGTGTGCACCCGCACCACCACGCAGGCCACCTTCTTGAGCAGTCGCGGTAGATTCGGGCCGAAGCGCACGCTGGCCCAGACGTGGACCCCTTCCAGGGCGCTCAGCGACTCCTTGGCCTTCTTGGGGTCGCCGTGTCTCATCCTCTCATCGCCGCCGTACTTGGAGTTCTCGCGGCGCTCGACGAACTCCGCCCCATCCTCTCCGAACCTGTAGACGTCGAAGTACCTCGCCATCCCCGCGTGGTCGTCGGCGAACACCGTCTCCCCGTCGTTCGTGCTAAATGCTACAAGTAGTTCCATCGCACTACCTCCACTGTTCCTAAGCAGATGTGCCCTGATTGCGCCTCGGGCAGTTCTCAGTCAGAAACGGTCTCCGACGCCAGGCGGATCACCTCGGCGATGCGAGGGTCCGCCGGTCGGTAGCAGACTCTCCTGCCCTTTCGCTCCGCTATGACGAGTCCGCGTTCGCGAAGCACGGCAAGATGCTGGGAAATGTTGGGCTGGCTGCGATCAAGATGCTCCCCGAGGTCCTGCACGCAGAACTCGCCCTCGAAGGTCCTCCCCAGGATGCTGAGCCTGACCGGATGGGCCAGCGCCCTGAAGAGGTCGGCCAGGGTCTCGTAGTCCTCGGTGATCTGTCCCATATCTCGATCCCTCGCAGTGGCGCCGGCCTCGGAACCGGCGAATCCGCCCGCATCTGCGCGCCACCTTGACATCGCACGGCCCGGTGGTATAGTCATATGCGCATGCACGCACGCATTTCATGCTATTCGCTGTACCCGGCCCTGTCAAGGATGCTGATCAAGCCGGGCAGCATCCAGATGCGTGTGGATGCGCGCACCGAGCGGCGACGTCCCGTGCCTGCGCATCCCGCTCCTGGGCGGGAGGGACCAGGGGGGTGAGGCCTGCCCCGTTGCGGCGCGAACGCCTGCAGAGCAACGACGCGCGGACGGGGGCGTCCGTGTGTCATCCACAGGAATCTGGGTGCTCTCATCGAGCCGAGCATATCCGGCGGACTCGACGCCTGAGACGCATCTCCCCCAGGATCTGCCAGCGCCGGGCGCCGGGCAGGGCAGGGATTCAGAGCGCGTTCCTGCCACCAGGCGCAGTGCACCACGTCGCTCACTGCGGGGAGGCAGGTGCATGGCTGCCCGCGGCGGGTGGGGCGCGTGACCACAGACTTGCTCAAGCCCGAGAAGGGACGGTAATGCAGATGACGTCCCGCGAGCGCATGCTGATGGCACTGCACCACGAGGAAGCCGATCGCGTACCCGTGCACGACAGCCCGTGGGTCTCCGCCATAGAGCGATGGCACGCAGAGGGCCTGCCCGTCGAGGTCAATCCGGCCGAGTACTTCGACTTCGAGATGGTGGCCTTCGGCGCCGATACCTCCCCGCGCCTGCCGGTGGAGGTCGTGGAGGAGGATGAGGAGTACATCGTCCGAACCACCCCCCAGGGCGGCCTGCGCCGCGATCACAAGGACTACTCCTCGACCCCGGAGATCATCGACTGGCCCTGCAAGAGCCGCGAGGATTGGGAGCAGGTCAAGGAGCGCCTCGTCCCCGACCCCGACCGGGTGGACTGGGATGGTGCGTGGCTGGCCGGGACCGCTGAGGACAACCGGGGCGATGACTCGATGCTCGAGACGGGCAGGACGGACCGCCGTCTCGGGCTGCCCGGCTGGCGGCAGGCCCACGATCAGGGCCGCTTTACCGTCTATGCGGCCCCCTTCGGCTATGACAAGATGCAGTCGTATGTCGCCTCCGAGCAGCTCCTGATGGCCATCGTCACCGATCCAGAGTGGGTCATCGACATGTACGAGACCGATGCCGCCCTGAGCATCGAGATGTACGAGATCATGAAGGACGGCGGCTTTCAGTTCGATGGCGCCTTCATCCTCTGCGACCTGGGGTACCGCAATGGCCTGCTGTTCTCGCCGGAGCACTACGATCAGCAACTGCGCCCGACGTTCCGCCGGCTCGTGGACTACTTCCACGGCGAGGGCCTGCCGGTCATCCTCCATAGCTGCGGATGCGTCAAGGAACTCATCTCCCGCTTCATCGAGGACGGGCTGGACTGCCTGCAGCCGCTGGAGCAGAAGGCAGGCATGGACCTTGTGGAGATGAAGCAGACATTCGGAGACGAGCTGGCCCTCATGGGCGGCATTGACGTCCGCGCTATGGCTGACCCCGATCCGGCGGTGATCGAGGAGGAGATACGCTCCAAGGTCCCTGTTGCCATGCAGGGCGGCGGGTATATCTACCACTCGGATCACTCGGTCCCCAACGACGTCAGCTTCACCCGCTATGAACGCGTGCTGGAGTTGGTCAGGGAGTGCGGCCAGTATTGAGCCCACGCACTTAAGCTGCGGCCGACTGGCCGACCGCGCGTGAGCATCACCACAGGGAAAGCTCCCAATGCCGTCGCGCGAGCACAGCAGCTATCAGTGCCGACCGGCGTTCGAGCGGCTCGTGCAGGGCCACGTGACGGAGAAGTCGAAACGAACTGCCGCGACCGATGTCCCGAGCACTACCAGGAGAACCACGCAAGCTATCCTATCTTGAGGTGCATGGCATGAGCGAACGGTTCGGCGAGCACAGGATGTACTTCCCGCAGTACCGCAGAGGCCGCGAAGGCATCGAACTCTTCGAGGGAACGATCCTCGAGCATGTGCGCCGGCTCGGCATAGCCATAAACGCGGAGTGTGGGGGGGCGGGGACATGCGGGAAGTGCCTTGTGCGGGTCGAGAGAGGCGCCGAGGCGCTGTCGCCCAAGACGGCGGCCGAAGAGAGCTTCGAGCTGGGCCCCTCCGAGCGATTGGCCTGCCAGGCCACGGTAGTAAGGCCGGCCGACCTTTACGTCTACGTGATCAGCGCGGGCGACTACACCATCCTCAGCGACAGCGTCCGACACAAGATAGAGCTGAACCCCGCCGTCCGCCGGGTGGACGACACGGTCGTCTGGAGCGGACCGGACGGCGAGCGCAGCCTCGGGGCATACGAGGGACGCCTGTACGGCCTGGCCATCGACGTCGGCACCACCACGCTCGTCTGCCAGGTGCTCGACCTTGAGAGTGGGGAGCCGGTGGCCGTGGTCGCGCGCAAGAACCCGCAGAGCGCCTACGGAGACGACGTCATCTCCCGGATCGACCACACGATGCGCCACGAAGACGGGCGTCAGGATCTGCAGACGACGGTGATCTCGGCCGTGAACGAGATACTCGAGGAGTTCGCCGACCGTGACGGCATCCCCGCCGAGCAGATCTATGAGGTGGTTGCCGTCGGCAACCCCACCATGCGCAATCTGTTCTTTGGGCTGGATGTGGGACCGCTGGGAGTCCTCCCCTTCGAGCCGCCGAGCACGGAGCCCGTTAATGCTGAGGCCGCCTCGCTGGGAATGCAGATCCACCCCAGGGCCAACGTCTACGGCCCGGCCCTGATCGGCGGGCATGCCGGCGCCGACTGCCTCGCCGACATCATCGCCGCGCGCATGCACCGGGCCGAGAGGCCCTGCATGATCATCGACATCGGCACCAACGGCGAGGTGGCTGTGGGCAACGCCGAGCATATCATGACGGCCTCATGCGCCGCCGGCGGCGCCTACGAGGGCGCCGCGGTCGGCAGCGGGGTCGGCGCCGTCGCCGGCGCCATCAGCAACGTCACCATCTCTGACGGCCAGGTGCAGTACGAGACCATCGGCAATCAGCCGCCCGTGGGCATCTGTGGCTCCGGCCTCATCGATCTGCTGGGCGAGCTGCTTAAGGCCGGTATCATGACCAGGAAGGCCAAGCTCAGCGAGGACTTCCACCTGACGGACTCCATTCGACTGACGCAGCAGGACGTCTACCAGCTCATCACGGCCAAGGCCGGCCTGAGGACCGACCAGGATCTGCTCATCAAGTACTACGGCATTGAGCCGGAGGACATCGACACAATCTACCTCGCCGGGGCCTTCGGGAACTACATCACCGTGGAGCACGCCGTCGCCATTGGGCTGCTCCCCAACCTCCCGGATCGCGTCGCCAAGATCGGCAACGCCGCCCTGGCCGGCGCCGCGGAGATGCTGCTCTCCCAACGGACCCGCCGCGAGTCTGAGGAGTGCGCCGCCGGCATCGAGCACATCAAGCCCAACGAGCTGGAGTCGGACTTCGACTTCCTCGTCGCCGACAACATGTACTTCTGACAACGGGCGGCTCGACGGCCGTTTGGGCGCCCGACTTCCCGGTGCTCATGCTCGCGACCGCCGTGAGAGTGCGGCGTGACGGCAGAGATAGCAGGCGTGTCAGGATATGAATGATGTCGGCCGCCTCCTCCTGGAATCGGCCGAAGGCTCCTTCCTCCAGGTTGGCGTCTTCGTCGGAGCCATGCTGCTCTTCTTCGGCTACCTGAACTACCGGGCAGCGGGAGGGGTGATAGATGCCATCAGGAGGCACAAGCGGTTCCAGGTCCTCATCGGTGCCGCGCTGGGCACCTCGCCGGGCTGTGGCGGCGCCATCTTCGTGATGCCGCTCTACCTCCGAGGGACCGTCACCTATGGCACAGTCATCGCAACGCTGATCGCCACCATGGGCGACTCCTCCTTCGTCATCATCTCGAAGATGCCCCGGCAGGCGGTCTACATTCACCTGATCTCTCTTGTGGTGGGGATCCTCGCGGGCTACGCGATCGACGCCTTCGGGATCGGAGCCCGACTGGTCCGTCCTACGCAGGCCACGACTCCCGCCGGCAGGCGCTCAAGCGCAGGCAGATGGCCGCACCTCGGTCACTCCGCGGGAGACAGCATTGGCGAAGCGCTGCACCCCGACGGGCACGAGGTACCCGGCACTCTCGGCTACGAGATCACCCATAGAGGATACGGCCTCTACTGGCTGGTCTGCGCGGTCGGGTTCGTCCTGGGCGTCATCCTGCTGACGCAGCAGGACGTGAGCCGGTGGCTGGGCTTCGACCTGAACCGCGTCGTGGGCCTGGCCGGCCTGGCGCTGTCAGTGATATGGCTCGTCGCGGGGCGTCACGGCCTCGCGGACGACACGCATGCTGAGTTCGAGGAGAAGGTCGCGTCACTGAAGGAGACGTTCATCCACGACGCCCACGAGACCGCATTCGTCACCTTCTGGGTCTTCGTGGCCTATGCCGCCTATGAGCTGTTCATGCACTTCACGCAACTCGACCTGCAGGCGCTTGTGGCACAGGCCGGCGTGCTCCCCGTGGTGGCTACCGCCTGCATTGGCCTCATCCCCGGCTGCGGACCGCAGATCATCATTGTCACGCTCTACACGGAGGGCGTCATCCCGTTCTCAGCCCTCGTGGCTCACACACTGAGCCAGGACGGAGACGCGCTCTTCCCAATCATCGCCATGAGTCCGCGCGTTGCGCTGTGGCTGACCATCACGACCACGGTGCCCGCCCTGCTGGTAGGGCTGGTGTTCTACGCCGTGGGGATGTAGCGAACCGCCAGCATCTTGCCGGATGCCGTGCGTCAACAGGTCCGCCTGAGCACAGGATAGTGGGCGTTCCGCATCCGCGCTTAGGTCGGGCATCCCTGCCCGACAGAGCCGCTTCTGCGGTTCGTGCAACAGCCTTGACGCTGAAGATCGGCCCGCAGGTGCGCATATGCGCACTTCCAGCGTACTGACGATGCACCGTATCCGCGACAACAGGCTCAATGAGGAGGCCGACCGATGGCCGCAAGTGCGAGAGCCGGAACTCGGGACGTGAGGATCTACGTGGCGTTCCCCTCCAGTGGGCTGTTCGGTAGCACGCAGACCTACCCTCTGCATCACCCCGACCGGCACGTGCTCACAAACGAGGAGCTGCTGGGAGCGATCCAGGAGCGATGCGAGGCCGTGGAGTTCGTCGGAGACACCAGCGTCGAGGACGCCGCAACGACGCTCGCGAATGTCGAGGCAGACGCGGAGAACCTGGATGGTGTGCTCTACTTCGGCGCCCCGACCGATCAGTTGATCGACCTGGACCTGCCTATCATCGCGGTGCACCCGCTGTGGGGCCAGTGGCAGTACCCTTACGACGCCTACACGGGGCGGCGAGTGGTCACCGCCTGTCTTCCCCTCATCGCCGACGCGTCGGAGGCGGTCTTCTCGGCCAGGCTCGACCGGATCGCCGACCAGGTCCGCGCCCTGCAGGCGGTGGCATGGATGAAGGGCCTGCGAGTGCTGGTGGTCACGGACAAGCCCGTTCTGGGCCAGTACGAGCCCACAGGGCTGCAGTTGCAGGAGGAGGGCTGGGACGAGTACGAGAGGCGCTATCTGAGCAATCTGCAGGAGATCGGTGTGGAGCTGGTCGCCTGTCCACAGGATGAGATGTTGGCCACGATGGAGACCGTGGACCAGGCCGAGGCGAGAGATGTGACCGCGCAGTGGATGGACGAGGCGGCGGGCATCAGAGGCACGAACGAGGCGGAGATACAGAAGTCGGCCAGCCTCTACCTCGCGATGAAGCAGATGATGGCCGAGTACGATGCCGGTGCCATCACGACCGAGGGCTACGGCGTGTTCATGCGCTACCCCGGTGGGCCAATCCCCTCCCAGGGCATGCCCTCCTCCCAGCTCTGCACCGAGGGGATCGTCGCCACCTCCGAGACGCTGGTGGACTCGCTGATCACCCAGCAGCTCGGCCTGTTCATCACCGGCGGCGCCGGGTTCAACGGGGACTACATCGTGGACGAGAACAACCGCAAGGCCTACGTCGGCCACTGCGAGTGCCCCTTCAACCCGTACGGCGACGAGCGGCGGGTGCCTTACGCCGTACGGAACCTCCCTCAGTGGCCCGCGGACGAGCAGGAGAAGGGCGGGGCCTCAGCACAGGTGTTCCTGCCCGCCGGCGAGACGGTCACGGTCGCGAAGGCCAGCGTGCACGACAGGAAGCTGTCGCTGTTCACCGGCCGCACGGTGGACGGTGAGAAGCTGTTCCCCGGCTGGTACGACATCCTGTGCCGGACCAAGCTCGCCATCGATACCGACGCGGAGAAGCTCCTCGAGAACCTCGACTGGCGCACCTTCGGCAACCACAGAGTCGTGTTCTACGGCGACTACCGCCAGAGCTTCAAGGACCTGGCGAAGCTGATGGGTTACGAGGTGGTCGAGAAGGACAGGTAGGCCAGGCGGCGATGCACCGACCGTATCAGGCTGCGATCTTCCTGACCGGCTTCAGGCGCAGGGACAAGAGCAGCCCGGCGATCAGCACGCCCAGGGCTACCAGGAATGTGGCCTGATACGAGTACATGTCTATGAGGAGACCGCCCAGCACGGGTAGCAGCATGGTGAGGCCCAGGGCAGTTCCGCGCAATGCTATGTAGGTGGGCCGGAGCTGCTCCGGGGCAATCTCCAGCAGGTAGTTGGTGAAGCCGATCTGGCTTCCGCTGGTCGAGAAGCCAATCAGCACAAACACGGCTATCAGCAGCCGCCAACCGACGGCGGGTGAGACCAGGGCCAGGAGTGGAATGCCTACTGCCATCGCTGCCGTCAGGACGATCACGATGCGATTGCCCACGCGATCACTCAAGTGCGCCCAGAGCAGGTTCGACAGAATGCCGCCGGCCATCTGAGCCGCCACCAGGGTCCCTACATCCCCGGCGGCCATATGCAGTTCGTCTCTGCCGTACAGCACGTAGAACGGCAGGGCGAAGGCGCCAAAGCCGACAGCCAGTTGGGTCAGGATAAGCGCGCCGAAGTTCCGGTCCTGCCACAGAATGCGCAGCGAGGCCTTGAGGAAGTCGGCCAGACGCCGCCTGTGGTGATTGGCCTTGCCCTCGGGCTCACGCAGTGAGCTGAGGGCGACGTAGGACACCGCTATGAAGGCGAACGACAGCAGGAACAGATAGGCGTAGTTCCTGGGAAATGCTATGCTGGGATTCCCCAGTATGCGCTTCACGGCATAGCCCGCCCCGATTGCCAGGAGCCCACCCCAGAGCTGGCGATGCCCGAAGAAGCGGCCGCGCAGCGTAGCCGGCAGAGCCTTGCCCCAGATGTCGTTGAACGGGATGGTTGCGACGCCGCCGGCCAGCGAGAAGCCGAACAACAGCAGGAGAAGCCCCGCCAGCACGATCGTCGGATGACCCGGCGGGCAGAAGTACGCCAACAGACCCAGGATCAGCCACAGCGCCGCTCGCACCCAGATGGCCACCACCAGCACCGGCTTCTTCCTCGGCTTGCTCTCCAGCTTGTGCGCCACAAGCAGTTGCGGCAGCACGCTGCCGGCGTTCATCAGCGCCGAGAAGACCCCGATCATTGCCTGCGAGCCGGTGAAGTGCTTCAGGAAGACCGGGAGGACGCTCATCGGCTCGGAAAAGGCCATACCGGCGCGGAACAGGACCCCATGCACCAGTCCCATGGCGAAGTTGAATCTGACGTGCAGGAGAGGCTCGTCTCCTCTGCTCTCTGACTCCGCTGACTCTTTGATTAGCCAACCTGCTTTCGGGCTCCGAGCAGTCGCACATAGCCTCGCAGCAGCTCATGCGAGATCAGGTCCCCAAACCCCGCCTCGGCCAGCATGTGCCCGAGGTCGAGCTCCAGGAACTCGCTCGCCAGCTCGCATTCCAGGTGCGTGAAGAGCCAGCGCAACGGCCAGGGCATGCGCTCAAGGTCGAACTCGTTGTAGTCCAGTATCCAGAGCCTGCCGCGGGGCCTGAGTGCCTTTCGCGCGTTGGCGATAGTGCGGCGCTTGTCGGCGTCCTGGAGGCCGTGAAGGATGAAGGAGAGGAACACCTTGTCGAACTCCTCGGCGAAGGGCAGAGGCTGCTCGATGCGGCGCCTCACGAAGCGTATCTGAGGGTGGCCATCGCATCGGCGGCGAGCCCGGCGAAGCATCGCCTCGCTGATATCGACCCCGACGATGCGAGCGGTGGAGCCCGCCCTCTCCAGCATCAGCAGGGCATTGCGCCCCGTCCCCGACCCCAGGTCCAGGATCGCGTCGCCGGGCTCCACCTGCATCAGAGCCGTGACCCCGGCCATGAAGCGCGGGTACGTGCCCAGGAAGAGCAGATCCATGAGGCGATCGTAGAAGGGCGCCCAGCTCCCGCTGATCTCTACCTTGCTTCGGGGGGCCATTCTCTGTCCTTGATCTCAAGCAGCCTCTCGTGGAGTCGTTCGATATCCTGCGGGCTGCGCACGGCCAGGCCCCTCAGCGTCTGGAGCACCGCTTACGCCACAGCCCTCGTGTGAATCCAGGTGCAGTCCTTGCACGACCAGACGCGGTTTCCGGTTCGTGTGCTCGTTGTGTACCGCCCCAGCGACTCGTCGCCGCAGGGATAGAACGGGCAGTAGCACCACGTGCAGTCCTCCACCCTGGCGTGGCAGGGGTAATGGCTGCAGTCTGTGTTGGGGCCCACGAGCCCGCACGATGCGAGTATCTTCGCGAAATGCGCATTGGCGAGGGGATGCACGATGAACGCTCGCCTCAGATCCTGCAGGTCGGCCAGAAGGCCGCAGGGGTGAGCGCGGAGACGGTGTGCGATTGCCCCGCCCCCCGGCGGCCTCGTCTCAGCACGCGCTCCTGATCTGATGCCCGGCACGTCTGCCCTCCCCGCGGTCTCGCGGCACTGAGCCTAACACTCATCGACCACTTCGAAGCCCAGCAGCCTGCCCAGGTCCTCGATCTGCCGCACCAGGTCACCGTAGAACATGACCCTGTGCAGGCCTCCCCGGTAGTTCTGATAGAGCTTCCTGGCATCATTGACCGTCATGCGCACCTTGGTTCTGCAGCCCTTATCGATATCAACGTTGCCCGCCGTTCGGCCCCGTGCCACGAGCATGGTGTCGAAGCCCGCGAGCTTGGCGTGCGTAACCTCCTGGCCTGCCCGCATCTTCACCTGCAGCGACACGCTCTCGTTGTCCTCGGCGTGGCTCCGGATGACGTAGGGCTCGGGATAGCTGTCAACTCCGCCCATCTTCGTCGCCGCGACGCAGTGGCTGTGGATGATGGTATCGGTGGATGTGTCTATCACTGGATCGGAGACGAAGCCCGGGCGGTCGGCCAGATAGCCGACGATCATCTGGGTGAGGGTCGCCGCCAGATCCGCCTCGCACACCCCGACGAGCCCCTCATCGTTGAGCCGGGAGAAGGCCAGACACGGGAATGCCGGGAGAATGCCCGCATAGGTGAGCGGGAGGCAGTCCACGGTGATGACGTTGGCATCGGCATCGCCCATCAGCTCCCGTATCCCCAGGTACATCCTCGCGGCGGCCACCACATCCTGCGTGGTCGGCTCCATGACCTTCTCGGCGTTGGCGATGTACTCCGCGGCGATTTCCTCCGCCTGCCCCTCATCCGCCCGCTCATAGGCGGCAAGCAACGGCTCGTGTCCGACCTGCTCTATCTCGATCCCGAACCGCTCCTGAGCCTGCTCCTGGTAGCTGGAGATGTCCTTCCGGTCGCTGACGCAGATGATCTTCGACTCGCCGAGTCTGCGCACCGTGTCAACGGCCTTGAGCGCCGGCCCGATCTCGGTGAAGTCCGAAGACGAAATGCCGATCACGTGCTCGGGCACCGAGAGCACGAAGTACCCGAAGAGGTCGATGAAGCTGACCGTGGGCAGGCCGATCTCCACGATCTCATTGAGGTGCGGCTGCGCCCCGGAGGCCAGGATGAACACCAGCAGGCCGTCATCCTGTGCGGAGATGGCGTCCTTGAGGGCGGCCACGTCGCCGGCGGCGGTCACCACATGCGCCCCGGTGAACTGGACGTCGAAGTCCAGACGCCCCTGCAGCCACACCAGCCTCCGCTCCAGCTCCGTCGCTCTCTCCTCTGGGTCGAAGTCCTTGTTGGGCCAGCCCGGCCTGCCGCTCTCCTTTGACAGGTACACGGTGCGGATCGTCGTCGCCATCGCCTTCACCTCGGGATCGAACCGCGGATATGCTGACGGACGGACTATCTTGATGGTCGCGCCCTGGGAATCTATGCGGATATTCGCATGCGCGAATGCTACGCGGGGCACCTCCTCCTGTCAAGTGAACTTCGGGCCGCGCGGCGTGCCTGCAATCCCTCGCGCACCCGGAGGATGTCACAGAAGGAGCAGGCGGTAGTGGCCGCGCCGGCGCTGCCGGTCGGCGACGGCTGGCTGAGGTCCGGATCCCGACTCACTCGGGGCGGGCCTCGGCTTCCGAGGGCCGTTCGGCGCTGTCGAGGACGCATTCCTGTGGGCTACCGTGAACCAGCAGGGCGGTGCGATCGACCCGATCGGCCACCTCGCGGGCGAGCGAGCCGAAGAACGCCTGCCGGAAGCCGCTCTCGGGGTGCATGGCCACGATGAGCACGTCGTGGTCAGCGGCGGCCTCCAGGACCCGATGCACTCTGGACTCGGCGGCGGCGGCCTGTGCATTGATGCTACCCGCCATGGGCTCGCCAATGCACCAGCCATGCACCTCCTCCTCGGCCCGCCGCAGCTCGTCCGGGGAGCACTCCGGCGGCATGAGCCTGAGGAGCGTGAGGGTATGGTCGGCGACGATGCCGAGCGCCCGCACGACCGGCCGCGCCACGTCGAGATCCTGCGCCTCCGTGAGGGGGATCAGTATGCGGCCGCCGGCCAGCGGACCGGCGAACCTGACAACCACCACAGGGCAGTCTGCACCTGCAACGACGCCTTCCACAACGCCTTCATGGGGGGCAGATCGCGGCTCCCCAGGGTGCCCCAGCACGATGACCCGCGCGTTGTGATCGCGAGCGGTGCGCAGGATGCCCTCGGCAGTCTCATCGTCAGCCTCTATCTCCGTGTGGAGCTTGTAGCCGAGCGTCTCCGCCTCCTGAATGGCGGTGCGGAACATCCCGATGCTCTGCTCCTCGGCCACCTCATCCCAGTACTCCTGCTCCTCTTCGGGACGAACTACGTGCACGGCCATGGGGGATGCGCCGTAGAAGTGTCCAAGCAGGGTACCAAGTCGCGTGAGAGCTCTCACGTTGGCCGGCCGGGCAACGCCGATAAGAGCGCAGGAGCCGGTCCCCTCACGCGGTCGCAGCTTCCTCTGAGGCCATGGCGCCACTGCCACCTCCCGCTCCCCCGCAGCCTCCGTGGTCTCGGTCTTCCGCGAAGGAAGACCGGCTGTCGGCCCCTCGGGCTCGCCGATCTCTCCAGCCCTCACAAGCGCAACTCGCACCAGCGGCGCGCCGAGGAGCTCGTTGAGAACGATACTTGCCGTGACCAAGTTGATGACGAGCGACTGAATCGGCGCCAGGGTCGGGTCTTCGGCCACCAGACAGGCTAATCCGATGGCGAGGCCGGCCTGAGGCAGCAGGGCCAGGCCGGCGGAGCTGGCCTGGCGGTGGCTCATGCCGGTCAGGTGCCCTCCGAGCCAGGCACCGAAGTACTTGCCAGCGGCCCGCATTATCACGAATGCCCCGCCCAGCGCCCCGGCCGCCACCAGCCCCTGCAGATGGAGCTGGGCCCCGGCGAGAGCGAAGAAGATGGCGTAGATCGGCGGTTCGAAGTCGTTGAGCGCGCGGAAGGCCCTCACATCGCGGCGATCGCGGTTCACCACAGCGAAGCCCGCGGCTACCCCGGCCAGCAGAGAGGACAGACCCACGGCACCGGCGAACCCACCCACGAACAGGACCGCGGCCAGAGAGACGATCAGGACGTTGTCCCTGGCGGTCAGCTCGTGCACGATGTAGTCGCACGCCAGACCGACGGCTATCCCAAAAGCCAGGGACAGGACAGTCTGCGTCACGGGCGCCAGGACTGCCGTCAATCCGCTCTGTCCGCCGGTTCCCAGCAGCACCTGGGTGGCGGTGACCATTACCCCAAAGAGCGTCACGCTCACCGCGTTGTTGACCACCACATCTGACAGCACGAGCCGGGAGACCGGGCCGTGCGCGCCCAGCTCTCGCACCACGGCCACTGTTGCGGCCGGCGCCGTGGCCACAGCGATGCTGGCGCATAGCAGCCCGATAGCTGCCGCGTGCGCCGGCCCTGCTCCCTCAGCGCCCACACCCATGAGATACGCGGTTGTCCCCACCCCCGCGGCTACCAGCACAAACGTCGCCAGGCATTCCCCGGCACTCACTCCGATCAACGCCCGCCCGGACGACCTCAGCTCACGTAGCTCGAAGCGCTCGCCGATGGCGAAGGCCACCAACATCAGCGCGATGTGCGTGAAGAACTGCAGGCGGCTCTCCAGCATGTCGGCGCTTATCAGGCCCAAGCCACCGGGGCCCAGGATAAGGCCGGCGAGGATGTAGCCTGTTACAGAGGGCAGGTGTATGAGTCGGGCAAGGCGGGCCAGGGCAAAGCCGACTGCCAGCAGTACGCTGACCGCCAGGACGAGCGTCATCTCATTCACGGGCCTGATGCTCCAGGTACGTATCTCCGCGCCATGCAGCGTCTGTGCCCTTGACAATCAGCTCGTGGGCGTATAGCTTCATATGCGCATTCACGCATACTATGCTTCGGGTTCTCTACTGTCAAGCGCAAGTCGGACGCCGGCGGATGAAGCAACGGGGCGCGCCAGCGGGCATCAACAGGTTCCACATTCCATGTCTGGTGGACAGCGCGCCGCCGCTGTACAGGAGGGCGGGAGTGATGAAACGCAGGCTTGTAGTCATTCTGCTGGGATTGTGCCTTGTGGGGCTGGCCGTGGTGTTGCTGGCTCGGGACGGCCCCCGGACTGCAACCCGCTATGCATTTGATGTCAGCGCGTCGGCGGAGCTGGCCGATGCCGGCCGCGATCTGGCCCTGACCGTGATCTACGACAACAACGCCTACACTGAGGGCCTGCAGACCAGATGGGGATTCGGCTGTCTGGTGCGGGGCGCGGAGCAGACGATCCTCTTCGACGTCGGCGGCGACTCCTCCGTGCTGCTGTCCAACATGAGGAAGCTCGACATCGACCCGCAGATCGTGGACGCGGTGGTGCTCTCCCACGTCCACGCCGATCACATTGGGGGCCTTGACGGCTTCCTCGACGCCAACAGCGACGTGGCGGTCTATCTGCCCCGGTCTCTGCCCGACAGCGTCAAGAGAACGGTGAAGGCGGCCGGGGCGACGCTGGTGGAGGTCCACAACGCCGTGAGGATCTGCCCGAACGTGTACTCAAGCGGGGAGCTGGGCAACTGGATCAAAGAGGAGTCGCTGCTGATCAAGACCACCAAAGGGCTGGTGGTAGTCACCGGCTGCGCCCACCCGGGGATAGTCAACATCGTCAGGAAGGCCAAGGAGATGCTGGACCGGGACGTCTACCTGGCCCTCGGCGGCTTCCACCTGTGCTGGAAGAACGCCTGGAGCATACGGGGCGTGATCAAGGGGCTGAAGGAGCAGCAGGTCACCAGGGTCGCGCCCTGCCACTGCTCGGGCGATCAGGCCAGAGACCTGTTCAAGGATGCCTGGGGCCAGGACTTCATCCTGGCCGGCGTGGGGAAGACGATAACCATCGAGAACGCCTTTGCCGCGTCCGGAGAGGCCGAGTAGCAGCGGCATCGCGGCAGGGCGCCTGTCGTTGGACGGTCCTTCCTCATGGGCCCGGAGCTGCTGAAGCTGACAACCGGTGGCTTCCTGATGGGCTGGGGGCCATGCCTGGCCTATACGGCGCCTCTGTTGCTTCCTTACATCGGGGGGACAGGGCGAGATTGGGCGGGGGCGCTGCGCATCGGCGCTCTGTTCGTTGCCGGTCGAGTCCTCGCGCTGGCGATTCTTGGCGTGCTCGCCACGGTGGCCTTTCAGACCATCAACCGCTTCTTCCCGCCTCACAGGTCCGGCTATCTGTACCTCCTCGCTGCCGCCATCATCATAGTCCTTGGCGCGCTGCTGCTGGCGGGCAGGCCGCCGAAGATGCCGTGGGCCGAGCGCCAGGAGGGAGCTCGAGTCGGCAGAGGTGCTCTCACCGTGGCGTTCCTGGGCTTCCTCTACGGGATTACGCCCTGCGCGCCCCTGGTGGCGGTGCTCACCTATGTGGCCTGCGTCGCCCAGAACGCAGCGGTGGGCCTCCTCTACGCCGTGGCGTTCGGAGTCAGCGCCGGCATCCCTCTGCTCATTCTCGCGGCGGCCACCGGGCTGATCCCGCAGAAGCTGCTCACGACACCCAGGGCCCGACGCATGCTTCAGGTCGTCTGCGGGGTGATCCTGATACTGTTTGGCGCACAGCTCATTTACTCGGTGCTCTTCATGCTTCTCTGACCCGCCCTCCTCACGGTCGGGCCTGAGATCGAGGACGCGCGGGGACAGTTCCTCGTTTGGAGGTCGCGTGGCCGGTGGCGCGAAGATTCGTGCCGGTTGACCACGGCGCAGGGCGTGAGCTGCGGGCCTGCGCGTGAACATGGCCCGGGAGGAGGCGAGTGCCGGCATGAAGGCCACCGACGAGGAGAAGCGGCAGGTGGAGGAGATACTCCAACGCGTGGCGGGCGCGCTGGAGATCGACCGCGCACAGGCTCGGAAGCTGCTGCACAGGTACGTCTGCGGCGGCACGTGCGATTGGTACACGACCCGGAGGAATGGGGCGGACTTCGAGATGGGCGGCTTGACCGATCGGGAGACTGCTGTGGTGCGACAGGCCGTCAGCGACATCCTCGATGATCCCACCCCTGAACAGGCGTGGTACGTCATCCACGGCGTGTTGTGCGAGGGCCACCCGCGCTCGCACGCGAAGCCACCAGAGCGCATGATCCATTAGCTCGACGCGACAGACGCGCCGTACAGGGAGGAAGTGTAGGGTGGATTCGCAGGCGACGAAGATTTATGTCGTGTTCACGGACGCGGGCGTTCAGCACTTCGAATCGGAGACCCTCACGCCCACGACCAATGAGGACCTCCTGCGGCAGCTACAGGAGCGCTGCGGCGAGGTCGAGTTCACCGTCCGGGATGTATCCCAGCCCGGAACACAGTTGGATGCCGTGGTGGCTGAGCTGGAGGCGAACACCGCTGACTACGACGGCGTTCTGGTCGTCGGGGGAATGAGCGACTACCGACCGGCGCTCACCGGCCTTCCCACGATAGCGGTCTACAACTTCCCCGGCTTCTCGCACGTGCCATTCAGGCTCTTCGAGGAGCGCCGCGGCATCCTCGCTGCGAGCTGCGACCGTGGCAATGTGTGTGAGCCCTCTACCCGGGCCGCGATGTTCGACGACCTCGTGCAGAAGATCGGCCTCGTGGATGCGCTGGCGAGAATGAAGCGCTCGCGGATCCTGCTCATAACCGACAGGCCGTACGTAGACGACGACAACGTGCATCGCGGCGACCTCAACATGACCCACCCCGTCGAGATGCGGAAGCAACCGCCTGAGGAGTTCAACGAGACCTTCCGAGACGCGGTCCGCGACGTGTTCGGGACCGAGATCACCAAGATAGGGACCGAGGAGGTCGCCACCAGCGAGCGCGTGCAGCAGATCGACGAGGAGGAGGCGCGCGAGATCGCGCACGAGTGGATCGCCGGCGCCGAGGAGGTGCGGGGCACCATCGAGCGGGAGGTGGTCAACTCGGCCAGGATGTACCTCGCGATCAAGGCGCTGATGGACGAGCACGGCGCGAACGCGAGCGCGACGCACATCAGGTCCCTCATCCCCAACCCCCGGCCTGAGGACATGATATGGCCCAGCCTGGGGAACTCGCAGCTCCAGATGGAGGGCACCGTCGGCTGCTGCCAGGGGCACATGAACGTCGTGCTCACGCACATGCTCGCGCAGTTCGGCTTCGGCCGGCCGTCCATGATGGGCGACTTCATGGTAGATGTGGGCAATGGCGTGAGCATCGTCATGCACTGCGGGGCGCCCTGGAACCCGTGGGGCGGCACAGAGAAGGTGCCCTACAACATCAGGGACCATGCGGAGCGGCACGTGAGGGAGCACTCGAGGCCCGGCGTGGGCGCCTGCTCCGAGGTGCTCTTCCCGGCCGGCGAGCCTGCCACCGTCTGGAGGATCGACGTCGCCACCCGGTCCATCCTCGTTCACACCGGCGAGACGGTCGATCCCTATGCCCTGTACACCGACTGGACCAACATCATGTGCAGGAGCAAGCTGGTCGTCAGGCTGGAGGACGCCAGGAGGGTGCAGAGCCATCTCTACCCGGACATCTACGGCGTGCACAGGTCGGGCACCATCGGCGACTTCCGGGAGCAGATACGCGACATAGGCCGGCTCCTCGACTTCGAGGTCATCGAGGACGACAGAGCACCCGTCCGATAGCGTCGGCGCGGAGCATCACGAGCACCAGGGAGCGATGGCGATGAGCGAGCTGGACCGGGGCACGGTCAGGATCAAGCCGGTGTACATCGGCCTTCACCACTACACCGACGCCTACGGCAGCGTCTGCTCGCCCGACGTCAAGGGCACGCCGGCCTTCGAGCCATCCACCGCCGAGGAGGTGCGTGATGCGGCCAGGCAGATGGTCGAGCAGTTCGCGGACAGCCTGGCGGTGGGATTCGTCCAGGTCGAGGAGCCCCTGGTCGTTGAGCGGCAGAGCGACCTGCGGAGGCTCCCCTCGGAGCTGACCTACGACGTGGACGCGCTGCTCGTGCGGAGCCTCGGCCGCCGGCCCTGGGAGCCGTTCACTCTCTCACAGTACGGCCTTCCCGTGATCGGCGGCCCTGTGAGCGAGGACTTCCTGCGCGGCCTCAGAGCGAAGAAATATCTCGCTGAGAGCAGGTTCCTCTACATCGGCGAGATACCCTCATTCTCCGCGCCCGACGGGCCTTACGACTTCCAGTTGGTCGAGGAGCGGCTCGGTGTTGCCGTCCGGCACATCGAGACCAATGAGTTCTACCGCCGGTTCGACAGCTTCGAGGAGCAGGAGGTCGCCGCTGAGCTGGACAACTGGAGCCAGGACTTTGGGGAGGTCGAGCCCGACCGGGAGAGCATGCTCGACGCGACCAGGGTCTACCTCGCGCTGCGCGCCCTGTGCGCGCGCGAGGACGCCAACGGCGTGACCATCAACTGCGGCCGCTTCACCGAGGAGCGGCCTGTGGTGCCCTGCCTGGCATTCGATCGGCTCATCGACGAGGGCATCATGTGCGCCTGCGAGGGCGACATCACCGCCATGCTGGCCTCGCTGATGCTTCACGCGGTCAGCGAGCAGCCGGTGCTGATGGGCAACTTCGGCTATCGCAAGGGCATGTTCGAGGCGGACTCGCGCGAGGTCACCATCGAGCACGACCTCATCCCGCTCTCCATGGCCACCGAGCCCTACACCGTCCGCGACTACCACACCAGGCAGTTCGGCGTCACGGCCTACGCGGACGTCAGGCAGGAGCCGATGACGCTGCTGAACGTGCACAGTTCCCTGGACCGGATCGTGGCCGTCGAGGGCCGGACGAAGCGCAGCGAGGACGGCGGCCACTGCCGCATTATCATCCACATGGACGTGGATGGCGACGTGGAGCGCCTGCCGGAGATCCTGGTCGGCTCGCAGCACATGTCGATGGCCTTCGGTCGCTGGCAGCAGGCGCTCACGGAGGCGGCGAAGCTCCTCGACATGGAGGTCGCCCGCCTCTGAGCCGACGGCCGACCTGCGCCCAAGCCGCTACCGGGAGGGGGATCCCCTCCGGCCCTCCTGAACGCACCACGGGCGCCTCGCCCGTGCGGCGTTGGCCGTTGTCGTCCCCCCCCTCGTGGGGGTGGCAGTCCGTTGCCGTGCCGTTTGGAGGGGCGGGATTACATTCCCGCCCGGTCGTTGGCGTGAGCCGCGGCGACCTGTGCCGCTCTGGGCTCAGCGCCGGGCGGCCGCGATGCGCGTCACGGTAGAGCGCGGGCCGTGGGACGTGTCCACGTGGCAGCCCCGGCCATCGCTGACGAAGCGAATCGCGCCGTGCTCATCGGTGCGCAGCAGCTCGATCCCCCTCCCCCGCAGGGCTTCCAGGGTCTGTGCGCGCAGGTACTGCTCGGCCCGCCAGTCGCAGGACGCGACCGCCCACCTCGGTGCCACCGCGTCGAGCAGCTCCTCAAGCCCCTCCTGGTTGCGCCCGTGGTGGGGCAGCACGAGGACGTCCGCGCGCAGGGACCTCCCTGACGAGCGCGCATCGCGCAGGAGCCTGCGCATCCCCTCCCGCCCGATGTCCCCGGTCAGCAGCACGCTGAAGCCGCCATGGCGCACCATCAGCACCACCGAGTTGTCGTTGGCGGCGTCGCGCCCCCCGGCGATCGGCGGCAGGCGCGGCTCGAGCACCTCGACGGTGACGCCGTCGCTGAGTCTCAGCACGCCGCCGGCCCGCGCCGGAACGCCCCTGGCGATCTCTCCCAACAGGGCCTTCGGCGGCCGTGCATCGGGGAGTTCGAGCGGCAGCAGCAGCAAGCCCACCCGCACGCGCTGCAGCAGGCGCGGGAGGGCGTTGTAGTGGTCGGCGTCCCAGTGGGAGACCGCGACGGCGTCCACGCGCTCGATCCGCCTCCGCGAAAGGAAGGGCGTGACGACGCCGTCGGCGACCTCGTCGCCCCCGCCCGGGCAGTTCCCGCAGCCGCCGCAATCGGCCAGCGTGGTCGCTCCCGAGGGCGCGCGGATGACGGCGCATTGCCCGGCGCCGACGGGCAGGAATGTCACCTCCAGCCCCGAGGGCGCGGCGCCCGTCGCGAAGTGGCTGGTGACCATCACCGAGACCAGCGCGAGGCCCGCCACCCACGGCCAGTTCGGGTGCAGGCGCAGCAGGCGGTCGTCAAGGCGCCGCCGGGCCCGGCGCAGCAGCCCGGACGCGACGATGGCCGCTACGCCCAGGTACCAGAGCACGCACTGCGCCAGGCTCAGATGGAGGTCCTCCGCAAAGGACAGGGGGAGGGAGGCCGCCAGCACGTTGACATGAATCACCAGGCGCAGCAGCCCGCGGGCCAACCAGCAGAGCGCGGTCAGCAGCGGCCCGGCTCCGGGTAGCAGCGCCACCGGGAGCGCGACGAAGCCCAGCACCATGATCAGGAAGGAGAGTGGCACGTTCGCCAGGTTCGCCAGGTTCCCGCTGAGCGCGAAGCCCGAGAAGCTGTGCGCCAGCAGCGGCGTGGTCAGCGCCCACGCCCCGATGGTGCCCCACAGCACCGCCCGCACGTGCGGGAGTGGCGGTGCCGCCGGGGTGCCGTCAACCCGCTGCAACCTCTCCGCCGGCAGGAAGAGCACCACGCCCAGCGTGGCCGCGAATGTAAGCTGGAAGCTCAGGCTCAGCAGCGCGAAGGGGTCGATGATGCAGATCAGGGCCGCCGCCAGCGCCAGGGCGGTGTAGACGTCGTAGTCCCGCCGCGTGAAGGCGGCCAGCATGAGCAGCGCGAACATGGCCACGGCGCGGCCCACCGACGCCTCCATGCCCACGATCAGCACCAGCACCAGCACGCCCGCCGCCGTCAGCGTAAGCTGCCACCACCGCAGGTTGCGGAAGGTCGCGCCGGTCAGCCCCAGCAGCGCGATGGCGACCATCGAGACCTGGGCGCCGGAGACGACCAGCAGGTGCACGGTGCCCGCCCGCCGGAACTCCTCCACGATCTCCTCGGGCAGCGGCGACGCCTCCAGCCCGTAGACCATGCCCACCAGCAGCCGCGAGTAGAGCGCCGCATCCGCCCCCGGCATTGCCCTATCGATGCCGCCGACCACGCGCCGGCGCAGGCCCAGGCCGAGTCGGGCCAGGCGCAGGCGCCACGAGCCGTCGCGGCCGCTGCGTTCGACCTCGCCGGCGGAGACGAGCGCCGTCACCCCCTGCCGCGCCAGCCACCGCCGGTAGCTGAACTCGCCGGGGCGCTCGGCGCCGGCCGGCAGCTTGACGGCGACTTGCGACAGCCGCACGCGGTCACCCAGTTCGACCTCAACATCGCGTGGGGCCCGCACCAGCGCCGTACCGCTGACCTCCCGGCTCGCCGGCCGGGCCCTCGCGACCCCGTCCACGCGCAGACGGAACCGCCGGCCCCATCCCTGCTGCTCCGGCTCGCTGACGACCGCGCCCTCGATGGTGGCGCGCTTCGCTCCGGCGAGGTGGGAGATGTCGCTCCCCGGGACGATGGTCGCGGTCTCGTAGCGGGCTGCGCCGAGCGCCATGGCCCCTACCAGGATGGCCACGAGGCCGATCCCGTGCGTGGCTCGCACCGTTGCGACCGCCACGAGCACCGACAGCAGACACAGGCCGACGAAGCCGGCGGGGGAGAGGTCGGTGTGGTGGGCCAGGACGGTGCCCAGGAGCAGGCAGAGGCAGGCGAGCATCAGGGGGCGCCGCGCCAGGCCGGCCATAGAGACTGGCGGCCGGCCACCCGAAGCGGCTCCATGACCCTGAGCCCTCGGATGCGCGGTTGGCATCTGCTTAGTTGAGCGTGGCGCGGATCCTGATCTCCTCAACCGTGGCAGGCCCGATGCCGGGGACCTCCTCCAGCTCCTTGAAGCTGCGGAAGGGCCCGTGCATGGCGCGGTGGTAGAGGATGCGCTTCGCCAACTCCGGGCCGACCCCGGGCAGCTCCTGCAGCTCCTCGAGGCCTGCGTGGTTCACGCGCACGGGGGCCCTGGGCGCCGAGCGGGCGAAGGGCGGGAGAGCCGACTGCCGCGCAGTGCCGTCGCCCGCGACGGGGCGATTGCCGGGCGTCAGGCCGGGTTTCGGAGTCGCGGCCGGCTCAGCCGAGGATGCGGGCTCAGCGCGCGGAGACGCGCTCGGAGTCGGCTGCGGAGTCGCGGCCTGCAGCGGCGAGTCGGCCGGCTTCGCGCCCACGCTGATCTGGTCGCCGTCCTCGCAGTAGGCGGCCAGGTTCACCGACTCGGGCCGGGCCCCGGAGGTGAAGCCACCCGCCGCCTCGATGGCATCATGCACGCGCGCGCCCGCATCCAGCCGGTAGAGCCCGGGCTGCTGCACCTCGCCGATGACGTGCACGACGATCGTGGGCGTGTCACCGGGGTCGGCGGGCACGTAGGTGACCTGCGCGACGTCGTCCGGCCGCTCGCCCCCGCGGCCGCCGGCCCCGAGCCAGAAGCCCAGCACCAGCGCGACGAGGCATGCGGCGAGTACTGCCTTCTGCGCGGGCGTAAGGCTGGTCAACATCAGTTCCGCCCCCAACCAGCCGGCTACTTCACCACCAGGTTGATGAGCCTGTCGGGGACCGTGATGGTCTTCACGAGATCATTGCCCTGGATGTACTTCGAGACCTTCTCCCGCTCCAGGGCCATCTCGACGACGTCGTCCATGTCGGTGCCGGCGGGCACCTCGACGTTGTCGCGCACCTTGCCGTTGACCTGGACGACGATGGTGATCGTCTCCTCCTCGGCCAGGTCCTCGTCGGCTTGAGGCCATGCGCACTCGAACAGCGACGGCTCCAGCCCCATCCGCTCCCACAGCTCGTCGCAGATATGTGGGGCGATCGGCGAGAGCAGCATGACGAGCGTGGACAGGCCCTCGCTGAAGACCGCCCGGTCGCCGGCATCCTGGGCGTCCATGCTCGCCGCGAAGGAGCCGAGGTCGTTGCACAGCTCCATGATCGCCGCGATGGCGGTATTGAAGCGCATGCTCTCAAAGTCCTCGGTGACCTTGAGGATGGTCTGGTGGGTCTTGCGCCGTATCGCCCGCTGCTCCTCACCGCCATCCTCAGGCAGATCGGCGGCGAAGCCCGCGTCCCAGGCATGCAGGTTCTCGGTCGCCAGCCGCCAGACACGCCAGAGGAAGCGGTGGGCGCCCACCACGCCCTCATCGCTCCACTCGCTGTCCTGGTCGGGCGGACCCACGAAGAGGCTGAACAGCCGCCCGGTGTCTGCCCCGTACTCATCATTGATCTCGTCGGGGATGACCACGTTCCCCCGCGACTTGCTCATCTTCGCGCCGTCCTTGTAGACCATGCCCTGCGTAAAGAGGCTGGCGAAGGGCTCCCGGAAGCTCACCCAGCCCAGGTCGTGCAGCACCTTGGTGATGAAGCGCGAGTACATCAGGTGCCCCGTCGCGTGCTCGATGCCCCCCACGTACTGGTCAACGGGCAGCCAGTACTCGACGTCATCCCGGCTGAAGGGCGCCCTGTCCTCGTGCGGGCTGGGGTAGCGCAGGTAGTACCAGGCCGAGTAGACGAAGGTGTCCATGGTGTCGGGCTCGCGCCGCGCGGGCCCGCCGCATTGGGGGCACTCAACCTCCATGAACTCCGGAATGCGCGACAGCGGCGAGTCGCCGCTGGCCGTGAACTCGACCCCCTCGGGCAGCTCGACAGGCAGGTCCTCCTCCGGCACGGGCACGATGCCACAGCGGTCGCAGTAGATGATGGGAATCGGCGCGCCCCAGTAGCGCTGGCGCGATATGCACCAGTCGCGCAGGCGGTAGTTCACGTCCCGATGGCCGATGCCCTCAGCCTCCATGTAGTCGGCGATCTGCTCCATCGCCTCGCGGTTCGGCCGGCCGGAGAACTGCGCGGAGTTGATCTGCTCGCCATCGCCGAGGTACGCCTCGGTCATTGTGCGGCCGTCCAACTCCTCGCCCTCGGGCTGGATGACGGGGAGGACCGCAAGGTCGTACTTGCGTGCGAACTCGAAGTCGCGCTGGTCATGGGCGGGCACGGCCATAATGGCGCCGGTCCCGTACTCCATCATCACGTAGTTGGCGACCCAGATGGGCACGGCGTCGCCGGTCAGTGGGTGGACGGCATTGGCGCCGGTGAAGATGCCGCGCTTCTCAGTCGCCTCGTCGCTGCGCTCGATGATGCTCTCGGCCATGACCTCCTGGCAGAAGTCGCGCACCCGCGCCTCGTGCTCGGTGCCCCGCGTCAGCTCGGCCACCAGCGGATGCTCGGGAGCCAGCACCATGAAGGTCACGCCGTAGATGGTGTCGATGCGGGTGGTGAAGACCTCCATCTCCTCGTCGTGGCCCTCGATCTCTAGAGTGAACGAGAAGCCCTCGGAGCGGCCGATCCAGTGCTCCTGCATCCTGACGACGCGCTCCGGCCACCGGTCGAGCAGCTCCAGGTCCTCCAGCAGTGCCTGGGCGTAGTCGGTGGTCTTGAAGAACCACTGCTCCCGGGTGGTGCGCTCCACCAGGGCGTCGCACCGCTCGCAGCGGCCCCCAACCACCTGCTCGTTCGCCAGAACCGTGCCGCACTGGGGGCACCAGTTCACCAGGCCCGGGCCTCGGTAGGCCAGTCCGTTCTCGTAGAGCTGCAGGAAGAGCCACTGCGTCCAGCCGTAGTACTGCGGGTCGGCGGTGTCCACCTCGCGCGACCAGTCGTAGCTGATCCCCAGGCGGTCGAACTGCTGCTTCATGTTGGCCACGCACTGCGTCGTCCACTCCGCCGGGTGGATGCCAAACTTGATCGCCGCGTTCTCAGTGGGCAGGCCCAGCGAGTCCCAGCCCATGGGGTGCAGGACGTTGTAGCCCTGCATCGTCCTGTACCGCGCGAAGGCATCGCCGATGATGTAGTTGCGCACGTGCCCCATGTGCAGCTCGCCCGAGGGGTATGGGTACATGTCGAGGTAGTAGAACTTCGGCTTGTCCTCCCGTCGCTCGACCTCGAACAGCCCGCGCTCGCGCCAGTAGTCCTGCCACTTCCGCTCGATCGAGTTGAAGTCGTAGCCGTCAGACACGCTGGATCCTCCCGCATGGTGCGCGGCGGGCACCCCGGCCTAGCGAAGCGCCGCGTCCACCATGAGCTTCAGTCCGCTGAAGAGCACCATCAGGAACGCAAAGCCGATGATCAGGTAGCCCCACTCTGCGCGCGTGAGTCTCAGGCTCCCCCAGTTCGGGATGAGAAAGCCCACCGCGACCAGCGGCAGCATCGGGATCGGCGGCGCAGTCGGGACCGCGACAACGAGCGCCAGCCCGGCGCCCACGATGCCGAAGACCCACCAGAAGCTGCGGGGCAGGCTGAGCCCGAAGCGAACCGCGATGGCGAAGAACAGCGCCGCGAAGAAGAAGTCGCCCGGACCCACGGTCCTGATGTGCCTCAGCCCGGCCACGCCCTCCGGCCCCACCGCCGACCCCACCGCCGGCAGCTTGACCGAGACGGCCTCCACCAACCGCGGCATCTTCTCCAACGCAGCGCCCGTGGGGCCGACGGACACCGTGAACACGTCAGCCAGCGCCACTACCAGCGCGACCGGCACGATCAGCTTCCGGTCGCGCACGATACGTGACACCAGGCGTCCGCCCAGCACCATCGCAAACAGCAGAAGCACGTCCGCGATTGGCACTGCAGCGAGCCGGGCGAAGTCGCTCATCCCCCCGATGGCCGCGAACAGGAACCAGTTCAGCACGCCCAGCAACATGCCCAGAAGCTCAACGCCGGGCGACAGCTCCAGCCGCGCCGCCAGCGCGGCGACCGCCAGTGCCGCGAGCGTGAACAGCACCGTCAAGGCCACCGCGCCCACAAGCGGCGGCACCCCGCCAACAAGCGGGGCGCCAACGAGCACTGCGTAGGCCGCAACCAGCACGGCCGCGACCAGCCAATCCGGGTAACGCTGCGCACCAACGCGCACGGCGCCGCCCACGGCGTCTCCCGTCTGCCCGGTCACGTTGTCAGCTCCGCCCTCTTGTCCAGGGCGCCCCGCTCGCGAGCAAGCTCCGATGCGACGAACTCCCCACCCTCAATCTCCGAGCCGACCGGCCCGTAGTCGCGGTCGAAGCGGATGGTGAAGTGGATGAGATTCTGGCAGCTCTCCCCGACCACTTCCTTGCGCAACACGTACTCAGAGGGATGGTCGCCCTCCTCGGCGTCGGGCGGGTAGACCGACTGCAGGTCGTGGTCACGGTCCACTCGCACCTCAATAACCTCTCCGCAGTCCGCGCACCTGACCGCCAGGGTGAAGGACCTGGCGGAGCAGACGAGCGCGCCGCCGTTCTCACCGATCAACAGCCGCTCAAGGGCCCGCGCCAGTCGCGCTAACACCGTGATCAGGGCTCCTTGCCGGGAGATCCGCCCCGCCGGTCGCTGTGTGCCGGATCCGGGCCGGGGTCGAACCTGCAGTGTGAGGCATTATAGCACTCGCCCCCGCGACGTCAAGCGAACCGCCGGCGGGCGGCAACGTCCAGATCTGCGGCATTGGGCCGCCCCATGCGGACCGCGGGCCTGTTGCCCACAGCGCCGCCGACCGTGCCTGGATCGGAGGGTCCAGCGGCAGGTACGAGTACAGGTCGGCCCGCCGCAGGAGGAAGCGCACCTTCTTGTCGCCCTCGCGCTGCGCTTCTGAGAAGCTCCCCGTGTGCCAGCGCAGCGCGTGCCGCACGGAGTCTCGCCAGTAAAGGGCACGCAGTCGTCGCGTGAAAAGCCTTCAAGCATGTGGTTGTCACGATCGAGGAGCTCCGCCACGACATGGCCACCTTCGAGCACGCACGCATTGATGGAGACCGCGGGCTCGGTCATCGGTTCGCGCCGTGAAATCAGCCATCCCTCGGAATCCCCGGCGTGCATTGAGCAGAACCCGTCCGGACAGAGGGTCGCCAGGCCGCTGGCCGTCTTGCGCATCCCGAAGTAGCGTCCGCTGTAGGGGTCATAGCCGTAGTTTGTGGCATCACCGCCCCCGAACAGCGACCTCTCTTCTGTCTCCGGCGCGAAGGTCCAGTGCAGGCCGTCGGCAGGGTGGCGGCCCCATGCCTGCGTTCCCGGTACAACTGCATGCAGAACAGCACGTACCGCTTCTGTGTGTTGTCGAGCCACGGCCTGTGGAAGACGAGGGGGAAATGCACTCGTCCGAGTGCCTCTCAGCGGCGTGGAAGACCCGCTCGAGGCCGGCCTGGCTCTCTACTACGGTTGCGTCGAGGAAGAGCCTTCTCCAGGGACCATCAGGTGCTCCGGCCAGCGCATCGCTCATGGTGTCCGCGGCCTCCCCACCGGCGAAGTGCGCGGTTGCCCTCAGGGCCGTCGCAACGAGGATCGACACCAGCCTCCGCGATGTCACCGGCCTTACTCACTGTGCTTCGTGAGTTGGCGCTGGGCAGAGCGAGGACTTCACCGCGGGGCTCATGGCCGGGTGACGACAGAGACCCCCATCGCCCGCCCGGCCCCAGGTGCAGTGCACGGGCGGCCGCCGCCTGTTAGGCGGCGGCCGCCGTATGCTGTCGCGCTACTCGCCGCCCTCGGAGGCCTGGGCCTCGCGCCTGGCCGCGGCCGCCTCCACGTCCCCCAGCAGCCGCTCCATGCTCTCGGCCTCCTTCGACTTGGCTCCGCCGCCGCGCGCGGCCAGGTCCTCGAGCACATCGGCCGAGAAGCCGACCTCGCGGTCGCGGTGCACCGGCATGCCCGACCCGGCCGGGATCAGGCGGCCGATGATCACGTTCTCCTTGAGGCCATAGAGCGGATCGCGCCTGTTCTCGCACGCCGCCTCGGTCAGCACGCGTGTGGTGCGCTGGAACGAGGCGGCGGACAGGAAGCTGTCGGTGGCCAGGGAGGCCTGAGTGATGCCAAGCAGGACCGGCTCGGCCGTCGCCTGCTCGCCGCCCAGGTCCTTCACACGGTCGTTCTCCGCCATGAAGTCGAAGCGGTCCACCAGCTCGCCTGGCAGGAACCGGGTGTCGCCGTGGTCGATGACCTTGACCTTCAGCAGCATGCGCCGGATGATGGTCTCGATGTGCTTGTCGTTGATGGTGATGCCGTGCTGCTGGCGATAGACGCGCTGGATCTCGCGGAGCAGGTAGTCCTGCACGCCCTCCCGGCCCTGCATGGCCAGCAGTTTCTCGGGGTCCACCGGGCCGGTGGTCAGCGGATCGCCCGCGCGCACCTCCATGCCCTCCGACACCAGCAGCTCTCCCCGGTAGGGCACGAGGTGCTCGGTGCGGATGGTCACCGTCTCGATGCCGTGCTTCTTGAGCCGCTCCCGCACCTTCTTGAGCAGCTTCTCGCCCTCCCTGGCGATGGGGCCGTCGTCCTTGTTGGGGCCGACGATGTCGTGGGCGAGCCGCTCGCCGCGGATCGCGTCGGTGTCGGTGATCGGGTGCTCGGAGTGGATCACGACCGTGCGCATGCCGCGCTGGCTCACCTCGGCGACCACGCCGTCAACGTCGGCGGTGATGGCCTGGCCCTTGGGCGTGCGGGCCTCGAATAGCTCCTCGACGCGGAGCAGGCCGCGCACGGAGGTCTCGAGCACCTTCAGCATGTCCTTGATGGCCTTGCGCCGGGAGCGACCGCCACCGGCCATCTCCAGCGACACCCGGCCCTGGTCGATGTCCTCCTGCAGGCTGCGCAGCGCCTGCTGCTTGCGCTTCTTTACATCGGCCACTCCGGTGATGTACTCCCCGGCCACCCCGCCGGTGTGGAAGGTGCGCATGGTGAGCTGCGTGCCCGGCTCGCCCACCGACTGTGCCGCGATGATGCCCACGGCCGTCCCGATCTCGACCAGCCGCTGGGTGGCGAGGTCGCGCCCGTAGCAGAGCGCGCAGATGCCGCGCGGCAGCTCGCAGGTCAGCGGCGACCGCACCTTGACCTCCTTGATGCCGCAGCGGGCGATCCGATCGGCCGCCAGCTCGTCGATCTCGTGGTTCCCCTCCACGATCACCTCGCCGGTCTCGGGGTCGATCACGTCGCCGACGGCCCAGCGGCCCACGATCCGCTCCCTGATGGACTGGTAGATCTCCGCCGTCTCGGGCACCTCAATTTCCTCGCCGCAGTACTGGCAGACGCCCTCGCGGTGGTAGTCCACCATGCCGCAGGCTGGGCAGTAGACGTCCTCTACGTACATCGGCGTCACGCTGATGCCCTCGGTGGTGCCGCAGTCGTAGTCCTGGATCATCGCATCCTGCGCCACGTCCACCAGGCGGCGCGTGAGGTAGCCGGCGTCGGCGGTGCGCAGCGCGGTGTCGGCCAGACCCTTGCGCGCCCCGTGCGTGGACACGAAGTACTCGAGCAGGTCCAGCCCGTCGTGGAGGTTGTTCTTCACCGGCAGGTCCTCGATCAGCCGGCCGAAGGGATCGCTCATCAGCCCGCGCATGCCCGTGATCTGCGAGATGTGAGTCATCGACGCGCGCGCGCCCGAGTTCACCATCATCCACAGCGGGTTGAAGGTCCCGATTGCGTCGAGGATGTTGTCGGAGATCTCCTGGCGCGCCTGCTCCCAGCGCGCCAGCACACTGCGCTCCCGCTCGTCCTCGGCGATGACGCCTTCGCGCGCCGCGCGGTTGATCCGGTCCACCTCTCGCTCAGCGCGCGCGATGATCCTGTCCTTGTCCGTGTCGATACTCGTGTCGTCGAGGCAGATGCTCAGGCCCGAGGTGGTCACGAACTTGAAGCCCAGCTCCTTGATCTCGTCGATCAGCTGCGCCGTGCGCTGCTGGCCGTACCGCCAGTAGCACTCGGTGACCAGGCTGGAGAGCTGCTCCTTGGCCACGTCGCAGTTGTAGTAGGGCATGTCGAGGGGCAGGTGGTTGTTGAAGATGACGCGGCCGACGGTCGTGAGAACCATCTCGCGCTTGACGCTCACCGTGATCCGGGTCCCGACCGCGCAGCGGCCCTCCAGGCACTGCACCGCAGCGGCGTGCTCCAGCGCGCGGCGGAGGGTGTCCTCCACCTCCTGGGTCGTCTCCCCCGCCTGCGACCCCTCGGTGATGGGCGCCGGCGCCACCAGCTCGCCGCTCTCCACGCTCTCCACCAGCTCGGTCGTGACGTCGAGGACGATCTCGCGCTCCCGCACCGGATGCTCGTGGGTGACGTGCTCGGCCACTGTGCGTTCCAGCACGGTCCTGGCGCGCGGGTGCAGGTGCGCCTCGTGGCCGTCCTGGTCGGTCGGCGCCACGTGGATCTTGGGCAGCCGCACGTCCACGGCCTCATGCAGGTCGATCTTGCGGTGCTCGTAGGCGCTGATGACGGCCTCGCCGGACTCGAAGTGCTTGCGCTTCTCGCGCGGCGGCGTCTCGCCGCTCTGCTGTGTCATGTAGTAGCAACCCAGCACGACGTCGTACACGGGGTGCTCGATGGGCTCGCCGTTGGCGGGCTTGAAGAGGTTGAGCGAGGCGATCATCAGCAGCCTCGCCTCCGCCTGCGCGTGGGCCGACAGCGGCACGTGCACCGCCATCTGGTCGCCATCGAAGTCGGCGTTGAAGGCCTGGCACACCAGCGGGTGAAGCTGGATCGCCTTGCCGTCGATGAGCGTCGGCTCGAATGCCTGGATCCCCAGCCGGTGCAGGGTCGGGGCGCGGTTCAGCAGCACCGCCTTCCCCTCGATGACCTCCTCCAGCGCGTCCCAGACCACCGGATCGACCCGATCCACCATGCGCTTGGCGGTCTTGATGTTGGTCGTGTGGCCCTTCTCCACCAGCTCGTGCATCACGAAGGGCTTGAACAGCTCCAGCGCCATCTCGCGCGGCAGGCCGCACTGGTGCAGTTGCAGTTCGGGGCCGACCACGATCACCGAGCGGCCGGAGTAGTCCACGCGCTTGCCCAGCAGGTTCTTGCGGAAGCGGCCCTCCTTGCCCTTGAGCATGTCCGACAGCGACTTGAGCTGGCGGCGGTTGCTTCCCGTAACGGGCCGGCTGCGCCGGTTGTTGTCGATCAGCGCGTCCACGGCCTCCTGCAGCAGCCGCCGCTCGTGGTTCACGATCGACTCGGGCGCGTTGATCTCGATGATCCGGCGCAGCCGGTTGTTGCGGTTGATCACGCGCCGGTAGAGGTCGTTGAGGTCCGAGGTGGCGAAGCGGCCGCCATCGAGCTGCACCATCGGCCGCAGCTCGGCGGGCAGCACCGGCAGCACGGTCAGGACCATCCACTCCGGGCGGTTCTTCGAGTTGCGGAAGGCCTCGACCACCTTCAGCCGCTTCACCGCACGCGTGCGGCGCGCCCCGCTGTGCTCGTCGATCTCCTTGCGCAGCTCGCGGGCCAGCTCGTCGAGATCGATCTTCTCGAGAAGCTGGGCGATGGCCTCGGCCCCCAGCCCGGCGCCGAAGAGGTTGGTGAAATCCTCGCCGAGCTGCCGCTCCAGGATCTGGACCAGGTCCTGCAGGTTGCGGTGCTCCATCTCGGTGATGAGCTGCTTCGGCGCGAGGTCGAAGAGCTGCTCCACCGTCTCCTCCAGTTCCTGGATCCGCTTGAGCGCGTCGGTCTCCTCGTCCTCAATGGCGGCCGACAGCTCCTCCTCGCTGGTGATCCGCCGCGGCCCCAGCAGACCGTCCGCCAGCAGGGCCTCCAGGTCCTCCTCCTCCGGCTCGTCCGTCTCCTCCTCCTCGTCACCGGCCGCGAGGTGCTCCTCGTAGCTCTGCCGGAAGGCCTCTATGCTCTCCTCCTTGGAGGCGCGGATCTCCTCCTTCTCTCGCTCGACGGCCTCCAGGATGTCCGCGCGCCGCTTGTGCAGCCGGGCGGCGTCCACCTCGACGACGATGTAGGAGGCGAAGTAGACGACCTCCTCCAGCGTGCGCCGCGACATGTCCAGCAGCAGGCTCAGGGGGCTCGGCACGCCCTTGAGGTACCAGCTATGGCAGACCGGAGCCGCGAGCTCGATGTGCCCCATCCGCTCCCGCCGCACCTTCGAGCGCGTGACCTCCACGCCACAGCGGTCGCAGATGATGCCCTTGAACTTGACCTTCTTGTACTTGCCGCAGTGGCACTCCCAGTCGCGCACCGGGCCGAAGATTCGCTCGCAGAACAGCCCGTCGCGCTCCGGACGATAGGTCCGGTAGTTGATCGTCTCCGGCTTCTTAACCTCGCCCCGGGACCACGACCGGATCTCTTCCGGGGAGGCCAGACCGATTGTGATGGCCTCGAAATCTGTGGTGGAGACGGGCAACATTGATCGGGGGCTGGGCGCCGCGCCCCGCCTGCGTCAGCGCAGGTCCCCCGAGTCGGAACTGATGTCCACCATGTTCCCCTCGCGGTCCTCGATGCTGACATCCAGCGCCAGCGCCTTCATCTCGTTGACGAGAATCTTGAAGGCCTCCGGGACGCCCGGCTCCTCCATATTCTGGTCCTTGACGATGGCCTCGTAGGTGGCCACGCGGCCGACCACGTCGTCTGACTTGACCGTCAGCATCTCCTGAAGGCAGTTGGCCGCGCCGTAGGCCTCCAGGGCCCAGACCTCCATCTCGCCGAAGCGCTGCCCGCCGAACTGAGCCTTGCCGCCCAGCGGCTGCTGCGTGATCAGCGAGTAGGGCCCCGTCGAGCGGGCGTGTATCTTGTCCTCCACAAGCTGCAAGAGCTTGAGAATGTACATGTACCCGACCAGGACCGGCTGGTTAAAGGGCTCACCGGTGCGGCCGTCGTAGAGGATGGTCCGGCCGGTCTCCGGCTCCAGCCCGGCCTGGGAGTAGGCGTTCTCGCAGGCGGCCTCGGCGATCAGCTCATAGGGCCGCCGGCCCGATGCCCGGGACCACGCGTAGGGGCTGACGCCGAGCCACTGCGCCAGCGGCTCGAGATCGTCCTTGTCGCACTCGGCAAGCTGGTCGATGAGCTGCTGCTCCAGGCCCGCCACCGTGCTCGCGTCTAGGGCGTCGGCATCGATGATCTCGCCGAAGTGGTTGAGCTCGCAGTCGGCGTAGGACCGCAGACACTCCATCTTCGACCTCAGGGACAACGCCTGCATGCCCTCCATGATGTGCGCGGCCGTGATGCCCTCGAATATGGGCGTGACGAAGGTCTCTCCGTACGCCTGTGCGATCAGCCCCAGGTGGGTCTCCAGGATCTGGCCGATGTTCATTCGGGACGGCACGGTCAGCGGGTTCAGGCAGATGTCCACCGGTCGGCCATCGGCCGTGTAGGGCATGTCCTCTACGGGGAGGATCTTGGAGATGACGCCCTTGTTGCCGTGCCGCCCGGTGAGCTTGTCGCCGACCATGATCTTCCGCCGCTGGGCCACGAAGACGCGCACGAGCTGATTGACGCCGGGCTTGACCTCGTCCCCGGGAAGATTCTTGAGCTTCCCGTCGCAGCGCGGGCACCGCTCGTGTTCGGGCTGCTTCCCGAAGTCGTACAGGCTCCCGCATGTGGTGCACTCGTACTTGTAGCGCGAGAAGACCTTGGTGTCGATGACCACGCCCTTCTCGCCGTGCGGCACGCGCAGGGAGACGTCACGCATCTCCTCGGCCTTCTTGCCGAAGATGGCGATGACCAGCTTCTCCTCAGCCGTGAGTTCGGACTTGCCCTTGGGCGCCACCTTGCCGACCAGGATGTCCTCGGCCCGCACCTCCGCCCCGATGCGCACCACCCCGCTGGCGTCCAGGTCGGCGAGCGCCTCGTCGCCCACGTTGGGGATGTCCCGCGTGATCTCCTCGGGGCCCAGCTTGGTGTCACGCGCCTCACACTCATACTTCTCGATGTGGATCGAGGTCAGCTCGTCGTCGTGCAGCAGCCGTTCGCTGATGAGCACTGCGTCCTCGAAGTTGTAGCCCTCCCACGGCACGAACGCGCAGCGCAGGTTGCGGCCTATGGCCAGGTCGCCGTGGTCGGTGGCCGGGCCGTCGGCCAGCGGCTGTCCGGCCGTCACCCGCTCGCCCTGGTGCACCAGCCGCCGCTGCGTGACGCAGGTGCCCATGTTCGTCCGCATAAAGTTCTCCAGCGTGTACTCCTCGCTGGTGCCGTCCACGTAGTCCACCACGATGCGTTGGGCGCTCGCCTCCACCACGCGGCCGTCCATCTTGGCCATGATCACCACGCCCGAGTCGCGGGCGGCGCGGCCCTCCAGACCGCTGCGCACCCACGGCGCCTCGCGCTTCACCAGCGGCACGGCCTGGCGCTGCATGTTCGAACCCGCCAGGGCCCGCACCGCGTCGTCGTGCTCGAGGAAGGGGATCAGACCCGTCGAGACCGAGAACACCTGGGACGCGGAGTAGTCGATGTACTGCACCTGATCGGGCGGAACGGTGATGAAGCCGCCCCCGACCCGGCAACTGATCGGCCCCACGAGCCTGCCGTCGCCGTCCCGCGCCGCGGAGGCCGACGCGATGTAGTACTGCTCCTCCTCGTCCGCGGTCATGTAGACGACCTCATCCGTGACCCGCCCGTCCACCACGCGCCGGTACGGCGCCTCGATGAACCCGTAGTCGTTCAGCCGCGCGTGCAGCGCCAGGTAGCCCGTCAGTCCGACGAGCTGGCCTTCAGGGCTCTGGACCGGGCAGATGCGCCCATAGTGCGAGTGGTGCACATCACGCACCTCGAGCTTCGCGCTCTGCTTGCTCAGCCCGCCCGGCCCCAGCGCCGAGACCCGCCGGGTGTGCGCCAGCTCCGCCAGCGGGTTGACCTCGTCCATGAACTGGGAGAGCTGTCCGGAGCCGAAGAAGCTGTTGATGGCCGCGCTGATGGGCTTGGTCGAGATGACGTTGCCCGGCACCATCTCCTCCGGGTCCATCGACGTCATCCGCTCCTTGGCCACCCGCTCGGTGCGCATGAAGCCGGTGCGCAGTTGGCTCTGCAGCAGCTCTCCAACCGCGCGAACGCGCTTGTTCTGGAGGTGGTCGATGTCATCGACCTCCCCCTCGTCGCGCGGCAGGCCCAGCAGGTAGCGCACCATCGCCACCAGGTCGGCGCGTGTCAGCGTGCGCTCCTCCGGCGGCACGGCCACGCCCAGCTTCCGGTTGATCTTGTAGCGCCCCACCCGCGACAGGTCGTAGCGCTTGACGTCGAAGAAGTAGCTGTACAGCAGCGACTCGGCGCTGTCCACCGTCGCCGGGTCGCCGGGGCGAATCTTGCGGTAGACCTCGAGCAACCCCTGCTCGGCGGTGGCGCTCTCGTCGTCCTCGAGCGTGGCGCGCAGCTCGAAGGGCGCCCGGATCACGTCGAGCCTGGCTACGCCGAGGGCGCCCAGCTTCTTCAGGGCGCTCACGTCGAGCGCCTCCCATGCCTCGACAATGATCTCCCCGTCCTCATCGGTGAGCGTACGGGTGGTGAAGAACTCCTCGTGCGCCTCGATGCCCGGCAGCGCCTCCTGCTCGCGCTCCTCGATGCGCCTGATCAGCGCCTTGACCTCCGCCGTCTCCTCCTCCCCGAAGGCGTGGAGGATCTCCTCGTCCGTGCCGGTGGGTGGCACGGCGGGGCTGGGCTCGGTCTCCAGCCACTGCAGGGCGCGGAGCAACGCGGTCACCGGGAACTTGCGCGTCTGCCCCAGCTTCACGCTGATGACACCATTGGCGGCTGTGTCCATCTCCAGCCACGCCCCATCGCTGGGGATGACCTTGGCCGAGAACCGGACGCGGCCGGCCGAGTCAATGGTGTCGGAGAAGTAAACGCCGGGAGAGCGCGCGAGCTGGCTGATCACGACGCGCTTGGCGCCGTTGATGATGAACTTGCCCCGATCGGTCATGATCGGCAGCTCGCCCAGGTACACCTCGCTCTCCGTGATTTCCGGGATCTCCTTGTTGATCAGCCGGACCTTCACGTAGAGCGGCGCCTCGTACGTGGCGTCACGCTCCCGGCATTCGCGCATCGACCGCGAGGGCTCGCCGATGGTGTAGTCGAGGAACTCCAGGGCAATGTTGCCCGTGTAGTCCTCGATCGGACTGAAGCTGTCGAAGAGCTCCTTCAGCCCTTCCTCACAGAACCACCGGTAGGAGTTGGTCTGGATGGTGATGAGGTCAGGCAGCTCTGCAGGATCATAAGACAACGGCAGCGACTGGGGAATCTGAGGCAGGTCCTCGGCCATGCCCGCAAGCCTCCTGAAAAGCTCCCGGTGCAGAGGGGCGTCAGTGCGTACATGCTCGCAGCGGCGTGCACGTGGTGCATGTGCACTCCGCGTTCAACGAGGAAGGTTTGCACCAAGACACAATGCTATGGGACTAGCACCCACGGGACGAGAGCGGCAACGATTGACGCAGGCTCGGATGATTTAGTATACACATCAGCCCCGAACCTGTCAAGGCCAGAATCGTGATTGGCAGCATCCAGATTCGTGTGCCTCAGGTGGCCTGCTTGCCTGAACGCCAGTACTGCTCCCAGTCATCCCGCTGTGCTAACATGCGCAGCGCCAGCAGCGCATCCGCGCTGTCGCGGTTCCAGTGC
>JALGUJ010000028.1 GCA_029820945.1 Candidatus Zipacnadia bacterium | reverse complement strand
CGTCTCTACACCTCGGCCCGGCCAGGCGGTGCTGACCCCTCAACCAGCGCCGGGCTCACTTCGGGATCTCGTCGGCGTAGGCGGTCCCCACGTAGTACAGGTGCGCCTCGATCTCGTCGATCGTGACCTGCAGCGCGCCGCCCGGAGCGACCGTCCCGAGCTTCTCGCGCGAGTGCAGGTCCCAGAGCTGCGACTCCCCCTCGATGGGCGCCTGGACGGTGACGGTGGTGCCGGGCTCCACGCCCTCGTAGTTCGAGACCAGGATCGCCATCTCGCCGCCCGCGACCATGCCGCAGACCTTGATGCGCTCGCTGTCGCAGCTTAGACCCTCGATGGGCACGCCGTCCACGAAGATGTCCTCGATGGGCGCGACGATGTCGATAGCCTCAGCGTGGTACTTGAAGTGCAGCGGGTCGAAGTTCCGGTACGAGTAGTACGTGATCCCGCGCGCCCCGTTCGCGAGGGCCTCCAGGACGAGGTCGCGCGTGCGCACCGGCTCGTACTCGCCGTAGGTGCCCGTGCTCAGCCACGGGATGATGTCGTTGGTGTCCATGAGCGCCCGGTTCGCCCGGATGCTGTTGGCCACGCGCATGCGGTCGCCGCCTGAGTACAGGCTGGGCATGGCGATCTGCAGCAGGTCCGGGTAGAGGTTGCCCCACGCGAACAGCCCGTCATTCAGCTCGTTCGTGGGGTGTGTGCGGTAGCTGCCGTAGACGATGCCGATGTCCTCACCGACGGCCTGTTCTACGGCCCGCCGCATGTCCTCGTGGATCTCCCGCCCCATGGCCGCGCGGAACGCGTCCCAGTCCTCGAAGCCGCCTTCCTCGAAGCGCTGCCGGCAGCGCTCGCAACGCGGCGCCTCCTGCGCCCCGGTCCAGTAGGCCTCGATGTCATAGAAGATGTAGTCGGGCCTAATCCAAGCCGCGTGCTGTCCGAAGCCCGCATGCTCCTTCTGGTAGTACTGGCCCCGATACGCGGGGCCGACACCCCTGCCTGGGCCGTCGGCGAGCACCGAGCGGATCTCGTCCTGCCCCCGGTCGCGGCTGATCGCGCCGGCGGGAGACTCGTTCTGGATGATCTCCATGCCCTGCGCGCGGGCCGCGGCGACCGCCTCCAGCCTGTGGTCCAGGTCCTCCTCGCCCCAGTAGCGCGGGAAGGTGCCCAGCGCGTTGAAGCCCATCTCGCGCATGTGCCGGATGCCGTCCGGCCACTCGTCGTACCAATGGCCGACCCCCATCCACGCCAGGCTCACGTGCAGTCGCCGGCAGGGCCGCGCGGTCGGGATCTGGAGCGACTCCCACTCGATGCGCCGCTCGTTCCGAGGGCCCTCGCCCGCGTCGCCGTACATAAAGAGCACGTCGCGCTCACCCGCCGGCAGATTGCTCTGGAGGTACAGCTCCCTGAGCTTGCCGCGGTTGCACGGGATGGCGTAGCGGGTGAAGGCCCGTCCCTCATGCTCGACCTCCCCCACCTGGAAGCCCTCCGTGAGTACCTCGACCGTGTCGGGCAGGTCGAGCAGCATCGTGCAGGGCCCGCCCCAGGCCTCGCCTGAGCGCGCATCCATGATGGCGACCTTGGTGCGTATCGGGCGGTTCGCGCAGATCGGGTGCACCGCGTGGTGCGACGAGAACGCGACGCCCTCGGTCACGATCTCGACCCGCTGGGCCTCATCGGGGACGAACTCGGGCAGGTCATCGGGGCCCCTGACCACGGCCATCTCGTCGGAGCAGACGAACTGCTTCCGGGCGAGCATCTGCACCGCCAGGTGCCGGGCCCTCACGCCCACCGGCAGCCGGAAGTTGTGCACCCACGCGATGCCCTCCTCGGGCAGGTCCCAGGCGGTCGCGGTCAGGTCGTCCAGCCCCCGCCTGTGCCGCTCGCTCACCCGGTAGTAGCGCTCGCCGTCGGGGCTCACCAGCACGCGGATCTCGTCGGGGAAGACCAGCCCGCCCTGCTCCGCGCCACCCAGCAGCCGCATCACCACCGAATCGATGGGCCGGGCCTGCTGGAGCTCCACGAAGACCGAGACCAGCGGGCTGCCCTGCCAGCAGACCGCGGGCTTCTCGAACCAGATGCGCTCGTCCGACCGCTCCCCGAACTGCCCATCCGTGAGGTCGCGCGGGTCATTGTCGTCGGTGGTCAGCCGGTAGTTCGGCTGTGGCGCGTAGCGAAGCTCCATACCCTCCACCAGGTTGCCCGGCTCGATCATCTCCCGGTACTGCTCCCGCCGATCGAAGACGTTGTCGCGGTGCTCGGGCCCGACCTGCGGCGGCTCGGGAAGCTCGGTGACCTCGCCCTCCGCGGCCAGGACCACGATCTCGTCGATGACCAGGTACTTCCAGACCGCGAAGTCCAACCTCACGTATCGCGCCCGGTATCGCGCGTCCATGGCGAATGCGTGCACGGAGCCGTCCGTGGGCTCGATGGGCTCGTAGGTCAGCGCCGGGTTGTCCTCGGGGTGCGTCTTCTTAGTGAGGGTGCGGACGCGGGTGAAGTGCTCTCCGTCGGCGCTGAGCGCGAGCTGGATGTCGTTCGGCGCCGTGTCCTGGCCTGTGATGGAGGTCTGCACCCGCATGACGACCTGCCCTACGGGCTGCACCTCCCCCAGGTCCAGCGTCACCCGCACGTGCTCCTGGTAGGCCCAGCCCACGACCGAGCGGTCGTGCCAGATGTGCTGGTCGGCTCGCGTGCTTAGCGCCCCATCGGTGAGCTGCGCGGCATCCCGCTCGTCCTGCGTCGGGCCATACGCCGGCTCCGGCTGAAGCGCGGCCGCGGCGCCAAGCGCCAGGTTCTCGGTGGTGATGAGCGCGTCCCAGGCGTCCGCGGAGTCCTGAGCGTGGATCGACCAGTGGTCATCGGACCTGATCGGCTCCGCCAGGGCTATCTGCGCCGCGATCAGGGACGTGAGGACCAGATACACCATGGAGGCATGTCCCATCCCAGGGCCTCCTCAGGCTCGCGCGGTTACCGGCGCGCCGGCCGGATCGTGCAGGACAGCGCCACCATTCCGCGGAAGATGGCGTGCGACCTCTCAGCATCGCCCCCGAGCCCCGCCGCGCGCCAGGCCGCGGGGGGAAGGGAGATGAGCATGCGAGCCCGCCCACACCACCTCATAGACATCGTCACTCAGTACGGCGCCGGGAGGCCCTTCCGGCCAAGCGATTACGGCCACGCGGTGCACACGGTCGCCGAGCGCGTGATCTCGGACGTGGACGTGACCATCGAGTTCGTGGTGGACGCCGACGACATCTGCGCCCCGTGCGTTCATCTGGTGGACGGACGCTGCGACGACGTGCTCAGCCAGCTCGATCCTCCCGTCTCGAAGCAGGACTACAACGACGATCTCGACCGGCGGCTGCTGGTGCACCTGGAGATGACCGAGGGGCAGGTCATGAGCTTCCGGGAGTACCTCGGGGTCATCCGCGCGCACCTGGACGGCATCGAGCAGGTCTGTGCACACCCCGGCGAAGACCCGGCGGGGAGGCTGAGCAAGCTCACAGAGGGCCTCGAGAAGCTCGAGGAGTGAGGCGCGGCGCGTGCGTCGGCCAATGGCGCTGTCGGCGCCACCAGGTCGCCCGCTCGTCGTTCCTGACGGGGATGCGACAGAGGCCGCCGGGCGGGCAATGGCGAATGGTCTGATGGAGTGGGGCAAACCCGATCGCCTCGCGATGGGCGGCACGGTGTTTGCCCCAACGGATTCGGGGCCCCGACCCGCAACCGGAGGTGGCCGCAGTGAAGGCGTACCAGAGCTACACCGTTCGGCCCAGACTGCCGGAGAGCCTGAGCGGGCTGCGGACGCTGGCCAACAACCTGTGGTGGAGCTACACGCCGGACGGCAGGGAGCTGATCCGCCGCGTCGATCGCGACCTGTGGGAGCACAGCGGGCACAACCCGGTGGCCATGTTCGGGATGGTCAGCCAGCAGCGCTGGCAGGAGCTCGCGGAGGACGAAAGCTTTCGGCAGCACCTCGACCGCGTGATGGCGAACTTCCGGAGCCACATGGAGGCGGAGACCTGGTTCGCGCGGACCTTCCCCGAGGCGGCGGACCGGACGATCGCCTACTTCAGCTTCGAGTACGGACTCAGCGAGGCGCTCCCGCTCTATGCCGGCGGCCTCGGGGTGCTCGCGGGCGACTACCTCAAGAGCGCCAGCGACATGGGAGTGCCCGTCTACGGCGTAGGGCTGCTCTACCAGGTGGGCTACTTCAGGCAGTATCTGAACCCCGACGGCTGGCAGCAGGAGGAGTACAGCGAGAGCGACTTCCACGCGATGCCCGTCGAGCCGGTGACCTGCGAGGACGGGAGCCCCCTGTGCATCCAGGTGCCCATCGGCGAGCGGAGCGTGACGGCGCTGGTCTGGCGCGTCGATGTTGGCCGCGTCTCGCTCTTTCTGCTCGACACCAACTGTGAAGCGAACGTGCCCGGCGACCGGAAGATCACCTATCAGCTCTATGGCGGCGATCTCGACATGCGCATCCGGCAGGAGATGCTGCTGGGCATCGGCGGCGTGGAGGCGCTGGAGTGCTGCCTGGACACCTCTCCCTCGGTCTTCCACCTCAATGAGGGGCACGCCGCCTTCCTCGCCCTCGAGCGCGTACGCCGGGCGATGGTGGACCACAACCTGACCTTCGATGAGGCCGTGGAGGCCACGCGGGTGGGCAACGTCTTCACCACGCACACGCCCGTGGTCGCCGGGCACGACCGCTTCCCGAGGGCGCTGGTGGAGAAGTACTTCAAGCGCTACTACCCGCAGCTCGGCCTGACGCTCGATCAGTTCATGGCCCTGGGCCGCGAGCCGGGGGAAGGCGCGAGCGACTCCTTCTGCATGACCGTGCTGGCGCTGCGCTTCTCGGCCTGGCGCAACGCCGTGAGCAAGCTGCACGGGAAGGTGTCGCGGGCGGCGTGGTCGGAGCTCTGGCCGGACGTCCCCGAGAGCGAGGTACCGATCCTGTCGGTCACCAACGGGATCCACGTCGGCTCCTTCATCTCCGACGACATGGCGACGCTGTTCGATCGCTACCTGGGCATCCAATGGCGCACCGAGCCGGGCGACCAGAGCATCTGGGAGCGGGTGGCGCAGATCCCCGAGGCCGAGCTGTGGCGCGCTCACGAGCGCCGGCGCGAGCGCCTGGTGGCGGTGGCGCGGCGGCGGCTGCGGTCGCAGCTCGAGCAACGTGGCTCGGGCGCGACCGACCTCGCGCACGCCGAGGAGGCGCTGGACCCCGAGGCCCTGACCATCGGCTTCGGCCGGCGCTTCGCCACCTACAAGCGCTCAACGCTGCTGCTGCGCAACCCCGAGCGGCTGCGGGCCCTGCTGACCGACCGCGACCACCCCGTGCAGATCATCTTCGCGGGCAAGGCCCACCCCGACGATCGGCCGGGGAAGGAGTTCATCCGCAGGATCGTGCACTTCTCCAGCGACCCGGAGGTGCGGCAGCGCATGGTCTTCCTGGAGGACTACGACCTGCGGCTCGCCCGCTACATCGTGCAGGGAGTGGACGTGTGGCTCAACACGCCGCGCCGGCCGATGGAGGCCAGCGGCACCAGCGGAATGAAGGTCACGGCCAACGGCGGCCTCAACTGCAGCATCCTCGACGGCTGGTGGGCCGAGGCCTACACCCCGCAGACCGGCTGGGCAATCGGCCGCGGCGAGGAGTACGACGACCCGGAACACCAGGACGACGTGGAGTCCGAGGCGCTCTACACGCTGCTGGAGCGGGAGATCCTGCCTCTCTTCTACGATCGGGGCGGCGACGGCATCCCGCACCGCTGGGTGGCGCGAATGAAGAGCGCCATGCAGGCGATCTGCCCCGCCTTCAACTCAAACCGCATGGTCGGGGAGTACGTGTCCCGCTTCTACCTGCCCGGCATCCGCCTGACCGCGCGGTTAAGCGCATCGAACTTCCAGCGGGCGCGGGCGCTTGCGGCGTGGCGGGATCAGCTCAAGCTGAGGTGGCCCCAGCTCCGGTTCGTCGAGATCACGGACGACATCGACGAGGTTACGTATTTCGGTGACCGCATCACGGTACGGGCCGACGTGGCGCTGGGAGGCGCCACGCCGGATGACGTGCAGGTGCAGTTGCAGTTCGGCGGCGTGGAATCGTCCGGCGAGATCGTGGCGCCACGCACGACGCAGATGGAGTACGTCGGGCCGTCCGCCGAGGCCCGCCATCTCTTCGAGGGCGTGATTGAGTGCGACGGCACCGGCCGGTGGGGCTACACGGTGCGCGTGTTGCCCTCACACGAAGACCTGGCCAGTCCGTTCGACACCGGCTGCATCCTCTGGGCCGAGTAACCGTCGCGGCCCGATTCCGCAGACCAACGAAAGGCCCTAAGGAGAAAGCGCCTGGCTCACGGCCGGGCGCTTTCGGTCATTGCGCTGCAGGCTACCACATGTCCGCCGACGCGGCCTCGGGTGGCGACTCGATGACCACCACGTTTGCCGCGCGCGGGCCCTTGGCGTCCTGCTCGACGTCGAACTCGACCTTGGCCCCCTCTGCGAGGCTCTTGTAGCCCTCGCCCACGATCCCGGAGTAGTGCACGAAAACGTCCTCTCCGTCCTCGCGCTCGATGAACCCGTAGCCCTTCGCGTCGTCGAACCACTTCACTGTGCCGGTCGCCATGCGTCTTGCCTCCATCGTGAGTCTTCCCAGTGTCCTGCTCGTCCGCTAGAAGACAAGTCCACCAGCGACCCGAACAACGACACCTCCGGGCGGTCTACCCGCCAATACCTGCACGCGACAATACCACAGGAAACGCCGTTGCGCAAGGCGCCGCCGCTTGATTTCGTCGGCCGCGATTCGCGATATGGTGTCGTCGCGGCATCGGCGCGGGCGCCGCCCGCGGCCGAGGCGGCAGTCCGGGATAGGCGATTCGTTCCGCGGCGGGCTGCAGGCCCCCCTGTATCGACTCCCCGCGCCGCGGGCGGCGGTAGGAAGGAAAACAGGCGCGGACGGGGAATTCCGGCGTAACCGGCAGTCCTATGCCGGGGCAGGAGGTGGCTCTCCATGTCCGCGATCCTAGTGGTGGACGACGAGGAGATGGTGCTCTCGGTCGTCCAGCACGCCCTGCAGGACCACGGCTTCGAGGTGCTGACCGCGAGCGACGGGCCGACGGCACTGAATCTGGCACGTCGCCACCAGCCCGAGTTGGTCGTCCTCGACATCAACATGCCGGGCATGGATGGGCTTGAAGTCTGCCGGCGCCTGCGCGGAGACCCGGTCATCGGCGATGTTCTCATCCTCTTCCTCACCCAGCGCGACGAGGTGGATGACCGCGTGAAGGGTCTGGAGATGGGCGGCGATGACTACCTGCCCAAGCCCTTCGACGCCGAGGAGTTGGTCGCGCGAGTGCGCGCGGTCATGCGCAGGATGAGCCGCGTTCGGCGCGATGAGACGGCTGAGGCGCAGGTCCTGCGGGTGGGAGGCCTGACGCTCAACGCCGCGACCCGCGAGGCCGAGGTCGATGGCAGGCGGGTCCCGCTGACACCGGTGCAGCTCGACCTGCTCTACCACCTCATGGCCCACCCCGGCGAGGTCTTCGGTGCCGAGCAGCTCCTGGTGCAGGTCTGGGGCTACGCTCCGGGCACCGGCGACCCCAGCCTCGTGCGTTGGCACATGAAGAACCTGCGCGAGAGGCTGGAGGAGGACCCATCCAGCCCGCTCTACCTGCACACCGTCGTCCGTCATGGCTACGTCGTGCGCGCCCCCGAGACCTAAGCGCCGGCCGGCCCCTGTGCGAGCCAACAGACTCCTTCGAGACATCTCTCATCGGTTGGTGGAGTGCCCGCCATGCGTACGCGCACGATGCCACACTCGCGTGTGTGCCTCGGGCATGGCGCACACAAGAGACGGGGTGCCAAGCTCAGATTCTGCGCAATACTAACGCGATATTCACGCAAGACAGGCCTCGGAGATGATATGCTACGTGGTGACTGCGCTCCATACACCGACACGCGCCGCCGGCTGGGCAGCACCAGAGGGAGAGATGCAGCCGTGCCGGACCATTGAGAGGCTTTTGCAGCGAAGGAGCGGTGATGTGCGATGCCAAGCGGGGAGTCGTTACCCGACTACCACTGGGCACGGATCGGCGACGCTGAGGATGATGCCGGCGAGCGCCCGTATGAGTTCTCGATCATCCGCGCCGAGGATAACGTGCGCATCGGGCTGCTGCTTCTTCTGATGGCGGCGGCCGCGATCGGCCCCGAGCTGGTGACCAACCACCTCGTGTTCTACACGGGGCTTATCATCGGCGCGTTCCTGAGCATGTGGGCTCGCTATGAGGCCGACTGGCTTCGCCTGCGGCGCACCGGTGCGCTGACCCGGGGCGCCGTGGTCGTCGTGCTCGGCGACCTGGCCTGGCTGTGGCTGGTGACGGTCGGCACAGGCGGGCTGAGTAGCCCATTCAGCGCCTTGCTGGTCGTGCCCATTCTCTACTCCGTCGCGCTGTTCAGCCGGATGCGACTCGCGGTCATGCTGGTGAGCGCCATGGTGGTCCTGATCTACGTGACGCTGGCCGCTACCAGCGAGCTGCAGATATGGCTGCTGGCCGGACTGCTGCTGACCGTGATGGCGCTTGGGTGCGTCGCGCACGGCGTGTGCCAGGTGCTCGAACGCGAGAGGCGCACCAACGAGCTGGTTATCCGCAACATGTCCGAAGGCATCGTGCTGCTTGACTGCGACCGCAACGTGGTGGTCGCCAACAGGCAGCTCCAGCGACTGACCGGAGTGCCCACCGCCGACATGGTGGGGCGCAACGCCCGGGACCTCGCCGACGATGACGCGATGGCCCCGATGGACGAGGTGCTCAGGGACGTGGCGGAACCGACGGATGGGCCCGCCACGATCGTGCGGGAGGTGAGCGTGGACCTTCCCGATGTCGTCGATCTCCGCGTGACCACGGAGCGCTGTCTCGGTCCGGCGGGCGAGCGCGTCGGCTACGTGGTCGTCTGCCAGGACGTCACACCCATCAAGTCGGTGATGCGGGCGAAGGAGGCCGGCCTGTCGATGCTGACGCACGAGATCCGGTCCCCGCTCACCACTCTGCGGGTCACCGCCTCCATGCTCTCGGCCCTCGCCGACGGCGTCAGCGACGGGAAGGTCGCACGCTTCGCCGAGATCCTCGATTGCGAGACGCAGAGGCTGGTATGGATCGCCGGCGAGCTGCTCAACGCCTCCTACTTCGATGACCCCCGCTGCGAGCTCCGGCGCGAGACCTGCGACGTCGGGTCGCTCGTCAAACGCGTCTGCCGGGTCATCGCCCTGCAGGCAAGCAGCAAGGAGATCAGCGTCACCGGCTGGCAGAAGGGCGACCTCTCCGCAGTCTACGTGGACGAGCAGCGGCTGCAGAGCGCGCTGCACCGTCTCTGTGACAACAGCTTGAAGTACACCGAGCCGGGTGGCGAGGTGACGATCTCCGCCGAGCGCATTGGCGACGAGGTGCGAATCTCGGTCAGCGACACCGGCAAGGGCATCCCTGAGGACAAGCTCGATCTGATCTTCGAGAAGTTCGCTCAGCTCGAGGACGCCAGCGATCGAGACAAGAGTGAGCGCGGCACCGGCTTGGGGCTCTACGTCGTGCGACGCATCGCCGAACTCCACGGAGGACACATCGAGGTGGACAGCGAGGTCGGCGTGGGCTCCACCTTCTCGATCGTGCTCCCTGCAGTTGACCCGGCCATGCCCAAGCCGGCAGCGCCGCCAGCGGCGGAGCTGGTGGCCGCCAAGTAGAGCTCGGCGCGGCGCTCCATACAGGCCGCGCACGTGCCGCATGGCGCCGGGCGCCCAGGGGGGGAGGCGCCCGGCGCCCGGGGGGAGACGCCCGGCGCCCGGTCCTGCTGGAGCCCACCCTCTCGTCGCCATGCCCTTCATGGCGCGCCACCACCGACCAGCCCCACGGTTCACCACAGAGGTCCGACGCCGCCTGCACCGTGCGGCAACGGCCGATTCCGAGGCCCGCAGCCTGGACCCTCCAGCGCGCGGTTCCTGTCTGACCTGCCCTGCAAGCGGCCAAAGTAGGAAACCAAAGGGGGGAAAGCGGGGGGCGGGCGGCGAACCCCACCTATGTCGGTACGGCGGCGGGCCCCATTGCGCGTGCCAATCCCAGGGGGATACGAGGAGAGAGATCACTTTGGTGGACGGGGACCGGAGCGGAGCAGCAGGCAGCGAGACTATCCTCGTCGTGGATGACGAGGACGTCATCAGGCAGATGGTCGCGATAGTCCTTGATGCAGAGGGCTACAGCGTGCTCGAAGCGGCGTCCCCGGCAGAGGCGCTCAGGGTCTGCGACGAGTTCGATGGAGCGATCGACCTGCTCATCACCGACGTGGTGATGCCGGGGATGAACGGAGCCGAGGTGGCGCGGCGGATTGCCGCGACGCGTCCCGGCATAGCGGTGCTCTACCTCTCGGGCTACACGCAAGGGACGCTCGGCAACCACGGCGTGAGCGATCCCGAGATTCACCACCTCCAGAAGCCCTTCGACGGTCCGGAGCTGGCCGACGCGGTCAGGGAGGTGCTGGACCTGCGCGCGGGAGCTCCCCCCGACACATAGCGGGCGGGCAGACGGAGGCGGCCCCCGCCGCGGCCCGCGCTGTGTCACACCTCAAGCCGCCAGGGCTGCTCCTCCAGGCCGAACTGCTCCGCCAGCCAGCGGTAGGCCGTCACGATGGACTGAGTCGTCGGCTGGTGCCCGGTCATGTGCAGGAAGCAGCCCACCGCGTCCTCCCTGCCGTGCAGTCGGTAGACACGCCTCGCCTCGTTGATGTGCTGCCAGCTCTCCGGGCGGTCGGCGTCCCCGGCGATGAGCAGGAACGAACGCGGAGCGATCAGCGCCAGCGCGTGATGGCCGTTGAGCCTGAAGCCGGCGCGGCGTATCTGCTCTCCGAAGTACCACGGCGCGTCCCAGTTCGTGAACGTCCAGCCGATACCGAAGTCCGAGCAGATGGCGGCCTTGAAGCGCTCGTCGAAGGCCGCGGCGTAAAAGGCCATCTTGCCCCCGAGCGAGTGCCCCATGACCAGGATGCGGTCGGCGTCCGTGTCCGGATGGTCCAGCAGCAGGTCCAGTGCCCGGCTCGTATCCCAGACCAGCTTGCCGATGCCCGTCCAGCTCGGGTTGTCTGCAAGCAGCTTCGCCGCGGCCGCCCGCCACCAGGCGAAGCCTTCCTCGGAGCCCGGGTCCGGCACCGTGTTGTAGGGGAACGCCTCGGTGCAGACCACCCGGTAGCCCTGCCGCACAAGATGCCTGCCGAACTGCACGTTCGGACGCTCGGCAAGCGGCGCTCGGCTCGCCAGGTCGAAGCCCGCCATTAGATCGGGGTGGTAGTAGGGCACCACGGCACCCGGAAGCGGTGACACGGGCGCTTCCAGGGGCTCCATGAGCAGCACCTGCTGACGCTGCCCGGGGCCGGTTGGCTGGCGCAGGATCGTGCCGTGGAAGTCCGGCGCGTCGAACTCGTCAATCACCTCCGGCTCGCGGTCGAAGGCGCCGAAGGACGGCTCTCCGACGACCGCACGCCATCGCGCCAGCAGCTCGGCCCGCCTGAGGCGCCAGTCCTCAAGCGCGGGCTCAACGCCCGGCGGGAAGAGCGGCTCAAGCTCCTGCGGCACACCCAGGTCCTCGATCGACGGTCGGCTGAGCTCCTGCGACAGCGGTCTCATCGCCTGCACCCCGCTCGGTCAGGATCGGTCGGGAGACCTTCTCCCCCATCTCATCGCGCCCCGGGTCTTCGCTGATCGATGCCGGCCCACCTGCCGCGTGCGCAGCCTGGCCGTCTCATCTGCCCGTCGGCGCAGTGGCGGCCGGTCGCTGCGGTCTGCGGCGAGGCGATGCCAGATGGAATCCACTCAGAGCCCAGTGCGTCTCGGTTGATGAGTGCCCGCTACAGGAGCTTGGGCTGCGGGAGGGAACGCATTGGGTGCGCGCGGGTCGCGGCGTGGCCCGCAGGCGCGATCGTGTCCGGCGTGGGAGCCCTGCCATGGCTGCACCACATGTTATCGCCTGCGTCGGGGGCACCGAGGGCGGCGGGCGCCTATTATGCCGCGTGTCAGGTGAAGTTGATGCATCGAGGCGTGCACTGGCCTAACTTCCTCGTGAGCGTTGTGCTGCTCGCAGCCGTTGCCGGCCCATGCCATGTTGCGGGAGACCCGCCCATGCGGTTCCTCGATGAGGTGGCCGAGGGCGAGTACAGTGTCCTCTGTCCGGTAGTTATCGGGGACGAGGGTGAGCTTCGCGTCGCCTTCGACGCCACAGAGACGGGCGATCTGTCCTGGGTGCGTATTGGCGATGGCGAGGCCGCCCTCTATCGCCTCACCGGCGGTGTGCAGGAGCGTGTCGGCGATGGCGCGCGCCTCGACGTGACCGGTCCCACGCATCTGACGCTCCAGCGCCGCACGGGCGGCGTGCGGGTGATCCTGGCGGGTCAGGTGGTGCTGGATGAGCCCTGGGACGCCCCGCTCGGCGGCAGAGCTGGCGTGACGAGCGGCGGCGCGCATGTCGCCAGCAAGGCCCTCTTACAGCCGGTTGACCGGCCATTCATGACCGATGACTTCACACGCGACGCCGATGCGATGGGCACCTGGGCCACCGCGGGCAGCAGCTTCGAGAATACCATGGTCGGTGCGATGGGCGCCGATCCGCAGCAGAGCGCGAACCCTTTCTCGCTCCACGTGCGCGCCGACGACAGGGCGCTCGCCACGACCGGCTACTGGTTCTGGGACAGCTACCGGGTCGGCTTGAGTTGAGCGTGAAGCCCGTTGAGGCACCATCGGTTGCACTTCGCGCATGGGTTGACGACGACGCCAACTGCCTGGAGTTGCGCTGGCAGGCCGGAGATGACCGGCAGCCCGGAGCCCGGCGGCTCGTGCTGGTGCGTAATGGCGAGGTCGTCGCCGAGAGTGCCGATGTGCTGCTGCCCGATCTGAACAGCGGGGGCCTGAGCGGTCACCGCGGATGGTCGAGGCTACGGGCCGAGAAGCTGGGCGGGCGGATCCGGCTGTGGTGCGAGAAGCAGGTCGCCCTCGAGTACACAGACCCCGACCCGCTGCCCGGGGGGCGCGTGGGCCTCTGGTCGTTCCACAATGAGCTGATCGTGGGGCGGGCGCGACTGTGGTACGCCGACGAGGAGGCGCCCGGCGTGGTGCGGCATCGGGGGCAACGGACTGGGCACCGTCTACTGGATAGACAACTTCCGCATCGGCCCGGCACAGTGACGGGCGAGGGCATCCCGCCAACGTGCGGCCGGCCCGCCTGGAGAGGCGGGCCGGCTGCGCTGTTGCGATCGTTGTGTCGTCTCAGGGCGCCTACTGCCGCGGCTGGCGCTCCGGCATGGGCAGCTCAGCCTGCGCGAGCAGCTCGAGCGTCTCGGCGTCGAACTTGTAGAGGGTGTTCCTCGCAAACACGAAGACCGCGTCTTCGGACACAGCGATCGCGACGCCACCCATGGCACCCCTCATCATCCAGGGCCTCATGTCTCTCCCACGACGTCCCTCGTCCTGCCCCTGGTCGTCCTGCTGCGGGGCCGGCTGCGCCATCGCCACACTCAGCAGGCCCGCGACGATGACAAGTGCGACCGCCAGCCCGATCAACGCCGTCCGGTGCCTCGATACGACCGCCTTCATCCTCACTGGTGTACGCCTCCCTTGAAGTGTCTTACAGCGGGCACACACGCCACTTGTGGTAGAGACGGTCAGCACACCGCGGCGATTCCGTTGTGTCAAGAGTTTTCTGAACTCTCGGATGACACGGGGCGGGTGCCCTCGATCCACTCCTCGTGGATCGCCACCGCCTGGCTGCGCACCACTCCGCTCTCGCGCACCTTCTCGTAGCGGCCATGAATGATCAAGTATGCACATTGCCTGCCAGAACCGGGACGGTGAGGTCCATCAGTGGGTCATGCGCGGGGCGGACCGCATGGACCGCGTCGAGATCGGCACCACCCCATGGAACGACCGGGCTGAGGGCTACATGCGGTGGAAACAGGGCATGATCTGGACGGGAACGCACGAGCTTGTGCCGACCTCACTTGGTCACGACACCATGTACTACGAAGCAAAGGGCGACTGCAACAAGCAACTGATGATGCGCCGGGGCCCGTATTTCGTTGAGATGCATCGGCCACCGAGAGAGGGAGTCACCCAGCAGACCGACATCATCGACCGGGATTCGTTCCTGGCTATCGCGCAGTCCGCGGTGACCCGGATCGCTGAGGTGAACAACGTGCCCAATAGTGGCTGGGGCGGGAAGCTGGTGCGTCGCGAGGTCGGTGCGGCGTGGCAGACACCCGCCTACGGGCCTGCCGCGGGGCCGCGGCTCAACGCGGGGCAGTATGAGCTGCGTGTCTACAGGAGGTCGGCGCAGGCGGGCCAGGACCTCTGGAACGCGAGGACTGAGACGATCACGCTGTCCATTACCGACGCCATTGAGCGCAACATCGAGCTGTGGCGAGCGGAGAAGAAGTTCGGCATCGAGATCCCCGTGCCGTAGCCACGAAGCCCGTCGCCGACACGGAGACCGCGGCGCTGCCACCGGAGCGGTGCGCTCCCATTCCATACGCGGGCAGCCGCACGCTACCGGTCCAAGTCTCGCCTTGAAGCAGCTCTGTATGCCGCCCTGAGGTCTCAATGGAAGCTGTAGGTCACTCGCCGGAGGAACGCGAGCATCGTGGCGAAGCCGCGGTGGCCGGTGCGATGGTGGCTGCGAGTGCAGGCCGCGGTGCTCAGGGCGGAACCGATACGCGGAAGCTGTGTTCTGTTCCTTGACAGCCACGGGGATGGCGTACACTCTAGACACGAGACACCTGCGAAGGTGAGCGGGCACCCAGCCGTGCGTCGGGCTGGCGAAGCCGCGGAACCGTACGGGAGTGCTGCGCGTGATCAGAACATCGCTGCTGGCAATGGCGGTCATCATCGCGGTCTACGGCGGACGGCCCGCGGAGGCCCAGGCAGCGCGTCCATTCGAGAGCGACACGTGGTCCGTGCCGGCGAATGGCGTGGATACCCGGGTGCTGGCCGCCCTGCAGCAGAGGGGCATTGAGGCCGCTCATCCGTGCTCGGATGAGGTCTTCATCCGGCGCGTCTACCTGGACGTCATCGGCACGCTGCCCGAGCCCTCGGATGTGCGCGAGTTCCTGCAGGACGATCGCCCCGATAAGCGCGCCACGCTGATCGAGGCTCTGCTGAAGCGGGAGGAGTTCGCCGACTACTGGGCGCTCAAGTGGTGCGACCTGTTGCGGGTCAAGGCCGAGTTCCCGATCAACCTGTGGCCCAACGCCGTACAGTGCTACCATCGCTGGATTCGCGACGCCGTCAGGGAGAACCGGCCGTACGACCAGTTCGTGCGGGAGCTGCTGACGTCCAGCGGCAGCAACTTCCGCGTTCCGCCCGTGAACTTCTACCGCGCGGTTCAGAGCCGAGAGCCGGCGGGCCTTGCCGAGGCCGTGGCCCTGACCTTCATGGGGGTACGCTTCGCGAGCTGGCCGGAGGAGCGCCGCGAACAGATGGCCGTGTTCTTCTCGCGCGTGGCCTTCAAGGGCACGGACGAGTGGAAGGAGCAGATCGTCTACTCCGACCCGGCCGCCATGGACACACTCGAGGCGGTCTTCCCCGACGGCACCAGGGTGACTGTCGGTCCGGGCGAAGATCCTCGAGTGACCTTCGCTGATTGGCTGATCACCCCGGACAACCCGTGGTTCACGCGCAACATCGCCAACCGCCTCTGGGCGTGGCTGATGGGCCGTGGCATCATTCATGAGCCCGACGACATCCGGCCGGACAACCCGCCCGTCAACCCGGAGCTGCTGGCCTACCTCGAAGAGGAGCTGGTGGCGGCCGACTACGACCTGAGGCAGCTCTTCCGTTTGATCCTCAACTCCCGCACCTACCAGCAGTCCCCGATTGCGCGCAGCGACGACCCCGACGCGGAGGCCATGTTCGCCTGCTACCCCGTGCGCCGATTGGACGCGGAGGTGCTCATCGACGCCCTCGACTGGGTGGGCGGAACCGGGCAGAGCTACACAAGCCCGATCCCTGAGCCATTCACGTGGATCCCCGAGGAGCAACGCACCATCGCGCTGGCGGACGGCAGTATCACCAGCACCTTCCTGCAGATGTTCGGGCGCCCGCCGCGCGACACCGGGTTCGAGTCCGAGCGCAGCACCAAGACCACGGACGCGCAGCGGCTGTACCTGCTCAACTCGAGCGATGTCTACAACAGGATCGCGGACAGCATACGGCTGCGCAGGATCGCCATCGCGGCGGGTAGCGACCGCGCCGAGCTGATCCGCGGGGTGTACTTGACCCTCCTGTCGCGCGAGCCCACGCCGGATGAGCTGGCCGCAGCGGAGGCCTACTGGCAGACGCCCGGCCTCAGCTCACACAACGCGGCGATCGACCTGGCGTGGGCGCTCATCAACAGCATGGAGTTCCTGTACCGGCACTGAGCCGAGGGGAGGCGAGGGAAGTGGGCACCATGGACGATCAGCGAGAGGACCGCATGAGCCGCCGCGACGCGCTGAGGTGGATGCTCTGGGGGGCCGCCGGCCTCGCATTCGCGCATCGCATTCCGGCCTTCGCACAGCCCGCCGGCCCGGAGGCCCGCGCCAAATCGGTCATCCAGATCTGGATGTGGGGCGGCCCCGCGCACACCGACACCTTCGACCCCAAGCCCGACGCGGGCTACGACTACACCGGCCCGCTCGACGGCGTGCTCGACACGAACGTGCCCGGCATCCAGGTCGGCGAGCTGCTGCCGCAACTCGCCCAGCAGGCCGACAAGTACTCCATCATCCGCAGCATGACCCACGGCATCAACGGTCACGAGACCGCCGCGTACATCACGCAGACCGGGCACCGGCCCGGCGGGCGGCTGGTCTACCCGTCCCTCGGAGCGATCGTTTCGAAGTTCAAGGGCTACGATGGCGGTTACACGGGCCTCGTCCCGCCCTATATAGTGCTGACCAAGCCCCAGGGCCGGTTCGACGAGGCGGGCTTCCTCGGTCCGCGTTACAAGCCATTCGCCACCGGCGGCGACCCCAACGCGAAACGCTTCGCCGTGGAGGGCGTTGTCTCGGGGGACGTCTCGGACGAGCGCCAGGCCGGGCGCCGCGAGCTGCTGCACTCGCTCGATTCGCTCAAGCAGGCCATGCCGGAACACCCCGAGTCGGTGCAGCTCGATACCTGCGAGGCCAAGGCCTACGAGATGATCCTGGGCGATGCCGGGAAGCTGTTCGACCTCTCGCAGGAGGACGACGAGCTGCGCCAGCGTTATGGGCGCAACACCTTCGGCCAGTCCTGCCTGATGGCGCGCCGACTGGTCGAGGCCGGGGTGCCGTTCGTCACCATCAACTACCCGGGCTGGGACACGCACAAGCAGCACTTCGAGACCATGCGCTGGAAGCTGCCCCAGATGGACGCCGGCATGGCGACGCTGCTGCAGGACCTGGCCGATCGCGACCTGCTGGACAGCACGATCGTCTGGTGGAGCGGCGAGTTCGGGCGTACCCCCAAGGTGGCGTGGGAGGCGCCCTGGAACGGGGGCCGCCATCACTTCGGCCAGTGCTTCTCCGCTGTCGTGGCCGGCGGCGGGTTCAAGGGCGGCCAGGTCGTCGGCGCCTCGGATGCCACCGGGGAGCATGTGACGGAGCGGCCCGTCTACCCGTGCGACCTGCTCGGCAGCATATGCCAGCTAATGGGCATCGACCCGGACGGCCCATTGCCCAACCCCCGAGGCCTGGACCTGAAGGTCATGCCCGCCAGCGATGAATCAGCCGGCCGCCTGACGGAGATCATGTAGCCCAAGGGGCGTTGTCATGGAGCGATGCAGGTCCTGGCTCGCGGTCGCCTTCGCCGCCTCGCTGGCGATTGCGTGGAGCCAACCGGGTGCCGCCGCACCGCAGATCGGCTATGTCTACCCCGCCGGCGGAGCGCGGGGTACGACCTTCACGGTCGAGGTGGGCGGGCAGTCCCTCCGCAATGTGGACGAGGTGCGCGTCTCCGGAGAAGGAGTGCGCGCCTCGGTGGTGGAGTACGTCCGAACTCTGGGCAACCAGGAACTGGGCGACGTGCAGTGGTTCCTGCGCGACCTGGTGAAGAGGCGATGGAGCGTCAGGGCCATGGACGAAGCCGCCAGGCGGGCGGCGGACGGGCCCGTGCTGCCGGATCATCCGTGGCTGCGCGACCTCGACGAGAAGAGCCCCAAGGAGCTGGCCCGGCTGCACACCAGGCTCTTCGACCCCAAGAAGCAGCCGAACGCGCAGATCGCAGAGCATGTGGTGCTCGAGGTCACCATCGATCCGGACGCCACGCCCGGCGACCGGGAGCTGCGGGTCGGGGCACCGGAGGGCCTGAGCAACCCGCTGGTCTTCCAGGTGGGTGCGCTGCCGGAGCTCCGCGAAGAGGAGCTCGGCGACCCCACCATGCCGGTGGTGGACGTGCCGATTCTGATCAACGGCCAGATCATGCCCGGCGAGGTGGACCGTATCCGCCTGCGGGCGCGTAGGGGCCAGAAGCTCGTGATCCGCCTGCAGGCGCGGCGGCTTATCCCTTACCTGGCCGACGCCGTGCCCGGCTGGTGCCAGGCCACGATGGCCCTGTACGACCCCGACGGTGACGAGGTGGCGTTCATCGACGACTACCGATTCGACCCCGACCCGGTGCTGCTCTACGAGGTCCCGGCCGCGGGCGTCTACGAACTTGAGGTGCGAGACGCCATCTACCGCGGACGGGACGACTTCGTGTACCGCATCGCCATGGGTGAGCTGCCCTTCGTCACGCATGTCTTCCCCCTCGGGGGCCAGGCGGGCACCCCGACGGTCGCCTCAATCGCGGGATGGAACCTGCCTGTGACGACGCTGCAGCTCGACACGCGGCCCGGGGGCGACGTCATCCGGCACGCCCGCGTCGGCGACGACGGCCTCTGCAACGAGGTCCTATACGCCGTGGATTCGCTGCCGGAGACCACTGAGACCGAGCCCAATGATGAGACGAGCGAGCCAGAGGACGTCACGTTCCCGGTGACCGTCAACGGCCGCATCGGGCGGCCCGGCGATGTGGACATATTCCGCTTCGAAGGCCGGGCCGGCCAGGAGATCGTTGCCGAGGTATACGCGCGCCGGCTGAATTCCCCGCTCGACTCGGTGCTGCGGCTGGTCGACTCCGACGGAGGCGTAGTGGCGCTCAATGACGATCACAAGGACCGGGAGATGGGCCTCGTCACGCACCAGGCCGACTCGTACGTGCGGGCCAAACTGCCGCAGGACGGGCCCTACCAGGTCTGGCTATCCGACGCCCAGCATCACGGAGGCGACGCGCACGCCTACCGCCTGCACCTCAGACCTGCGCGGCCCGATTTCGCTCTGCGCCTGGTACCCTCCACCATCAACGTGCGCGCCGGGCGCTCCGCGACGGTCACCGTTCACGCGGTGCGCAAGGATGGCTTTGAGGGCGATATCGACCTGGCGTTGGCGGAGGCGCCCGAGGGCTTCGCGCTGAACCAGGCGCGGATTGCGGCCGGAGAGGACTCGGTCGAGGCGAAGCTCAGCGCACCTCGGGGCGTGCCCCGGCAGGTGCTGTCCGTGCGGGTCGAGGGTCGGGCGCAGATCGCCGGCGCCACCGTCACTCGGCCTGCGGTGGCCGCCGAGGATCAGATGCAGGCCTTCCTGTGGCGCTTCCTCGTCCCGAAGCAGGAGCTGCTGGTCGCGGTTACGGGCTCCCGGCCCGTGCCGGTCGTCTGGCGTCCCCTGGTCCCCGGCACCCGTCTGGCCAGCGCCACTCCCGTCCGCATCCCGCCGGGTGGGACCGCGCAGGTGAAGATCGAGGCGCCGCGGACACTGCCGGATCGTGACCAGACCCCCCTCGAGGCGGTCCGGTTCCGGCTCAGCAATCGCCCCAGGGGGGTGACGCTCCGCGAGGCAACCGTCGGGCCCACCGGCGTGACCCTCACGCTGAAGGCGGACGCGAATATCGCTCTGCCGGGCGACGCGGCCAACGTGATCGTCGAGGCTCTCACCGATCGGGATGTCGGCGAGGGTGACCAGCCGGCGCGCAAGAGCCGCGTCTCTCTGGGGGTACTGCCCGCCATCCCGTTCGAGATCGTGCGGCGCTGAGCGCAAGGAGGCGACAGCGTGAGGAGATCCCAGGTAGTAGTGATCGTCTTAGTCGGCGCCTGCATGCTCGTGCCGTCGGGCACGCCATGGGCGCAGGAGGCCCTGACCGCGAAGCTGGACACGACGGGACTGGTCCGGGTCAGCGCAGGCGGCGCGGAGCTGGCCACGATCGAGCTCAACGCCCACGGGCCCGGCTGGCAGCATGCGCCGCAGCAGACCGCTACGGCGGAGGTCAGCGACCTGCCGGATCAGGCCGGGAAGCGGATCGTCGGCACCCTCCCGATCCCCAAGACCGAGGGCGGCGCCATCGAGTTTGCGGAGAGCGTGACGCCGCTGCCGCAGGGCCTCCGCCTCGAGTACGACCTCGCCATGAGCCAGACCATGCGCCTTAACGGCCTCCAGCTCTCGATCCTCCTGCCCGTGACGCAGTACGCGGGCGCTGAGGTCCTGATCACACATCCCCAGGGCGAGCCGCGGATCGCGGGCCTCCCACAGGAGCAGCAGGAGCAGACATTCCAGATATGGGCCGGCGAGGGCGCCAGGATCGAGGTGGCAAAGGCCACTGATCATGCGGTCACGATCGAGCTGCGCGCGGCAGCGGATATCGTGATCCAGGACCTCCGCCAGTGGGAGAACCCGGTCTTCGAGATCCGCTTCCCGGCGATCATGGAGGACGCGGGGCGCGAGGTGACCGCCGAGGACAGGTTCCACATCGACCTCACCGTCACGTTCGCCGCCCCGCTGCAGCTCCAGGCGCCCTAGCCCCGAGGAACGAGAGCGCGGCGAGCCGCGGGCCGTAACAGCGTGGTCTGCTCCCGTGCGGCGCGGGGAAACCGGCCGTCCAGGAGCGCAAAGGACCCTCGACGCAACGCCGCGAGGCGATCGCGGCGACGGCCGGATCAGGCGAACAGGCCCGGCCGTCACGGCCGGGCCTGGATCTACTGCATGTGGTCGCGCAGCGCCCGACGTCCGCTGCGCCACTACCGGGCCTGCACCGCGTCCACCTCCAGCTCGAAGAGCAGGTCGTCGCGGCAGACGGTGTTCTGGGCCACCACGACCGGCAACCGCGGCATCCCACTCACCGCGCAATGGCGCTCGAGCACGCCGGCGTCCTCGGCGAATCGCGCGTAGGCGGTCGCGCGTGTCACGTCCTCCCAGCCCATGTCCCTGGACTCGAGGATCGCTTCGATGACGTCGCAGGTCAGGGCCGTCTGGCCCATTAGATCGCCTCGATGCGCCGTCCTGCCGTCGGGGTCGATGCTCGCGGTCCCCGAGACCAGCAGCCGCCTCATGTCCGGCATCGTGACCTCGACCGCGCGGCTGAATGAGCTGCCGTAATCCAGTGCCGGGCACTGTAGCGGCGATGGCACGGCCTCGATCGTCACGCCGGGCGACTTGGGCCGTACCGCATACGCTCCGGCCATCATGGCTGCGCCGAACGGGTTGCTCCCACCGATCCCCGTGCTGGCCGGAACCAGGCGGTCGAAGACCCCGCGTTCGGTGTAGAAGGCCGTGCGCACGCCGTTGAAGTCACCGTACCACGAGAGGATATCGTCGAGGTAGAGCCAGGTCCGCACCACATGGCTGTAGTCCATGCCCGCGAGTTCCAGCCCCTCCTCGATGCGCTCGAAGCTCGCGCGCGCCTGCTCGGTCCGCGACGCGGTGACATCCGTGCAGTGGATGCCGGCCAGGAGGACCTCATCCGCGTGGGCGCCCTCGACGAGCATACCGAGCGGCACTCCGTCAAGCTCCAGCATCCGCGCACAGCCGCCGCTCACCGCGCGCAGGTGAACTCCACCGAGGCCGTCGCCCCCACTCCCTCCGAAGACCCACGTCAGCGGGAGGTCGATCAGGTTCGCCAGTGCCGCCGCGCCGGGGCGCTCGAGCCCCGTCAGAGGGCCTGTGAAGCACTCCCCACACACGACCTCCGTCCCCCAGTCCGCCATCAGCTCGCGGGCCATCGGCTCCAGGCCCTCAATGCCCGCCCCCGCATGGGTCACGAAAAGCTCGCACATGCCGTCCCGCTGGATCTCGTGCACCTGCATGTCCGGCCCGGACTCTCTCGAGGCTGTTGCTTTCATGCCGCGCTCCTTACCGTTGGGCTCAGTGCGTCGTTAGGGTCCGGCCGGCGGTGTCACTGCGCCACGATCTCGAAGGGGACCGCCTGAAGCACACCCAGCGGCGCCTTCCACGTTCTGAGCTTCCCGTCCTCACCCTCGCGCTCAAAGGCGACCTCGATGTCCACGATCAGGTTATCGACATACCCCGGCTCAAGCGCGCTCTCGCTGGCCTCGATGACCAGGCTCAGCTCACCCTCAGTCTGAGAGAACTCCTTGAGCGAGATACCGTCCGGCGGGCGGCTCAAGGACAGATGCGGCGTCGCCTTCTCCGGCATATTACCCGCAATTCTCACCGGTAACTCGGCGGTACCGCCGCTCGGGATCAGCAGCGGCGGCTCGCAGGCCACCTCAAAGGACGGCATCCAGCGCCTGGCGCCCCTGACGGTGGCCACCAGCTCCTCCGCGGGCACCAGGTGGCGCCAGAGGAATGCCTGCATCTGATTCTCCGCGGGCGTCGCCACGCGGCTGACGGTCTCTCCGTTGATCTCCGCGTGCCCGGCGAACTCCAGCGCGATCGCCCCGGCGCCGGCGCTCTTCGGGGCGGTCACTGTCATGCGCACACATCCCCGGCCTTCCGGGATGTGCCCGCCCTCGATGGTGAAGCCGGCCGGCGGATCGACCAGCGTGACATCGATCGGCCCCTCGAAGCCCTGACTGCGTCTGGCGTGCACCGAAAGCGCGGCGGATCGGCCCGCCTCAAGCACGAGGCTGGGGGGCGTCACGCGCAGCGCGAAGTCGGGCTGCGGGGGGCTGAGCCGCAGGCGGTAGCCCCACGCCTCGCCGCCCTGGCCCTGAGTATCAGACAGCTCGATGCGGTAGGTGCCATCGGTGGGCAGCTCCGCCAACAGATACGAGTCCGCATAGTGGGTGAGGAGTCCCGGGCCCATGTGTAGGTGGCCATCCTTCTCCATGTAATCGTCGTTCCACGCGAGCACCCTCCCCGAGGCGTCCATCAGTCGCACCAGCGAGTCTATCGGCGAGTTCAGCCTGCGCCCGAAGACCTCTGCGACGACCGTCTGTCCCCCGTGTCCCTCGAAGCTGAACATGTCCACGTCCCCGGGCTCGTCGATGCGACCGTTGACGACCTGCGGAAGCGCAACCTGACCGGCATCGTTCGCGGTGTCATTCGGCTCGGCCTCGTCGCATTCAGGCAGATCGTCCACCATGTAGAGCACCGGGTTGCACAAGCCGGTCGAGCACTCCCATTGGACCCGATGGATGCGACCGGCCTCCACCTCGGTATCCAGCGTCACCTCCTGCGCGGGCAGGTGCCATCCGCCGACGGAGACCCTCGTCGGCACGCCAACCTGCCCCCCCAGCGGGAACATCGACGCGATGAACGGAAGCTCGCCGACGGAGACGCGGTAGACGAAGTCCTGACGGCCACGGTAGATCGCGTCGCGGATCTCCAGTTGGTACTCCCCGCCGGCGGGGACCTCGTAGTAGAGCACCGGGTCAGGGTTGAAGAGGTATTCATCCTGGAAGGCCAGCTCGCGGCCCTGCGCGTCGAAGAGGGCCACGGTGGCCTGGAACCAGCCGGGGACGGCGTCCGCGAGGTACGGGACGAGGTGGCGCGCCTGAGCCTGCACGACGAGCCGGTCGCCCTCCTCGGCGATGAAGCGGAAGCGGTCCACGTCACCGGGCATGATCTGCCCGTTGATCAACACGGGAAGCTGCAGCGGATCGGGCTTCTCGCGAAGCCCGTCGAGGCGCGGGTTCCTCGACGGGGCGGGGTCATTGGGCTCCCGTTCGCGCGTCTCGGGCAGCAGCCCCACCTGGAAGACCATCGGGTTGCTCAGACCCCACTTGGTCGCGAGTCGAAGCTCCCGATCTCCGGGAGGCGCATCGGGGGCGATGGTCACCTCCAGGTACACCGTCTCGGCAAGCTGGGAGTTCTCCTGCTCCTTGGGGTTGAAGAGCATCCGCGAGCGGTCGGTCAGCTCGACCAGGCTCAGTTCGTCGAGACCTCGCGCCAGCGGATGATCAGGCAGCTCCTCCAGCTTCGCCCTTCTGGCGGCAAGCTCATCCGCATCGGGGGCCTCACCGCGGCCGTTCTGAGCCGCGAGCTCCGCCATGCGGAACCTGATTAGCTCCCTGATGTGCCTGGCAACGATGCCCCGGTTGTTGCCTCGCAGGGGGGGCGCCCACTCGACCACCTCGCCGCTAACGCCCTCACCCGACACCAGCACCTGCTCGGGGCCGCGGAGGTTCTGCCCGCCGATCGTGACCGCGAATGTCGTTCCCTGCTGCCCGCCGGCCGGGTAGACGTAGCCGATGTGTGCGTCGCCCCGCTGCCCCCACGCGGCCGCCGCGCACAGGATCGCCGCCACGATGGCACTCAGTCTCGGCATCCTCACCGCTGAACTCCTTGGACTACATGATCTCCCGCAGAAGACCGCCTGACTTCACGCCCTCTTCGCCGAACGGAAGCACGGACGCGTCCAGCCCGCGCGCGTTGGGCAGCGGTCCCGTGGGGTCGATCCCCATCAGCTCGTAGATGCTCCCGATCAGGTCGATCGGGTAGACCGGCCGCTCCACGACCTGCTCGCCCTTCTCATCCGAGGCGCCGACCACCTGTCCGCCCTTGAACCCGCCACCGGCAAGCACCGCCGAGAAGCATGCGCCGTAGTGGCCGCGGCCGCCGTTCCACGGGGGCGCCCACATGACCCGCGGTGTCCGGCCGAACTCGCCGCTCCACCAGATGATCGTGGTGTCCAGCAGCCCGCGCTCCGAGAGGTCCTGCAGCAGCGTCGCCATGCCCTGATCCATCTCAGGCAGCTTCCGCTTCATCGTCTCGAAGTGCTGCTTGTGGGTGTCCCAGCCCTTGTAGTTGATCGTGACGTACGGCACGCCCGCCTCCACCAGCCTGCGAGCCATCAGGCAGGACTGGCCGAAGGTATTGCGCCCGTACTGCTCGCGCAGCTCCTCGCCCTCGTTGTTGAGATCGAACAGGTCGCGGGCCTCGCCCAGTATCAGGTCGAAGGCGCTCTCCTGTGCCTCCTCGAGCACGGCGAAGTGCCGATTGCCGGGCATCGCGCGCCCCAGGCTGTCCAGCGAGGCGAGCAGTTCGCGCCGTGCGAGCTGCCGCTCGTCCGTGATCCCGGGCGCGACGATCCCCTCGACCTCGAAGCGCTCCTTCGCGGGATCGCCGCCCGTGGCGAAGGGCTTGTACTTCTGCCCGAGGAAGCCGGCCTCCGAGAAGCGGCCCTGGGGCTGCGTGAGCACGATGTAGGGTGCGACGATCCCGTCGTAACCGTGATCGTAGCCCCTGAAGACCGAGACGACCGCTCCGGCGCACGGGAAGACCAGCCGGCCGGGCCAGCGCCCCGTCTGCACGATGTACGACGCGGTCTCGTGCGCGTTCACGCCGTGGGTCATGCTGCGGATGATTGCGTACTTGTCCGCCTGCCCGGCGAGCAGGGGGATCGTCGCGTTCACACGGATCCCGTCCACGTTGGTGGGGATCGTCTCGTTCAGCGGGCCGGTGTAGTCGTAGCCTGCGTCGGGCTTCGGGTCGAACGTGTCCGTGTGCGCTGGGCCGCCCCACATCCAGATCTGAATGACCGACTTCGCCTTGGCCTCCGGAGCCGCGCCCTGCGCGGCTGTGCCAGGCGAAGCAGCAGGCGCAGCCGCATTCGCGGATCGCCCCGCGCCAAGCCCGAAGGTGAGCCCCGCGGCGCCGAGCAGACCCAGCTTCAGCGCTTCCCGACGGCTCATGCCGCCCATCGTCTGTCGCCCCTTCGCAGTCACGACCTCGTCCTGCATCTGACACGGCTGCGCTCGCAGCCGGCGCCGCGTCCCTAGTGCCGGTACAGGAACTCCTTGCTGTTGACCAGCGCCCACGCCACGTCCACGATGACGTCATAGGGCTTCAAACCGGCGCTCTGCGCGTACTGCGCGGCGGCCGCCAACTCCTGCCCGGTCGGCTCGCGTGATAGCAGCGTCAGGTACAGCAGGCGCATCAGCTCGCCGGGCTTGCCCCGCGAGCGTCTCAATATCTGCCGAAGCTTCCGGCTCTGCGCGATTCGGCGGTGGACGTCCCTCGCGTTCAGGAGCTGCAGGCACTGGCCCTGGTTCGGCTCGTTGTTGCGCTCGGACGCCAGGCCCGTGTCCCGCGACGGGCGTCCGAACATCTCCAGGAATTGGCTGCTGATGCTGCCATCCGCAAGCTCGACGGTTCGGTGGTACTCCGGAATCCACGTAAACGGCTCCGGGATCATACTCGAATATGTCTCGCCATCGCCGCCGAACCAGCACAGCGCGTCGATGAGCACCTCCGCGTCCAGTCGCCGCACGAGGCAGTGCGCGAACAACGCCTCCGCGTCCGGATCGTCAGTCTGCGCTATCGATGACTGTTGATAGGTCCGCGAGTTCAGAATGAGGCGGTAGATCTCTCGCAGGTCCCACTCCGCCTCCACCAGAGCGCTCTCGAGATAGGCCAGCAGCTCGGGGTTCGAGGGCGGATTGTCGGGCCTGATGTCGTCCGGCTCGTGGATGATGCCGCGGCCCATCAGCCAGTACCACACGCGGTTGACCGCGGTCCGGGCGAACCAGGGGCTGTCCTCGGAAATGAGCCAGTCGGCGAAGACCTCGCGCGGGTCCTGATCGGGCTCGATGCGCACCGTGGTGCCGTCGGGGAAGGTCGCGTCGAATGCGTCGCAGGGCGCGGGATCGACGTAAACGACCTCCTCCTTCCACTCGGCGGTGCCCTTGAAGGCCAGGCGCGAGAAGAATGCGGCGAGGTTCTTCCGCTGCTGCTCGGGCCAGTCCTCGTAGCGCGCTCCCATGAAGGTCAGGGCGACCGCCGAGGCGATGGTGGAGGGCTCGTGTCCCTGCATGGCGCGGTAGAAGTTGACCGGCGGGACTCGGAAGTTGCTGCCACTCGAGGTCAGAAGCTCGCGGGCGAACCCATCGTACGGCATGTTCTCGCGGATGGCGTCGTGAACCCAGCGGTGGTAGGCCTGCACGGCGTTCGGCCAGAGGTTGATGGGGAACTCCGCCTTCACGCGCAGCACATCGCACCACTTCAGCGTCGCGTAGTCCACGAACTCCTCGGACGCGAGGAGCCGGTCGATGAGCGCCGAGCGCTTGTCGGGGGATGTGCTGGCGAGGAACTCGGTCACCACCTCGGGTTCGGGCAGCGCGCCGGTGAGGTCGATGTAGACGCGCCGGATGAAGACCGCGTCGGAGCAGGGCAGAGCAGGCGTAATCCCCCGCTCGTCCAGTGCCGCCCGCACATGCCTGTCGATGGCACTCTCGGGAACGTCCCACTCGGCCTGCTCATAGGGCAGGACGGGCGCCGCGTGTGAGATGGCGATCGTCGCCACCAGGGCGAGGACAACAGGTGTGGTCGGCTTCATGCTACTCCGGGCAGCCCTGTATTCAGCGCCTGCGCGAAAAGCCCGCCACCTGCCGCTTCCCGGAGCACAAACGCCTGAAGCGCGGAGAATGTTCATGGCGGGGGCCTTCCCGGCTCACCCCTCGTGGTGGCCGTTGCCGCTGGACGCGGCTGATGATGCGCCCACGGGGAACGTGCCGGGACGAAGTGAAGCTCGCGGTCCACGATCATGACACGCGGACGGGCCGATGGGTGGACGACAGGGGCGGGTGGCGGAGCGAAGCCAGGAGCCGGGAGCTTCCCGGGCCCCGCAGAGCGCAGTGGCACCGGCACGGCGGACCGCCGCAGGCCAGTCTCCCGGCAACCTGGCTGAGCCGCTATTCACGGGGTGACATAGACCGCACCAGATACGTGGTATACGCCCTCCTCGCCGCCCTCGCTCGTGTCGGCGAAGACAATGGGGTTGTCGCCGATCCTGAACCGGCGCCCCTCCGGTGGACCGGCCGTCGCGCCGGGCAGGGCGGGGATCTCTACGAACTCCTCCAGCAATGGATGCACCGGGACCAGCAGGACGTAGTGGTAACCGATCAGATCCTCCACGTCCACGAGCCCGATGCCCCAGTGCTCGAAGAACGCCGCTGGTGTCCGAGGACCTCTTCCAGCGGGTGCAGGAGGCGCTCGACGAAGGACATCACGGCGTCGAGAGGCGCAAGCGGACCTTCGCCTACACCGGCCCCATGACGTGCGCTTACTGCGGCTGCTCGATCACCGCCGGCCTGCACAATGGCCGATACGTCTACTACCACTGCACCGGCGCGCGGGGCAATTGCGAGCCGCAACTGATCCGCGAGGACCGTCTCGAAGCCCTCCTGGACGAGCTCGTGCAGGCCGTGGAGATCGACGAAGAGGTAGCGGAGTGGGCCATCGCCGCGCTGAAGGAGAGCCACGGAGACGAGAAGGCCTACCACGACGCCCAGATCGACCGTCTGCAATCGGAGGTCAAGCGCCTGCAGCGGCGACTTGACCAGGCTTATGAAGAGCGGCTCGACGGGCGTATCACGGAAGACCAGTGGCAGCGGGTCGCGGACAAGTGGCGGGGCGAGAGGAACGCGCTGCTGAGGAGCATCGAGGCGCACGAGAACGCGAACGACTTCTACCTCGATGCGGGCTCACAGCTTCTCGGCCCGGCGCAGCGACCATACGACCTCTGGCTCACGCAGTCGCAGGAGAAGCGACGCAAGTTGCTCGACGTGCTGCTGCTAAGCTCCACCTTCGATGGCGAGAGGCTAAGGGCCACATACAGAAAACCCTTCTGCTGGTTGGCAGAAGGGCCTCTGCGTTCCGTATGGCGGGGCTGACGGGATTTGAACCCGCGACTTCCAGCTTGACAGGCTGGCACTCTGAACCGCTGAGCTACAGCCCCGCCCAAACCTGTCTCGCCTGGGTCGAGTATACCCTACCAGAAACACCACGGACTGTCAACGACCGGTCACGCGCTCGAAATGGTCCGCGCGTGGACCCGCAGGCTGTCTTCGGCGCCTCAGTTCCTGTGCGGCCATCGCGACCGTGCGAGGCGCCAGAAGGCCTCATAGGCCCTGCGGCGAATGCCTCCACTCATGAAGCTGACATTCCTCGGCACCAAGGGCTGCATCGAGGCGCAGACCGACGAGCATCGCATGCACACCTCCACGCTCGTGACCTACCGGGGCAGCTCCATCCGCATCGACTGCGGGGAGGACTGGCTGGGCCGGTGCGGGGAGACGTGGCAGCAGGCGCTCTTCGTCACCCACTGCCACCGCGATCATGCCCTGGGCCTCAAGGATGGCGTCTCAGACCCGGTCTATGCACCTCCCGAGGCCTGGGGGGAGATGGCCGACTGGCCCATCGGCGACCGGCGCACCATCGAGCACCGAGAGCCCGTCACCATCGGTGCCATTACGGTCGAGTCCTTCCCGGTCCAGCACTCCACAAGCTGCCCGGCGGTGGGGTTTCGCATCTCCGCGGGCGTAGTGACCGTCTTCTACGCGCCCGACGTGGTGTACATCCAGGACCGCGAGGCCGCGCTTATGGGCTGCAAGGTCTACATCGGCGACGGCGCGACCATCGACGGCAACTTCGTGCGCAGGCAGAAGGACACCGGCGAGCTGATCGGCCACACCCCGGTGCGCACCCAGCTCACGTGGTGCCGCAAGCTGGGCGTGCCCAGGATGATCGTCACCCACTGCGGCGACCAGATCGTCAGCGGCGGCGCGGACGCGGTGCGCAAGATCGAGGAGTACGCCGCGGAGCGCGATGTTGAGGTCCAGGTCGCCATCGACGGCATGGAGGTCGTGCTGCGATGAGCCTGTGGCGGCGCATCGCGCGGTGGGCTGCGGCGGTCGGCGCCACAGCTCGCGAGTGGTGGAGCAGCAGCGCTGCTGCAGAGAGTTGGCTGGGCTCGGGTGGCGGCGAGCGCCACCGGACCGGCTGGCGCGCCGAGGACTACGCGGCCGCCAACCTCACGCGGCTGGGCTACCACATCCTCGGCCGCAACGTCGAGGTCGGCCCCGACGAGATCGACATCGTGGCCGAACATGACCGCACGCTCGTGTTCGTCGAGGTGCGCTCGCGCCGCGACGGCTCGCCGATCCGTCCCTCATCGACGCTGACGCGCGAGAAACGCCGGCGCATCCTGTACTGCGGCCGAGCTTACATGCGCGCCAGGCGCCTGGGCGATGTGCGCCATCGCTTCGACATCGCCGAGGTCTACCTGAACGCGGACGGCCGTCCGTGCCGCTTCGAGGTCATTGAGGCCGGCGTCACGGACCCCGCGGATGACTGACCGGCGTCTCAGTCGTCGGGCGCCACTGCCCGCAGAATGAACGGCCACATCAGATGGGCGTAGAACCGATGGCCCTCGCGGCCCCAGCGATGCTCGAAGCGTTCGGGCATCCCCGCGGCGTGGTAGATCCTCTGCACGCCCTCGACCGCACGCTCGACCTCTGAGACAGGGAAGAGCGTGTCCTCGCGACCGTTGACGATGAGCAGATGCCTCGGTGCGATCAGGCCCGCTACGTCCCAGAACTCCCCAAAGCGGTAGATTCCCGGCACCGCGTTGCAGTCACAGTGATGGGCCAGGCCGTTCGCGCCCACGAAGGTGCAGAACGAGCAGCTCGGCACCGCGACGCTCACGCGCGTGTCGCAGGCCGCGGCGTAGGTCGTCGCCATGCCGCCACCCGAGTTGCCCATCATCAGGACGCGATCCGCCGCGATCTCGGGCAGCGACGTCGCCCAGTCGATGACGCGTTCGAGGTCCCAGACGCGCTCGCCCATGGCCGTCCGGCCCGCCAGCAGCGCGTGGATCAGCTCGCTGTGGCAGTCGCGCCCGTCGTGGCGCTCGTTGAGGTCCGGGATGCAGTTGGCGTCGAATCCGCGCGCGTTGACCGCGATGCTGAGGAAGCCACGCTGAGCCGCCTGGACGGCCACGTCGGCGTCCAGCTCCCCGATGCGCCTGATGCGCCGCTCATCACCGGCATGCACGCCCGCGTAGGTGTCGTGGCCGCGCCCCTCGTGGCCGTGTGGCATGACGGCGAGCGGGAATGGCCCATCGCCGAGCGGCCTCAGCAGCCAGAACTCCATCCACCAGCCCGGCTCGGTCTCGATGCGTCCGAGCCGCCGGCTGAACTCGCCCGCATCCTGCGCCCTGTCCAGCTCTACGCGCGGCTCGTGCCCGGCCAGCTCGCGCTCCATGCGCTCAAGCCCCAGCAGTCGCCTGAGCGCCGGCCTGGCGCGCTCCTGCCAGCCCCGGACATCGTCCGGGCCGCCGCCGTCGAAAGCGAACTCACGCCGCTCCGGGGCGTAGAGTCGGCCCAGATGCTCCAGCGTCTGCTCGTCGTGGCTGTGCTGGGCGGGTGGCTCCATCTCGGCTGCCTCCTGCGGTGGGTTGGGATTGCCGGCTCGGTGCGACGTCCATTCGAGCACGCGCGAGCGGCGACCTCCGCGCCCGCGGAGAGGGCTGGCCGCCTGGGGATGGCGGGCACGGGAACGGCGGAGACCGGACGGCCGCCACCCGTGGGTGATGGTGTTGCGCACCCGGCGCGACAGGAACTGCGAGGAGCCCAGCGGGGGTTTACAGGGGGCGGGCTTTCTGCTATATTGTCCCTGCAGCGCTCCCCGGTAGCTCAATGGTAGAGCGGATGGCTGTTAACCATTAGGTTGCTGGTTCGAATCCGGCCCGGGGAGCCAGCACCCTAATAACACTCTCGCCACACAGGAGACAATCTGGCGAGTTGGCACGGCCCCCTTGGCTCCTCTTCCGGGACGACCTGACCCAGGGAAGCGCAGTGGTGGGATCATGCGGCTGGCGGCAACGCCAGTCGCGCCACACTCGATGCGTACCTGGTCTGTGAGTGCCGATCCTGAGGCCCTCGCGAGAGTGGGGGCTACTCGAGCACGAGGGGGGAGGCAAGCGGTACCTCGACGGTCTGACGAACTGCGCCCTGAGTCAGGCTCCCCGGCTCAGGGACATACGCGCGGTAGACCTCGGCGGTCCCATCCGCGCCACGGCCGTGCCACGTGACCCAAGCGCCGCTGATCTGAGCATAACCGTCCTCGTAGTCGTTCTTCGTGAGCTGCCACACCTGGTTCCCGTCCCAGAAGAAGATATCGTAGTCAGCGCCGTCTCTCCCCAGCCACACCACCTGCCCGGCGGAGGTCACCTGGGGGAGGAGGTCATTGTAGCCCGGCGTGTTGGAGACATTCTGGATCGGCCCGGACCACATCGGGTAAGCAACGTCCGGGGAGGCCGGCGGAAGGCAGACCGCAAGCGAGAGCAGTAAGACCGAACCAGGCCGTGTCATCCAGGTATCCTCTCTCGGTGTGCTGACGGTTGAGGCGCCGTAGCACACACCGACTGCACGCTACACTGGATGATCCGACATGGGAGCCGAAATCGCCTTCCTGTGGCGGACGCTGAGGTGAAGCGGTCGGTCTTGTGGCGGCGTACAGGGCACCCAGGCGTCCCCCATGACGCCCAGGCTCCGATGAAGACCCTTCTGCGGCCACTTCGCTACTTGTCATGAGGAGGGATCTGGTTGGGGCACCCTCTTGTCCTGCCTCCTCGCCCGCCGTGCTACCGTAGAGCAATCGGGGCATGTGCGCCGCCGGCCTGCCCCTCACAGACGGGGCCAGGTGCTGTGCTGGAGCGAGTGGCATCTGGGCGCGATGGCGAGGGCCAGCATGGATGACCAGGGGGCGGCACGCCGCCGAGCAGGCCATGACCAGGTTGAGGCACGCGGACGCGGGGGTCGCCCACCGGACGACCGTGGCCCAGGTGTGCAGGAAGACCGGCGTTGCCGCCCGTCGGGCGCGCGGCGCTACACAGCCTGGGCCAGTTCCCTCTACTCCTCACCGGCCATCCAGTTGCGCAGTTCATCCAGTAGGGGGAGACGGAAGGAACGGTCTCCGGAACGCACGCTCCCGGCCAGGAGATGGCTTCGGCCAGTTCACGACACTCCTCACTCCGCAGGAAGTTTGCGAAGTCGTACTCTATGGCCCGCCAGTCCATTGCAGCGCCCTCCTCACGGAGGGCGCTGCCCCGCGTACGGCCGTTCACGAGCCGCCTGAGGCCGGAATCAGCGCATCGATGCCCAAGCGCTCACACAGGCGCGAGATCGGCTCCACGTGATCCCCGTAGGCGACGATGTAGTGGTCGCCGACGAGGCAGCGGTGCATGAAGTCGGACACGTCTCCCAGCGCCACCTCGAAGCCCTGCTCGGTCCGGTTCGTCTCCCCCGCCGCCAGCGACAGCTCGCGGAAGTGCTTGTCGAAACGCGCGATCGTCACCGGCTGCCCCGCCTCGATCGGCAGATAGGACGCGACGCCGCCACGCCCGCCGTAGTCGCGCAGGTGGTAGCCCTCCAGTGGGCCGCCCTCTCCCTCCATGTCCACCGTGCAGGCCGCATGGCCGCCGATGCGCACGGCTTCGCGCTCCGGCAGAATCTGCCCGATGTTGCCCAGGAAGGCAGGCGCCCCCGTCACGTAGTTGAGGACGCACATGCTCATCAGCGCGCAGACGTCGGCCTCGCAGGCCGCCGGGATGCCGCGCCAGCGCAGGTGCGTCAGGCCCATGCACGGGGAGTAGAAGGCGCCGAACTCCTCACACGAGATGAGGTCCCACGCGCGGCAGTTCACCGTCATCGCGTTGGAGCCGGTCTCCTCGATCAGCGCGTCCATGGCCAGGTACATCTTCGCGCACTGTTCGATGTCCCGGCGCGCGGAGTCGTCCACCTCCGCCGCGTTCTCCAGCCACTGGCGGGCGATCTCCGCGGCCGCATCCTCGTCCGCGGACTCCCACCGCGCGCGCAGGTCGTCGATGCTGCGCTGCACGATCTCTACCCCCAGCGCCTCCTCGACGACCCGCGGCGAGTCGGGGTTGCCCACCTGCGAGAACGACGGCCAGCCTTCGCCGATCACGAGCGCGCGGGTGTTGCGCAGCATCTTCTGGGCGCGCAGGACGGTGACCTGGCTCTGCAGGTCCGCGGCGTTGATCGCCAGATAGACGTCGCGGCCGTCGGACTTCAGTGCTCCGTAGACATCGGCGAAGAACGGACCCGGGACGTTCTCCCGCCCCGCGATGATCACCGGGACGTGTACCGCGTTCAGGGCCTGCGCGGTCTCGATGACCACCAGCAGCTCCGTCGAGAGCGCCACCACGGCGTCGCACTCCCGCGCGGCGTCGATCAGCCGCGCGCCCTCCTCCACGGCGTCGATTACCAGCAGATCGCGCCACTGCACGTCCGTGACGGCGGCCTTCAGCTCGGGCAGGCGCTCGCGCGCCCACTCCAGCGGCGTCGGGCGCAGCTCCATCCCAAGCTTCGCACGGCTCTGCCAGTCGATGCCCTCGAAGCAGACCGGCTGAAGTACCAGTTCCATCGGATTGCTCCCTCCCGCGCGTCGGGTGTGCGGGCTACTCGAGCCCGTAGAGCTCAACGGCATTGTCGTGCAGCATCATGCGGGCGAGGTCCATCGCCGCGCGGCGGCTGAGGAAGTCGCGCTGCACCTTCTCGGCCAGCACGTCCGCGATGCACGAGCGCGCCATCAGCAGGTGGCCGTAGATCAGCTCGGGCCAGCCCACGTCCGAGCCGAAGCCCAGCAGGCGATAGCCCGGCACCAGGTCGATCCACTCGCTCAGCGACCGCCGGCCGCCCTCCATGGTGATGACGTACACCCACGCCATGTTCAGCCAGACGTTCGGACAATGCTTGCCCAGCATCCCCATCTCGCGGCTGTAGGGGTAGCCGGCGTGGTAGAGATTGAAGCGCACGGACCTGTGGGCGTGGATCAGCGGCAGGAGCAGGAGCGGGTCGGAGTCGGGTATGCGCCCCCAGTTGGTCTGCACGCCGGTGTGCATGTCGAAGATCAGGCCGGTCTCGGCGCAGAGGCCCGCCAGGAAGAAGATGATGTGATCCTCGAGCTGCTTGATCTCCGCGGCCGAGGGCCGCTTGCCGCGCAGGGCGCGGTCGTAGATCGCGGAGGCCACCACGGCGCTGACGCGCTCCGAGTGCAGCGTCCGGCGGTAGGCGTGGGCGAGCTTGATGCCCCGTGCGCCCCGGCCCTGGTATTCCTCGGCCAGGGCGGCGATGGCCTCCTTGCACGAGTCCAGGTCGGTGATGGAGCAGTCGAGGTGCTCCTCGAGTTCGCGCCGCGTCTCCTCCTTCCAGAGATCCAGCGCGCGCTCCATGCGCAGGATCGCCGTGAAGTACTCGGGCTCCCAGTCCTCGAACCAGGGGACGTTCCGTGCCTGCGTGCGCAGGTTGCAGACGTTGACCGTCACGTGATGGTACCAGTCCGGGTCCGCGGTTCGCTCGCGGATGGCGTCGTTGAGCGCGCTCCAGTTGCCGTCGGTCAGCTCATCGTCGCGGAGGTCGAACAGGGCCTTGAAGGCCACCAGGTTGTGGCGCCAGTAGGAGACATTGCGCGCCTTCGCCAGCACGGGCTTGAGGCGCTCCCAGCGCTGCTCGTCGGTCTCACAGCCCTCGTAGAGCTCCTGCGTGCCCCTGCCGGTAACGCTCTGGATGTCGCGGTCGAAGTATGAGCTGATCGTGAACAGCGACCTCGGCCCCGCCTCGTAGTACTTCGCGCGCAGGGCGGTGTGCGAGTGGCAGTCAACGGTCTGAATGGCCTCCATCTCTGCAACCAGCTCGTCGCGAAGTGCATCGTTCATGGTGGTCCTCCCTCTGCTGGGCGCATTGACCCAGTATCGCTCGGTGCTCAGTGCAGTGCATGTGACCGACGCCGACCGGCTCTCTCCCGACTCCAGCCGCACGCGCCGGTGGATGGGCTCGAGCGTGGCGCAGCGCATCGAGCCGTGGTCCCAGAACGCCACGGCCCGCCCGTCCGCTCCCAGCGCGATGACCGGCTCGTCGATGAGGGCGCGCCCTCTACGACGATGATGCAGACCTCCAGACGCTTGGTGGTGGCCTGGACCGTCATTCGTGCTCCTCGCGCGCCGCCATCGGCCGGCGCACGATCGCCTCCGAGCGCCCCGGCGGCAGAGCCACCGACAGCCACCGAGCGCCGTGCTGCTCGCGGACGACGGTTTCGGCCGGCTGACCGTTGACCTCAACCGCCGGATCGCCATCCTCGGGTGCGAGCATCTGGACCACGCAGCCGCGGGGGCTCCCCGAGCGCACCGATAGGCGGACCTCGCCGTCGCTGCGCTCGACGGACTCGATGGCGGAGGCATCGCGCTGATGCCACCACTCACACAACTCGTCGGTGCCGAGGTGCAGGGCGTTGAGGCCGAGCCGGTCGATGTGCGCCAGAGCCTCACGGACCGCCTCGCGGGGGGCGTCCTCCGTGAGGCGAATCGGATGGAAGAACAGGCTCATGGTCAGGCCCCAGAAGGCGGCCTGCTCGATGGCGCAGTGGAGCTGGCTGGGCTCGGGCTCGCCCTGCCGGTGCCCGAGCTCATAGCCGCAGATGGGCAGGCTGACGAACTCGATGCGCGCATTCCCGTGCCGCCAGTCGTCGTAGTAGTGAAGGGGCCAGGCGGTGCCGAATGCGTAGGCGACGCGGTTGGTGGGGTTGAGGGGCGGATAGCGCCGGTGGATGCGGTTGTTGTCACCGCGCAGGCCCAGCTCGCTGAGCCAGCGCGCGGGCTCGGCCCAGCCCGTCCACGAGGTCCAGTGGAAGACCGTGCACACGGGCATCTCGCCGTAGGCCGCGAGGTAGTCGTCGACCTGCCGGGCGAGGTCGGCCTTCGTGAAGGCGTACGGGTGCTCGACGGCCTCGATGAAGTTGAAGTGCAGGCTGCGCTCGCAGCCAAGCTCGCGGAGGCGCTCGAAACGCTCGGGCGGCAGCGGATGCTCTCCCGGCGGGTGCGGCATGATGTTGATATGGTAGGGCAGCCCCAGGTCGGCCATGAACTCGGCGGCGGGAATCGACACCTCCGGATTGCCCTCGTCGTCGCCGCCCCAGTGAAAGACCGCGTCGGGCACGGTGCCGTCCGCCGCAGGGGGGAGCGGCGAGATGAACGCGGCGCCACGCTCGGCCATCATCCTGCGCAGGGCCAGCGCCATCAGGTCTGCGTAGGGGACGTCGCCCGGCCATGGGCGAGTGGTGACCTGGTCCATGGTGCGGAGCTTGCCGTCACCGTCGAAGTCCTCGTAGACCGGCCGGCCCTGCTGCATCTTCCAGAGGCACTCGGCAAGGTCGAAGGCCCAGAAGCAGGCGGCCCCCTCGCCGACCTCGCGGTAGCTGACGGCCGGGCGGCCTGTGTCCCGCTCGAAGAAGGACAGCAGCCGGGCAAGCTCGCGGCGGCCGGGCGCGGAGATCACCTTCATCGGCGCGATCACCGGCAGGGCGGTCGCCTGCCGGTGGGGCGGCAGCAGCTCCAGCGTCCACTGCGGATCGCACAGGCGAATGCAGGCGGAGGGCGTGAACTCATCCCCCACGTGGTCAAGCGTGTCCTCGACTGAGATGCCGAACAGCTCGTCCAGCCCTTCGGTCGCGAAGCCCACCAGGAGCCCACCCGACCGCACCCATGCGCTGATCGCCGCCACCATCGCGCCGTCCAGATAGTCCGCGGGCAACGGCGGCAGCAGGAGAACGCTCAGCTCCGCGAGCGCGTCCGGCTCCAGCGCCGCCGGCCCGATGACCTCATGCGGCAGGCCCATGCGCCGCAGGATCTCGCGGTGGTACACCGGCCAGTAGTTGCGGCCCCCTGTATTTGCTTCGGCACGCAGGTCGTCGTCGTAGAGCAGTGCTGCGCGGAACGGTCTCATGGCGCACCTCCGGGCGTCAGAAGCTGTCCACGACGGCGGCGAGCTTCTCGGCATTCACCACGTGCGCCTGCGGATCGCCGCCGGTGCCGAACATCAGCAGCCGCGGCATGAGGTGCTCGGCGACCGGGCAGTGCGGCTCCTCGTCGAGGTACTGCGCGATGGGCTCATGGGCGTAGGCCGGCCGGTGGATGTAGCCGAGGCGCACGCTCAGGCCCTGTTCGGCGCAGGCCCCGGTGAACTGCTCGCGCGAAATGCCCTGATCCTCGCCCTCGAAGATGGCGGTCCAGATGTGGTAGGCGTTCACTCGGCCGGGCCGGCCGGCCTGTGGCACGAGCCACTCGCACCCCGCCACCGCCTCGTTGTAGTGCGCGGCGGCCCTCTGGCACATCCGGACGTACTCCGGCGCGCGCCTGAGCTGCACGCGCCCGACCGCCGCCACCAGCTCGTTCATGCGGTAGTTCCACCCCAGACGCGCCGGGACGGTGCCGAAGGTGATCATCTCCTCCATGACCGTGCGCACGCCTTCGTCCTTCATGCAGGTCATGCCACCGTCGCCCAGCGCCATCTGCTTGGACTGCTGGAAGGAGTACACGCCCACGTCCCCGAGCGTCCCGGCGTAGGTGCCGTTGTAGGTCGCGAAGATGGCGTGCGCGCAGTCCTCGACGACGAGCAGGCCGTGCTCGCGGGCGAACCCGTTGATGGCGTCCATGTCGGCACACAGGCCCCAGGCCTGGGTGACGATGATCGCGCGCGTGCGGTCGGTGAGTAGCTCGGGGAGCTTCGTCGCGTCCATCAGGTGCGTGTCGCGCTCCACGTCGCAAAAGACCGGCCTGCAGTGATGGTAGAGCGCGCCGAGCGCGGCGAAGGTGACCATGGGATCGACGATCACCTCGTCGCCGTGGTCGGCGCCTGAGGCGACGACCGCACAGTGCAGCCCGGCCATTGCGTTCACCACCGCCAGCGCCAGCGGCGAGCCCATCGCGGCGGCGAACTCCTCCTCGAAGGCCGGCACCTCGCTCCCGCCTATCGAGCAGAGCGTCCCGCTGTCCAACACCCGCTTGCACGCCTGCAGGTCCTCGTCATCGAACTGATGCCACTGCATCGGTCTCCCTCCAGGTCAGAGTTGGCTGTGCGCGTCGCTGCGGGCTACTTGGGGCTACAGTCTACTCCCCCTGCAGTCTGATGATCTCCTCCACGATGGCGGCGCGCACCTCGTCCAGCCGCGCGTTGGTCAGCCGCTCATCCAGGAAGGGGTCACCGTTCCAGGGCAGGCTCTCCATGAGCGCGTCGAGGCGCTCCTGCGCCGCGTCGGCCGTCTGCGGGTCCCGCTCTCGCGCCGCGTCGATGAGCTGCTGAAGGGTCGCGGCGTAGCGGTGGTCGTACCAGGCCTGGCGCAGGCCCTCCCAGTGCGGCGTGTCGAGGCTCAGCCCGGGGTTACGCGGGTCCGGGTAGGTCGTGCAGGGCTGGCCCGTGCGCTCGTTGCCCCGCTCGTCGAGCCGGAAGTCGTCGAATGCATTGCCACGCGGGCGCTGGAAGGTCCAGCTCGCGGTGCCGTCAGCGCCGCAGCGGAAGAACATGAAGCCGGCGAGGTAGCGGTTGCGCAGCATGTTCCCGATCTGCCCGGAGTACGAGCCGGTGCAGTAGTACCAGCACTGCTGCCCGTGCTCGTGCGTGACCTCCACGATCTCCCGCGCGTGCTCGGGGTCGCGATACATATGCCCGCCGCCGTAGCAGTGGTAGGTGACGTGCAGGCCCAGCGGATCGGGCGGCGGCGTCGAGGTGGTGCAGTAGGTCTCCCAGCCCGACTCCCCGGCGACGGCCATGTCCCAGGCGTAGCGCTCGGGGCTGCCCTCCTTCCAGTAGCCCGGCTCGTCGATGGCGATGATGAAGGGCTCCTCGATGCCCGCCGCCGTGACGGCCTCCCTCAGCTCCCGCTGCGCCTCGATCGTGCCCGCCGCGACCGCCGGCGGCCAGGTGTCCGCATAGCCTTCGAGCGCGTCCTCGGGCAGCTCCAGCCTCGCGCGCACGTGCTCCGGGAACCTGCCCGTCCAGAAGCCGAACGGGCCCTCGAAGCCGCCCTCCTGGGCCAGGTGGATCATGCGCTCGGCGTAGTCGGCGAGCCGGAAGTCAACGATGTGACCGCCCTCAACGATCATGTCGCCCGCCGCGGCGAGCGGGATCGACTCGTAGCCGTGATCGCGCACGTCGGCGATCTCGGCCAACACCTGCGCGTCGCTCATGTTCCGCCAGCGCCCGGTGTCGAGGTAGAGGTACCTGGCCCTGCCCGGCAGATCGGCCAGCTCGAAGGGGTGAACCACCAGGTCGACCGCGATCGAGCGCTCGAAGCCATCCGCCGAGACGGTGACCGTGCCGTGATACTCGCCCGGCGTGGCATCCTCGGGCACCCGCAGGCTGACCCAGAAGCCGGTGGTCTCCCCGGCCGGGCAGTCGGCCGCGTCGAAGTCGAGGAAGAAGTCGGGGACGTAGTGGAAGGTGCGCCCGCGGCCGTAGTAGTTGGTGCGCCGGGGCATGAAGACCATCTGGCGCACGGATGGCTCGGCGCCCAGCTCCCCGGCCTCGCCCGCCAGCTCGCCGGCCGTCACGCGCGCGGCGGCCAGGGCGTGCGGCGTGTAGAGCCCGATCGCCCCCACCGTCATCTCGCCGGGCGTGCCGGCCAGATACAGGTCGCGCTCCAGGTCACCGCGCGTCGGTATCGACCGCGGCCTGAGCGTGTCGGGGTCGCGCGCGACCCACGCCGTCGGGCGCTCCGGCGGCACGACCTGCGGCGTCACGTCGGGCAGCTCCGCCCAGTCGCCTGCAGGCGTCTCGAGGATGACGCGCCCATCCTCGGCGGGGACCGGCGCCTCCACGACCTCGAAGCCGCGCAGCAGCGCGTCGCCGGCGTTCGCGTGCCAGGAGAGGCTCAGATAGACCGCCGCCACGTCCAGATGCGTGAAGAGGAACAGCTCGCGCGGCATCCACTCGCCCGTGCGGCGGTACTCGTTGATGCGCAGTGCCCCCGCGCTCCCCCTCGTGGGACTCGAGTGCGAGAACCAGCCGTAGAGCCCGGAGTGCGACTTCCAGGTCAGCTCCGCGTCCTCGGCGATCTTGACCTCAAAGCGCAGACGGTAGAGCGTGCCGCCCTTCGGCTCAGGGAGGTACACCCGCACGTGCGCGACCTGCTCCTCGCCGATCGGCCCGAGGCGCAGCACGCGGCCGCCGTCGATCTCCTCGACCGAGACGTCGCCCTCCGCCCCCCAGCCCTCCAGGCCGTCGGCGAAGTCGGCGTTGGGCAGCAGGTTCCCCGAGCCCTGCTGCGCCAGCGGGCGGGTCGTATGCTCCAGCCCAGTGAACTCAGGCGGCTCTCCGGCCCAGGCCCCGCTGAACAGCGTCGCAACTGCCACCATCGTCAGCCCGGTCATCCCCATCCCTCATTTCGCTCCCGCTGCGAGCTCCATCCGGCGGATGATCTGCTCCGCGATCGCAGAGCTCACCTCGTGGAGCCGGCGCTTCGACATGCCGTCGTGCAGGAACGCCTCGCCGTTGAAGGGCAGACCGTCCATGAGGCGGTTGAGGCCGCGCCGTGCATCGCGGGCGGCCTGTGCCGCCTCCGCGCGGCTTCACTCGATGAGCTGCTCGAGGGTGAGGGCATACCGCTGATCGTGCCCGGCCTGACGCAGCCCCTCCCGCTGCGGTGTGTCGGGATTGCGGCCGGGATGCTCAGGGTCCAGATAGGCAGTGCAGGCCACGAGAGCCGCGATCGAGATCGCCATGCGCATGCCAAAGAAGCACCTCCGGCAGGCCACCTGCCTGGCTCCGGCCGGGTATTCCGCGGCGGTACACGGCATACCTGTGCGGATGCGACTCGCGCAGACGCTACGTGATCGTGCCGCCGATGTCGTGTAGTAATGCTGGCTGCTATCAGGCGCCGGTAATACCCTCGCCCACCGTCGCGAATATGTCGTGATCGAGACGTCGGCGGGACGCCGCGTGCCGATGATCGCCGAATCAACAGGGACAGGAGGAGATTCACATCAAGGGTCGGGCGCTGATCGGTTCCGTCGCTCTGTCTTTGGTGGTGCTCGCCGCGAGCGTCGGCCCTGCACCTCAGGCGTCTCGGCTGACCCCCCGCGCGACCGCGACCGTGGGTCCGGGGAACTCGTCGGCTCTGGCAACCGCGACGAGCCGCAGTTCCGCATTGAGGCCGAGGACGTCCTCACCACGGAGGGCGAGTACGGCATGAGGAACGCCACGGCGAGCCTGTTGCTGTTTGTCGAGGCGGAACACGCCTTCGCATTCGGCGGCATGACGCTTGTGAGGCTGTAGCGGCGCGCAGACACTCGTCGCGCGGCCGCGGGCCAGGCACCCTCGCCCGGACGCGGCTACTCGATCGGCCACTCGTCGATCCGGTCGTCGATCTGGTCCATGAGGTCGATGGTGCGCGACAGCGCCACCACGATGCGCTGGTAGTGCGTCAGGTCGTCCTGCGTGAGCGTGCGGCCCCTGCGGTCCTTCAGCCACTTGTCGAGCACCTGGTAGCCGCCGACCTGGAACTCCCACACCTCCGGCGGCACCCCCTCGAAGTACTGCGCGCGCTCCGCGTCGCGCTTGCGGCGCGTGCCGTTGATGTAGACGCGCCCGCGCTCCAGTGGCTCCTCCGCCCCCGGCGGCACCTCGCCGGGCGGGAAGTACTTGGGGTGCGCGCTCTCCACCTCGTTGTCGCCGGGCACCGGGTAGCTGGTCATCAGCTCATCCAGGTCCGGGTGCTCCATCAGGTGCAGCGAGACCAGCTCCCCGCCCAGCGCCACCAGGTCGCGGAACAGCTCCCCGTCGGAGGTCAGCGGCACGCGCGGGAAGTCGATCTTCAGGAACTCCGCGTAGCGCTCGCGGTAGGTGGGCGAGTGGAAGACCGCGTAGATGTAGTCGAAGATGTCCTCCGGCCCGAAGGTCTCCTGCAGGTCCCCCCGGCCGTCGCACACGAACTCCAGGCCGAGCTTCTCCGCGAACTCGTCCACGAACTCCTCGCTGACGTTGGGACGGCGGCCGTCCCCCCGCCCGACATATTGCCGAACCGTGCGTTCGCCCAACATGCTACTCATAGTCGGTCGACTCATTGACTACAGGTCACATACAATTGGGGTATGCTTACTCCAGATGAAATCGCCGCTGCGATAGGTGACGCGGTGCGCCGTGCCCGAGTTGCTCAGGGATGGTCCCAGGAGGACTTGGCCCTGGAGGCTGGGCTGCACCGCACGTATGTGGGATCTGTGGAGCGCGGTGAGCGGAATGTCACTCTCGTTACGGCACAGCGCATTGCCACCGCGCTTGGTATACCATTGTCTGAACTCCTACAGAGGGCTGAATGCAGTAGCAACCACGTAGTGAACGCTGGGCAAATCGACGTAGAGTGGGTGTCCGATGACGACAGAGCGGCGATCCTAGAAGCACTTGATGAAGCGTTGTCTGACCGCGAGCGTAAGAACCGTGAAGCTATTCTACACGCGTTTCAGACAGCCACGAGACGCTGCCCCCGCGCCAACCCAAGTGACCTGTGGCATCACGTCGTGTACCGAAGCTACTGCGCTGTCCTGCCCCAGCACAAACCTGATACCGATCCCAAACAGAGCTGGGTACGAGCAAGTGGGGACGCGTTTGAGATCTATCTCAGAGATTACTACAGGCCACGGTTGGAGCCGTTCGGCGTTGTCCTGCATCCACTCCTGAGCCGCAACGAGAAGCGGGAGATGCTCAAGCTACTTGGAATTGAGGATAGTGTCGGTTCCGCCAAACTTGATCTTGTGGCCTATGCTGGTGAGCCCAATGCACTGCCGGAAGATCCCGCCGCGGTCCTTGGATTCGTGCACGCGAAGGTGAGTCTCGCGGAACGCGTGAGCGATGATGTTCCGACCAGCCGAGCCATTATGAACGCTGGGTTCCTGTCCATTCTTGTGACTCTAGATGTCAAGTCCTTTCCGAAGTCGCCCACCGTGTCCGAGCGACGCGCCTACATCAACGACGGGGAGTTGGGAACGTCCGCCAAGCCTACAGACAAACGCGTCTACATTGAGGAGAACGGCGAGTTCGACTTGTGTGTATCCTTCAATCACCGAACTGCGGAGACGGAAGGGACGCCACCCTCAGGCAAACACATACGAGTCATCAGAGACCCGGCTGCACCGGACCCCCTTGTGGAGATACTGGTGCAGAGCCCCTGACTGCTGAATGCGGGATTCTCGCCTAAGGTCCTGTGTAGACCAAGATCGCCTCTGAGTCTATCGTGCCACCGTTGGCCGTGTTGCCGGTGGCCATCTTCTTGTTGATGCGCTTCCGACGGATGTCCCTCGCGAACCGCTCCTCCAGCTGCCAACCAAGTTGCGCCATCAGTTCTGTGGTAATGGCCGCATTATCGATGACTACGCCATCGAGTATGCGATGTCCTATCACGATGACGACCGTCTCTGCGGTCACGCGCACTATCTCGCGAAGCGCTGTGAAGTAGTCGTGGTAGAAGCATACGGCCTCATGCGTTCTCCCCTCGTGGGTCATTCGGCCTAGTGCGTCGCTGAGTGTAGCTGAGGGCGGAGGGCCCTTCCGATCGCCCAAACCACCAAGTCCACATCGGCGCAGCGCTCTGACCTCTTCTACCGATGCACCAAGCCAGTACAGCATGTTCTTCGAGAACTGA
>JALGUJ010000131.1 GCA_029820945.1 Candidatus Zipacnadia bacterium | reverse complement strand
TCCTCCTCAGCCACGCAGCGCGCGAAGGCGAAGGTCATGCCGGCGTGGCCGCTGGGGAAGCCGTTGGTGACCTCGGGCCGGTTCGGCCGCGGGCTGTCGATGGTCGCCTTCAGCAGATGCGTGGCCGCTGAGGTGTAGCCGATCGACCATGCCGCCAGCTCGCCCATGTGCCGCTGCGAGGGGTCATCCGAGGCCAGCAGCGCGCCCGCCGCGATGCCCGGCACCCAGCACCCGTAGTCGGACAGCGCGTCGGCCAGATCGCGTTCGAGGGACGGTTCTCCCTCCGCCGCATCCGCCTGCGCGGGCGACAGGTGCAGATGCACCGCCGGCGGCAGATCGAGGGCGCGCCGTCCACCGGTCGGGTCGCCCCATGCTCCGACCACGGCGAGCGTCATCATCATCAGGGCGCAACCAGGCCGCATTGCGACCGCGCTCCTCAGGCCGTTGCTCGCTCGTCCGGCGCCATTTCGCGGCGCGCCCACCGCCCTCCTGCGCCCGGACGACCGTGGTAGGAGGAGCGGCGCACCCCGATGCGGAAGCGCCCGATGGCGCACCATGGCGCAGGCGACAGGAGGACCCGCGATGCGCACATCCTTCATCCCTGTGGTGGTCGCGATGGTGATCAGCGGCTCGGCCGGCGCCGACCTGACGCTCGTCAGTGACGGGCAGCCGGTGGCGACCATCGTCACCGGTGACTCGACCACCGCTGCCACGCGCCAGGCGGTGGCGGCGCTCCGCGAGCACATCCAGCGCATGTCCGGGGCCGAGCTGCCGGTGGCGACCGAAGGCGCGGCTCCCGACGGCCCCCGCATCCTCGTTGGCGCCAGCGGGCTGACCGCCGCCCTCGGCTACGACGCCGACGCCCTCGCCCTTGAGCAGTCGATCGTGCGCGTGCACGGGACCGACCTGATCGTACTGGGCGACGACGAGAAGCCCGGCGGCGGTACCCTGATGGGCACGCGTCACGCGGCCTACATGCTGCTCCGCGAGCTGGGCTGCCGCTGGCTGTGGCCGGGCGAGCCGGGCACAGTGGTGCCCGAGCGTGCCACCATCGCCGTGCCCGACGACCTGAGCCTCGACTGGACGCCGGTGCTGCTCAAGCGCGGGCTGCGCTCGGCCGGCTACAACGACCGCGTACAGCGCGGCCTTGACCGCCTGGGCTGGACGGCCGAGGACTTCCAGGCGATGCACCGCGACGTGCCCGGGTGGTACGCCGCCCACCGCATCGGCGGCTCATTCGCGGGCGGCTACGGCCACGCCTACGGCGATTACTGGGAGCGCTTCGGCGCCGAGCACCCCGAGTGGTTCGCGCTTCAGCCCGACGGCACGCGCGATCAGTCCAGCGCCGGCAACCGCGCCCGCCTGTGTGTCTCGAACCCCGAGCTGATCGCGCAGATTGCCGCCGACAAGATCGCCGAGCTGCAGGCCAACCCGGCCCTCGACTGCGTCTCGATCTCCCCCAACGACGGCGGCAGGACCACCTTCTGCACCTGCCCCGAGTGCGAGTCCTGGGACCACCCCGACGGGCCGATCATCGAGTTGTACTGGCCCGACGCGCCCAACCGCCGCAAGCAGCACGTGTCGCTGTCGGACCGCTATGTGCGCTTCTACAACGAGATCGCGCGCATTGTCGCCCGGGAGTGCCCGGGCCGCTACCTGGGCGCCTACGCCTACAGCGCCTATCGCACCGTGCCGGTCGCCCAGGACCTCGAGCCCAACCTGCTGATCGGTTTCGTCGGCATCACCTACGTGAACCGCGAGGGCTACGAAGCGGACATGCAGACCTTCGCGGGTTGGGCCGCGAAGGCGAGCAATATCTTCTGGCGCCCCAACCTGCTCGGCGGCGGCATGGGCTTCCCGATCAACTTCGCCCGCGCGCTCGCGCGCGACGTCGCTCGCCTCACCGACCGGGGCCTGACCGTCACCGACTTCGACTGCCAGTACCAGCACTGGGCGCTCAAGGGCCTGACCTATTACGTGCTCGCGGAGATGCTGGCCGACCCCGACGCGGATCCGGACGCGATCATCGACGACTACTGCACCGCGGGCTTCGGGCCGGCCGCCGGCGATGTGCGCGCCTACTTCGACGCGCTGGAGGCCATCACCGATCGCATCTTCGAGGACAGCCGCTACCTGGGGCGCAAGACCAACCACTGGGTTCTGGGCGAGTACTTCGATGATGGGACGCTGGCCCGGTTGCAGGCGCACCTCGACGCGGCGCGCGCGGCCGCCGGCGACGATGCCACCATCCTGGCGCGCATCGACTTCCTGCAGGTCGGCATCGATTACGCGCGCCTCAACCGCGACTACCTGCTGGCCCGCCACGCCGTCAGGGACGAGGGCGACGCCACCCGGCAGGAGGCGATGGCGGCGGCGGCGCAGGCGCGCGAGGATTACTATCAGCAGCTCGGCCTGACCTGGGCGCTCAACTCCGCCTACCTCAAGTTCTACGGCTTCTGAGGCGCGACGAGCCACCGATGACAGGAGACCGGGCTCGATGACATGGCTGCGGACATACCTTGTGCTCGCGATGGCCGTCGCCGTCGGATGGTGCTGCGTTGACCACGCTGATCCGGCGCCCGCGACACACGCTGGCGACGCACGCCTCTACGACGACGGCGAGCTGACGGCGTGGGCGCGTGTGGCCGTTCTCGGCGTGACCGAGGCGGCCGTGCCCACGAAGTACAACGGGGTCGAGAGGGGAAGCTTCCAGGCCATCGAGGTGTCCGATCGCGTGTCGAACCTGGACTCATGGCCTGTGACCCTGGTGGACCTGATCGCCAACGCCTTCATCCGGCTCTCCTACCAGCGCGCCGATGGAAAAACGGGCGAACTCGGGACGTCGGTGGCGGGCAGCTTCGCATACCGCACCACCGACGGGCTGCAGTACACCCCATCCGGCGTGTCGGCTGCGGTGACCATCGGTGGTGAGTCGGACCGGCTGCGCATCGTGCGCGATGGGCGGTTCGGCGAAGACGCAACCGTCTGTGCCACGTGCACCTTCCCCGACCCGCCCATCGGACATTCCACATTGGGACTGACCACTCGATTCGAGGCCCGGCAATCGATCGATCTCGACCCGGCATTGCGCGGCAATGACGCCTTCCGCCTGGTGGGGATGAGCAGCATGTTCGCCAACCCGAGGGAGTACGATGCCGACACCGTCCGCTGGCTCCGCCCGGACGGGGTGGGACACGAACTCCCCCTCACCGCCGCCACTGCGCGCGACGTTCATCTCTTCCCTGAGCCCGTCGAGATCGCCGTCGGCGGGTACTTCGAGCTGGTGAAGCACGTGGGGTCGAGCTGGTTCCCAACCAGCCCCAGCGTGCGCATCGAGCTGCTCGAACTCAGCGGCATCACCGGCCGCGTAGGTGTCCAGGGCTGGCTGGCGCCCACCACCGACCCCACCGACGACAGCCTGACCATCTGGCTGGAGTGGATCGACGCGCCCGCGGTCATCCCCGCCGGAGCTGTCTACGAGGCGCGCCTGCGCGTCATCGCCACTCCACCGCGCTCGCGCTGAACGCACCCGACTTGCCGCGTGCCGACGCGAGGAGGCCTTCCATGGAGACGGTCAACATCGGCCTCATGGGCCTGGGTACCTGGGCCAGCGATGCCTACGCACCCGTGCTCGGGGAGCGCGAGGACGTCCGGGTCGTCGCGGTCGCGGCGCGCAGTGAGGCGACCTTCGCCCGCGCGCGCGAGCTGTTCGGCGATGCCATTACCGAGTACACTGAGATCGGGGACCTGGCGGCCGATCGCGAAATCGATGCGATCATGATCGCCCTGCCCAACCGCCTGCACACCGACGCCGCCCTGACCGCAATCGCCTCGGGCAGACACGTCTTCGCCGAGCCGCCCGTGGGCTTCGATGCGGCGGGCATCAGCGCCGTGTTCGCGGCCGCCTCGGCCTCCCCCGCCATCTTCCAGACGGACCTGGAACTGCGCTGCACGCCGGTCATGGACGTCGTGGCCGAGCAGGTCGCGTCGGGCGCGCTGGGCGAAGGAGTCATGGCGAAGGTGCGGTTGTGGTGCGGTTGGGGCTACGGCGGCGGCGAGTGGCAGGCCGAGGCCGAGGACCAGGGCTTCTTCCTGTGGCTGGGCTGCTGGTATCTGGATGTGCTCGACAGGGTGTTCGGGGCACTGCCGCTGCGCGTCTCGGTCATGGGCGGGCGCGCAATGAACGGCGACCTGATCGACCACGGCTGGGCGCTGTTGGAGTACCCCGGCGGCCTCGGTCAGCTCGAGTTCTCCCTGGTGGTGCCTGAGGAGCAGCGGCTCACGGTCGGTGTCGCCGGCACCGAGGGCGAGATTGAGGCCGATCTGTGGAGTGGCGACTGTCGCCGGCGCGGGCGCGGGGAGGACTGGCAGGAGCGCAGCGTGCCGCCCTCGCAGCCGGTCCACGGCTTCGCGGGCATGCGCGAGTCGATCAGCGACTTCCTCGAGTGCGTGCGCTCAGGCGGCAAAGACGCCTCGAACCTGGCGGCCAGCCGGCGCGTGCACGCCGCCGCGCTCGCCTGCATGCGCTCGGCCGAGACCGGCGAGACCGTGACGGTGGCGGAGTTGTGATGATGCCCGACGAGGACGACCAGCCCAGGCTGCCCATGGACCTGCCCGAGCGCGTGCCCGCGCGCCGGAGACGCGGGCGCCGCGATCGCGGCTTCCCACGCAGGCCGGCCAAGCCGCGCGCGCTCATGCAGCCGCCGGTCGTGCAGCGCTGCGGGATGTGCGGCCGACGGCAAACCGTGCTCGGTGACGCGGTCGTCTGCCGGCACTGCGGCAGTCTGATCTTCCGTGACGATGAGGATCTGCAGTGATCGTCCGACGCTCTGGCCGGAGGTGCATTGCCATGCCTGTGCTCGTGCTGCTGACGCTTTCTGCCATCACCACAGCGGCCGGCGCCCAGCCGGCGGGCCCGCCCTACTACACGGGCGAGATCATGCCCAGGCCCAAGCGCGCGACCTATGAGGGCCGCTTCATCCCGGTCTATGACATCGCCCGGCAGCAGCCGCTGGTGACCATCATCGCCGGCGCGGAGAGCGCCGAGCAGTTGGCGGCGGAGGACCTGATCGCCCGCATCTGCTCGCTCGCCGGCCTCGAGGCGCCCGGCTTTCGGGCGCGCGCGCATGACGCGCCCATACCCGGCGGGAGCATCATCTGCATCGGCTCACCGGAGACCAACGCGGCCCTCGCGGAGCTGGCCTCGCGACCGGGCATGGCGCTGATCCCGGGGCCGCGCGGCGAGCAGGGCTACGTGATCCGCTGCGGCGAGGAGAGCGGCCGGCAGGTCTGCCTCGCGGCCGGCGGCGGGCCGATGGGAAGCTACTTCGCGGCGATGTCCCTGCTGCAGCTCCTGACGGTCGAGGACGGCCGCGTGCTGCTGCAGCGCGCTCAGGTGCACGACTGGCCGACCTTCGAGATGCGCGGCATCTGCTGCTACACGCCCGAGGCGGCCGCCTGGCTCGCCAGGTGCAAGTTCTCGACGATGGACATGAACTACGGCTCGGTGGGACGGGACGCCTGGCGCGACCCGGATGGCATGGTCTACCCGGAGGGCTGGGGCGTCTACTCTGGCGCCGGACACATCACGGTCCGCACCAGCCCGGAGAGCCCCCACTCCGGCGACCGCTGCGTGCGCGCCGAGATCTCCTCCTGGTACGAGCAGTTCGAGGACCGCCCGCACTACATCTCCGCCGCCCTCATGGTCGGGCGCACCCGCGGCTACGATGGGCCCGATGCGCTGGAGGCGCAGCCGGGCAGCTATCGCATGGAGCTGTGGCTGCGCGGTGAGGTGCCTCAGATCGAGGTGGGCGTGGTCATCTGGACCGCGGAGGCGGCCACCAGGGACGACCGCGACTTCGTGGCCACGCACCCGCAGGCGCTGCCGGTCACCGGGGAGTGGACCCGGCACGAGGTGACCTTCACGCTGCCGAAGGAGGCCGTGCGCTTCGCGCCGCGCTTGTCGATCGTGGGCCAGAAGAGCGACGGCCTGGAGATTGGCCAGGGTTTCTGTGTCGATGACCTGGTGCTCACGCGCGAGGGCGAGGATGAGAACCTGGTCGAGAACGCGGACCTGGAAGCCACGGGCACGCCTTACACCGACAGGATCGCGGCCATGTGGGGCTGGGCGGCGCCCCGGGGGCTGTGGCCGATCCAGTTCGTCAACCCCCTGCACGTCAGCAACTGGGAGTACGACGGCAAGCACAAGATTCAGGTCTCCGACCCCGAGCAGATCGACGACCTGGCGGACACCTTCCGCATCAGCCTGGACCGCGGCGGGAAGTGGATCATGCTGGCGCTGGATGACTTCGCCTCCAGGCTCGGCGGACCCGCCCCGCACTACATCATCACCAACGAGGCCGACCGGCAGGCCTTCGAGTCCCTCGGCGAGTGCCACGGCACGCTCGTGCAGGAGCTGTATCGGCGGCTGAAGTCCACGCACCCGGACTGCCGCATGCTGGTCTGTCCCGCCTACTACTGGATCCCCGGCGGCGCATACCAGGAGGAGGGTGAGCGGTACCTCCGCACGCTGGGCGAGATGGCGCCGGAGGATGTGCTGATCGTCTGGACCGGCCCGCGCGTGCGCTCGCGGACGATCACCACGGAGCAGGTGCAGCACTACACCTCGCTGATCGGCCGCGAGCCCTACTTGTGGGACAACACCATCTACGCCCGCCACGCGAACCCGACCTACGTGCTCGACCCCTTCGACTCCGACTACCCCGACCGCTTCTGGCAGATGACCGCCGGCGGCCTGCACAGCAACGGCGGCGCGACGGGCCTTTACCTCGTGGGCTCGATGATCTACGCCGACTATGCCTGGAACCCGGAGGCGTACGAGCCACAGGACGCGCTCGACCGCGCCATCCGGACCGTTCTGGGCGAAGGCTGCGTGCAACCGGCGCGGCAGTTCCACGAGCACTACTTCGCCGTGCGCGACCCCTACTACGAACTCACGCGCGACATCAGCGGCATGACCGCCGAGCAGATCACCGAGACGGTCGGGCCGCTGACCGCCGAACAGGTGGCAGAGATCGTGGCTCATGTGGAGGCCATGGCCGCGGCACTGGCGGAGCTGAAACAGCACTCGCACACGACGGAGGTGCTGGAGGCGCTGGAGGGCCTGGCGCAGCCGCTGCAGAGGTCGGCCGAGCGGCTCGGGGAGCTGGGGGAGATCGCGGCGGCGGTGGAGCCGATGGACGGGGGCGTGCGCATCCCCGAGTCGGCCTTCGTGGGCGGCACCGGGCACCGGGTCTACGGTAACTCCTGCGAGCCGCGCCGGGCCACGTGGGCCTACGGCCGGGGCACCGCGGTGCACACCCTGACGACGACCTTCGAGCTGCATGACCCTCCGGCTGAGGCCGCCCTGATCCTGGTGGGGCAGGACCACGACAAGGAGGGCGTGACCGACGTCGAGGTCACGCTCAACGGCCAGGTCCTGCACAGCGGCCCCAATGAGTTCGGCAAGCGCGGCTGGTATGAGTGGAAGATTCCGCTGCCATCAGGTATACTCAGGGACGGAGCCAACACCCTGACCATCCGCAACGTGGAGGACTCGGAGGCCACCGACGCCAACTGGATGATGCTCGCGGAGGCCAGATTGGTGTTCGAGTGACGAGGCCGTCGCCATCGCAGTCATCAGGAAGCACACATCGCAGCAAGGGGTGCCACCAGTGGACAATGGAGCCAGGCTCAGACTCCTGGGCGAGGGGGCGCGCTTCGATGTGAGCGTCCCGTCCACCCTCGCCGCCCAAACCGCGCTCGCCGACCGGCCCGGCAGCATCTACGAGGCGCTCTCCCCCGACGGCCGCCGCGTGCGGCTGCTCAAGGTCCTGCTCTCCAACGCCTGCCGCTACGACTGCGCCTACTGTGCCACGCGCTGCAGCCGCGATATCCCGCGCGCGAGCTTCCGCCCCGAGGAGCTGGCGCGGCTCACCGATGAGCTGACGCGCGCGGGCCTGATCAGCGGCCTCTTCCTGTCGTCGGGCATCGTGGGCGACGCCGACAACCAGATGGCGCGCATGATCGAGACCGTCGAGCTGCTGCGCCACAAGCACCAGTACCGCAACTACATCCACCTCAAGCTGCTGCCCGGCGTCTCCGAGGCGGCCGTCACCACCGCCCTGGGCCTCGCCGACCGCCTGTCGCTCAACCTCGAGGCCCCCGGCCCCGAACGCCTCTCGGCCATCTGCCCCGGCAAGAGCTTCGAGCGCGACCTCGTCCGGCCGCTGCGCTGGGCCCGTCGGCTCGCCGCGCCCGGGCAGCTCCGCTCGGGGCTGACCACGCAGTTCGTCGTGGGCGCCGCGGGAGAGAGCGATCGCGAGCTGATCGCCACCACCTGGCGGCTGAGCGCCGAGATCGGCCTGGCGCGCGCCTACTTCAGTGGCTTCCAGCCCGTGCCCGACACCCCGCTCGAAAACGCCGAGCCCATCCCCGCCGGCCGCGAGCATCGCCTCTACCAGGCCGAGTTCCTCACCCGCGCCTACGGCTTCGCGCTGGACGATCTCGTCTTCGACGAGCAGGGCATGCTGCCGATCGACCTCGACCCGAAGATGGCGGCGGCGCTGGCCCACGAGGAGGACTTCCCCATCGAGGTCAACACCGCCGACCGCTCGCAGCTTCTGCGCGTGCCCGGCATCGGGCCCACCTCGGCCGAGCGCATCCTGCAGGTGCGCGGCAAGCACAAGCTCACGGCGCTGCGCCATCTGCAGATCCTGGGCGCCCGCACCGATCGCGCGCGCAACTTCATCACCCTCGGGGGCCGCTACTACCCGCGCGAGGAGCCGGCCCTGCAGCTCTCCATGGGCCTGTGAGGGGCGTTAGTCGAGGGGAAGCGTCTCCGGTCGGGGGGTGATCGGTGGGCGGGCGGCCTGGTCCTCGAGCCAGCAGCCGGGCTCGATGGCGGCGAGGCGCTCGCGGGCGATGGCCACGTAACCTTCTTCCAGCTCGATGCCCACGCAGCGTCGCCCAAGCTTCTTGCACACCGCGGCGGTCGTGCCCACCCCTACGAACGGATCGAGCACCAGGTCGCCGGGGTTGGTCGAGGCCTCGACGACCATGCGCAGCAGCGCCTCGGGCTTCTGCGTGGAGTGGGCCTTCTGGCCGTTCTCGTCGCGGATGCGTTCCTCGCCCGCACACACCGGCTCGCGGATGTACCAGTCCGAGCGCATCTGCTTGCCGTCGTTGTAGCGCTTCATGTCCTCGTAGTTGAAGGTGTAGTCCTTGCGCTCGCGGTCGCGCACCGCCCAGATCAGCGTCTCGGTGGCGTTGGTGAAGCGCACCCCGCGGAAGTTGGGCATGGGGTTGGACTTCACCCAGATCACGTCGTTGAGTATCCAGAACCCCACGTCCATGAGCACGCGGCCCACACGGTAGATGTTGTGGTAGCTGCCGATCACCCACAGCGTGCCCTCGGGCTTGAGGACGCGCCGCACCGCCCCCATCCACGCCTCGGTGAAGCGGTCGTAGGCCTCCATCGACTCGAACTGGTCCCAGTGCTCATCGACCGCGTCCACCTTGGTGCGGTCGGGGCGGTAGAGGTCGTTCTCGAGCTGGAGGTTGTACGGGGGGTCGGCGAAGCACATGTCGAAGCTCTCGGGTGGACAGTCCGACAGCACCTCGACACAGTCGCCGTGGATGATCTGCTGCTCGGGCCCGTCAGTCACCGCCGGGGCCCTCCCAGCCGAAGTACTCGCGCGCGTTCGCGGCCGTCGTCGCCATCAGCTCAGGCGCGTTTTCGGCGGCGTTGACCTCGTACATCAGCGGCCCGGCGTAGCCGATCTCGTCGAGCAGCGCCGCGAACTCGGCCCAGTCGATGACGCCGTTACCGGGCATCTCATGGCGCTCCTGCTCGCCATCGTTGTCCGAGATGTGCAGCGTCTCGATACGCGGGCCCAGCGTGCGCACCGCCTGCGCCAGCGGCTCGCCCAGGTTGGCGTGGTTGGTGTCCAGGCAGATCCCCGGATCCCCGTCGCACACGCTCAGGAACTCCAGGATACGCGCGCTGTCGTTGCACAGGCGTGGCTTGTTGGCGGGCAGGTACTCGATCGTCACCCGCACCCCGAGCTGCGCGCAGCGCTTGATCAGCGAGTTGATGCTGCGCAGGCTCTCACGCCAGCGCAGTTGCCGCTCGTCGCCATCCTCGGCGGACAGCCCGGCATGGACCACGATCAGGCGCGCCCCCAGCGCTCGCGCCACGGCGGCCGCGCGCGCCGCCGCGTCCACCGAGGCGCGCCGCTGGAACTCGTCCAGCGAGCTGAGGTCCACCTCGCCCCCGAAGGGCGCGTGCACCGACCACACCCCCAGCCCCATCTCCCGTGTCATCTCGCCCAGGCACTCGACCGCCGTGTCCTGCTCGGACAACTCGCTGCCGGCCGGCACGTAGATCTCCAGCACCTCGATGCCCGCGGCGGCGGCCGCCGCCAGGTTCTCGCGCGTCAGTTGCTGTCCGAGCATCGCGCTGCTGATGCCGAGCTGCCTGTGCATTGCCGTGCGCCCCTGAAGGTGTAGTCCGCGACCACGGTGCGGTCGTCGCCACCGATTGTTAAAGTCAGTGTACACGCGGGAGGTCATTTGCTCAAGCACCGCGAATTCTCCTTCATCGAACGTTCTTGTCAGCCCTCCGTCAGCACGGCACCCACCGGTGCGAGCGGAGGGATTCTGCATTGCACGCGGCCGGTGACGGTCGTCGTCGCACCGACTCCGCCCGGCCCGACCGGAAGCAGGTGAGGGATGGCATCGCGTGAGATCGCACGCTCCATGGTCGCGCTGCTGCTGGTCACGCTCACCGCACTGGGCGCCCCCGGCGTGCGCGCCCAGACCGCCGACGAGCAGCGGGCCCTGGCGGCGGCCGATCAGCTCAGCCTGGCCTTCAGTGCCGCCGCCCGCACCGTCATCCCGGCGGTGGTCAACATCAGTACCACCACCGTCATCCCCGGACGAGCCAGCCCGCTGCTGCGCGAGTTCTTCGGCCGCGAGTTCGAGGGACTGCTGGGCGGGCCACGCGAGGTACACAGCCTCGGCTCGGGCAGCCTCATCTCCGCCGAGGGCCACATCATCACCAACAACCACGTTGTGGCCGGCGCCACCGAGATCACCGTTCGGCTGGCCGATGACCGCGAGCTGAGTGGCGCCGTCATCGGCGCCGATCCGGCGACCGACCTGGCCATCGTCAAGATCGAGGGCGAGGGCCTGCCCTGGCTCACCTGGGGAGACTCGACCGCGCTGCGCATCGGCGAGTGGGTGCTGGCCATCGGCTCGCCCTTCGGCCTCAGCCACACCGTCACCGCTGGCATCGTCTCGGCCACCGGACGCAGCGAGACCGGCATCATCGGCTACGAGGACCTCATTCAGACCGACGCGGCCATCAACCCCGGCAACTCGGGCGGGCCGCTGGTGAACCTGCGCGGCGAGCTGGTGGGCATCAACACCGCCATCGCCAGCCAGAGCGGCGGCTCGGTGGGCGTGGGCTTCGCGGTGCCCAGCGCGCTGGCGCGGGGCGTGGCCCGACAGCTCATCGAGAGCGGGCGCGTTCAGCGCGGGTGGATCGGGGTCATCCCCCGCGACATCACTCCCGAGCTGGCCGCCCGCTACAGTCTGGGCGACGCAAGCGGTGTCTTCATCGAGGCCGTCTATCGCGGGCATCCGGCGATGGTCGCCGGCCTGGCGCCGGGCGACGTCATCACCGGGTGGGGCGACCAGGAAATCGCCTCCGTCAACCAGCTCGCGCGCCTCGTCGCCGGCTGCGCGGCGGGGGAGCAGGTGGCCGTGAGCTACATGCGCGCAGGGCAGCCATGCCAGACGATAGTGACCGTGGCACAGCAGCCCATCACCCGCGACGGGAGGCCGATCAAAGGAATATGAGCGAGCACAACCACGGATGCTACCTGAGCGAGCGCGAGACGAACCGGGCGCAGGCGGCCGAGGAAGCCCTGCGACTGGCCCACGAAAAGAACGTCAGGTTCATCCGCCTGTGGTTCACCGACGTGCTCGGGTTCCTCAAGAGCTTCGCCATCACGGTCGAGAACCTCGAGGATGCCATCCAGAACGGGCGTGGCTTCGACGGCTCGTCCATCCAGGGCTTCGCGCGCATCGACGAGAGCGACATGATCGCGCTGCCCGATCCCAGCACCTTCGCGCTGCTGCCGTGGCGCGGCGACGAAACGCCGGTCGCGCGCATGATCTGCGACGTCCAGTATCCCGACGGTACGCCCTATGAGTTCGACCCGCGCTTCGTACTCAAGAAGAACCTGCGCCGCGCCGAGGAGCAGGGGCTGATCTTCTACGTCGGCCCCGAGCTGGAGTACTTCTACTTCCGCCGCCCCGCAGCGCCGCTGGAGACGCTCGACGATGGCGGCTACTTCGACCTAACGCCCCTTGACGTCGCCTCCGACCTGCGCCGTGACACCGTGTTGGTGCTGCAGGAGATGGGCATCAAGGTCGATTACTCGCACCACGAGGTGGCGCCCTCCCAGCACGAGATCGACCTCGACTACACCGACGCCCTGACCATGGCGGACCAGGCCATGACCTACCGCCTGGTGGTCAAGGAGGTCGCGCTGCGCTACGACGTCTACGCCACCTTTATGCCCAAGCCCCTGATGGGCGAGAATGGCTCGGGCATGCACACCCACCAGTCGCTGTTCCGCGGCGATCGCAACATCTTCTTCGACGGGGACGACCCGCACGGGCTGTCCATCGAGTGCAAGCGCTACATCGCCGGGCTGCTCGAGCACGGGCGCGAGATCACCATGGTCACCAATCAGTGGGTCAACTCCTACAAGCGCCTGGTGCCCGGCTACGAGGCGCCGGTCTACCTGTCCTGGGCCCTGCGCAACCGCTCTGACCTGATCCGCGTGCCCGGCTACAACCCCGGCAGCGAGAAGGCTACCCGCGTCGAGTACCGCGCCCCCGACCCGGCCTGCAACCCCTATCTGGCCTTCGCAGTCATGCTCGCCGCCGGGCTCGAAGGTATCGAGCACGAGTATGAGCCGCGCGCGCCGGTGGAGGAGAACTGCTACGCCATGCGCCCCGAGGAGCGCGAGGCCAAGGGCATCGGCTCACTGCCCGGCAGCCTGGGTGAGGCCATCGCCGCCGCCGAGGAGAGCGCGGTGCTGCGCGAGGCGCTCGGCCCGGAGCTGCACGAGAAGCTGCTCGAGAACAAGCGCATCGAGGTGGATCGCTACCGCCAGCAGGTCACAAGCTGGGAGCTGGACGAGTACCTGGCGGTGTTGTGAGCGGCGGCGAGACGACGGACGAGGCGGAACGCCACTCGAAGGCCCGCGGGAGGGTCTGACTCGATTGTGTAGGTTTGGCTAAGCTGCGCGGGCGCACTCACGGATGATGTGGTGCTGGCCGCTTTTTGCCAGGCAGCGCAGTGCCAGGATGTGATCGGCACCCGCGTCGCTCCAGCGCATGCCCGCGCGTTTGAGCCGCTGGCCGGTGATCACCTTACAGGCCGCCTCCACCGCCCCGCTGCCTATCGACAGGCCTCGCGCGCG
>JALGUJ010000130.1 GCA_029820945.1 Candidatus Zipacnadia bacterium | reverse complement strand
GTCGGGCGTCCGACCGAACGAGAGCTCGACGCGACCGTCCTCGTCGGTCAGCTTGGGCTCGCCACGCCCCATCGACTGGTAGCGGTCCCCGCCGTCCCACAGGACCGGGACGCCCGCGGCCGGGCTGCCATCGGGATTGCGCACAGTGAGTACGATGACCGGCTTGGGATGCAACACGAAGTCCAGGGTCTCGGTGGCGTCCTCGGCCAGCTCGATTGTCAGGTCCTTCGGCTCCGAGTACCACGCCTCGGTTGGGGAGCCCTGCCAGTAGACGTAGTTCTCTCCCGGCGGCAGGCGAAGCTCATAGCGCCCCTCTTCATCAGTGTGCGTGGGCTGGCACCACGCTCCGGACCTCGGGCGTGCCGGACCGTAAGAGGCCACCGCGGCATCCGGCACCGCCTCGCCCGTATCTGCCCACGTGACCACGCCGCGGACGAGCGCGCCCTCGATCAGCTCGAGGTCGATGCCCTCGGCGCGATCGCCGGCCTGGACCTCGACGCCCTCACGCGCCACGGCGGTGTAGCCCTCAGGCGGCACCACGATGACGTTGTAGGTGCCCGCGGGCAGGCTGCCGATCTCGTAGCGGCCCTCGGCGTCGGTAATGCAATCGCCCCAGCCGCCGGGGGCCTGCGCCTGAGCGCCGACCTCGACGTCCGGGATCGGGACGCCGTCGCGTGCAGCGTGATCGTGGCGTGCTCGCCGACGGCCGGGGCGTCCTCGGTAGAGACCACTCTCCAGTGGGCGTAGCCCTCGGCCTCCGCGTGCAGGCTCAGGCGGTCGCCGACCGGAAGCGCCTCGAGCGAGAAACGCCCGTCGTCGTCCGTCACGTCCGCCGGTGCTCTGGGCCAATCCCCGAAGTTCACGGCGACGCGACCGCCGTCCTCGTCAGCGGCGACCCACCCGACTGCCACGCGAGCACCCGCGATCGGCGCCCCCTCAGCATCGATCACGGTCCCGCTCAGCGCGTCATGCTCCTCCGCCGGGACGATCTCGGCCGGCTCCCCGGCGGTCGCGGTGGCGCCTCCCGGCGCATGGTCCTCGGCCACCGCCACAACGCGCCATCGCCCCCTCGAACGCACGGCCGCGAACTGCAGGCGAAACCGGCCGTCGTCACCCGTCTGCGTCTCGACCCACCCCGGTTCTCCAGCGGCGCCCCAAGGCACAGCTACGTGTGCCCCCACGATGCCCTCACCGTCGGGGCCGACCACGCGGCCGGTGATCGTGACCTCCTCGGCATGCAGCGACGTCGCCAGCAGCGCCAGCAGCGCCACGGCTCCCAGTGTGCGCATCGTGATCCCCCTCGGTGTGCGTCAGTCGGTCACATTCGCGTAGAACATCCAGTGCCGCTCCCAGTGCCGCTCGAGCTTGAGCATCAGCGTGTTCCGCCCCTCGCGCAGCGGGACCGTCACCTCGCACTCGGACTCGCGCAGGCCCTTCACGTTGGGCAGATAGGCGATCTGCTCGCCGTTGAGGTAGGCCACGCAGGAGCTGGACGAGCCGATGCTCAGCTCCGCTTCACCCGCTTCATCGGCCTCGATGGTCGTGGCCGCGTAGACCACGTCGCCGGTATCGGCCTCGGTGTTGCTGCCCAGCTCCACAACGCCCGCGACATCGCTGTGCACCGCAGTCCAGTCGGCAGCGAGGGCCGTGAGGTCATCCTCGGGCGAGAAGCGCACCTGCCGGATCGGCCACCAGGCGGGGTTCGCGTAGCGCGGGCTGATGCGCCATTCGCGTGACTGCGAGGGGAGCGGCTCGCCGCCGAGGTCCGCGGTGACAGGGCGGATCACCACCGCACTGACGCCCCAGCCGGTTGGCCCGCCGAAGGTCAGCTCGATGTGCCCGTCGGTGACCTCTGTGATGAACTCGCCCATGTCGGCGCCGCCGGCGTAGTAGGAGGCGTCGAACAGCCGCACGCCCGTGCGGTCGCGCACCATCCCTGACGTGCGGTAGTTGCGGTTCGTCCAGGACGGGTTGCCACGCACCACGCGCACCTCATACGCGCCCTCGGGCAGGTCGATCCGCAGGGCGTGCGGCCGACCGCAGGTGAGCGCGCGGCGCAGGATCGCGTCATCGGGCCGCCACTCGTAAGGCCAGAACGGGAAGTCGGCCGTGACGATCTCCTGGCGCCCCTCATCGTGCCTGTGAGCGGCCCCATAGCCCGTCTCCTCCGGCGTGGGCACCGAGCTGTCATCCGCCGTCAGCCAGCCGTAGCCCAGCTCCGCCGAGTACGCGGTCTCCGCGCCCAGCGCCCGCCACGGCTCGGCGTCCTCCTCGGCGCCGAAGTCCAGGGCCAGCACCGCGCCCTCCGTGTTCGCCATCTCGCGCCACTGGTCGAAGTACGCCTCGTCCAGCGTCACGGCGGTGTCGCACAGCACATCCTCGGCGCGGGACCGATACGCCGCCGGATCGCCGTCGCGAAGGGCCCTGACCTCATCCACGCCCGGCACGAGCGTGGCCGGATCGGCCCCCGCCGCGAACTGCGCGCGCGCCAGCATCGCGTCGCCCTGCAGCCGGTCGCTCGTGTCGCGCTCCGCGCCGGCCGGTCCGAGGACGAGCACCCCGTACACGCGGACTGACGGGATCTCGACGTGCACCACGCCCTCGTCATGCTGCATCAGCAGCGTGCGCGGCTCGCCGTCCGTCGTCAGCCACACGGCCTCCTCAGGCACGGCCATGCCCTCGGGGAGGCGGATGGCGACCTCGAAGGGCTCGGTGGGCGTGGCCGTCGCGGCCTCGAAGTCCATCTGGTAGTTCACGAAGTGCGCGCTGAGCAGGTCTGCGCCGCCCGCCTGGTGCCGCCAGGTGCTGACCCAGAGCATCCGCGGGATCCGCCCGTCGATCAGCGTCTCGCCGCCGAGCGCGTCGCGGACCTCCCCGATGGCCTGCTCGACGATGGCCCGCGTCGCCTCGCTCTCCGTATCGCGGTTGAAGTGCATGTGGCCGCCGCCCAGGAGCTGCACGACCTCGCCCTGCGCGCGCAGGTGGTCCAGCGCGGTCGGGCGGCGGTGCACGTTGTTCTCGTCGCGCGTCCCGAACTCGCCGATCACCGCGACCGTGCCGCCGGCCTGCAGGTACTCCGACAGCTTCGCGACCTGCTCGGATGACACGCAGGTGACCGAGGGCAGGATCACGAGCCGGTAGCGCTGCAGGTCATCGGCGGTCCAGCGGTCGGCGCGCATCTCGGGGTGGTGGAAGAGCAGCGCGTCGAAGGGGATATGCGCCTCCATCAACGCCCGGCCGATGCCGGAGACGTCGTTGAAGTGCGGCGCGCGCACGTTGCTGCGATACTCGGCGTACATCTGCGTCGGGATCGAGTAGGCGATCGCGACCTGCGCGTGGCGCGAGCGGCCCTCGCGGGCGAACAGCGCGCGGTGGTCGTGGCGGAAGGCCCAGTACTCCCGCACCACGTCCTGCAGGTCGGGGCGCTCGAAGAAGTTGACCTGCTGGCTAAAGAGCACGCCCCCACCGGCGCAGCTCTCGGCGTACTCGTGCTCTACCAGCTCCGGCTCGTTCTTGCGCAGCTTGGTCATGCACAGAACGGGCTTATTCGCCGCGGAGGCCAGCCCCAGCACGAACCGCATGACGCCGTGTGCGTTATGCCACCCGTACTTGAACACATCGTACTGCGTCAGCCCCGCGCTCTCGAACCACACCTGATCCACGAACTCGCTGATCAGCAGCGGGTACGAGTTCATGCCCAGGAAGCCCCCCGCCTGGTTACCGTGGCAGTCGAACTCGATGCCCAGGCGCTCGGCGAGGACCTTGTTGTCGAGGTAGTAGCGCATGAGGTTGTGCGCGTGCGCGATAAACAGGAACTTCTGGTACTCCGCCAGCACGGGGTCGTCGGTGATGGCCGCCACGCCCTCGTGCGTGATCTCATTCCACTTCAAGTCGGCCTGCAGCATCGGGAAGTCATCCAGCCGCTCGCTCACGTAGTCCTGGATGTGGTCGTAGCGCTCCCGGAACTCGGGCAGGAGCCCTTCGGTCTCCAGGTAGTGCATGAACTTGCGGTTGCACCAGTCGCAGTAGCGGCCTCGCGTCCCGGAACCGATGCGCGAGAGCGGCCCGCCGATGTTGTCCTGGCTGATGGCGCTGCCGATCAGCGGGCTGCCCAGCCAGTCATAGTTGATGACCGCCGACCAGCGCGGGGCGTTGTTGCAGACGATGTAGGCGTTGAAGTCCTGCGTCGCCGCCCAGCTCTCCACGCTGAGATTGTAGTGGCTGCTCATTACCAGCTCGCCGTCGTAGTCGCGCGCGATGCCGTTGTCGCGGAACAGCGGCAGCGCCTGCTCCTCATGGAAGTGGATGGTTTCCTGGTACTCGTTGTAGCCGTAGACCTCGAAGGGCATGCCACGGTGCTTGAGCCACTCGTGGGAGACGTAGTCGCCCGAGCGATCGAGGTAGTCGCAGAGGATCCAGTTCTCGTCCATGAAGGCGCCGGGCCTGCGCCCCGGCCCGCCCCTGCCGGTCCCGTAGCCGGCGTTGACCATGAAGGAGTGCCAGGAGATCGGGTGCTCGTCGGGGTAGTCGAAGGCGCGCAGCTCGGCGGCGTAGTCGGGCAGCAGCACCTGCGGCTCCTCGTCGGCGACAGGAAGCTCGATGGCATGAACGCACGACGCGAGGAGAACGGTCGGCAGCACAACGGCCCACAGACGCATGGCGGAGGCCCCCTTCCTTCGGGATGAGACGCATGGGCTCCCTTCACCGCCGAAAGCGCGGGACCTGCCGGGGCCGTAGCCGTCGTCCTTGTAGGGCGGGGACCTGTGCCCCGCCCGCCGTCCGCCGTTGCCCGGCCGTTGAGGAGGCGCCAGCTTCCCTGCTCGCCCAGCCGTTTGCCGTCGCCCAGTCATCTGGAGGAGGAGGGACTACACTCCCGTTCAGTCGCTTGCAGTTGCCGTACGCCCCGCGCCCCTACCCCTCGACCCGCAGGCCGATCGCCTCCGCAAGCTCGCCCAGGCTGTTCGGAAGCGAAGCACTGCAGGGTTCGGGGGCTGTGCGGTCGATTCAGTAGCGCGATCGTCCGCCCGTGCCTGCACACAGGCGCGTCGGTCAGCGTCCTCGCATGATCAGCTCGATATCGGCCGGCTCGGCCTCACCGATAGTGACGCGCTCGAACTCCGAGGTGTCGCCACTGCGCGGATCGTGTGCATAGACCCGGTACTCCAGCCCCGGGATCAGGTGCTCGACCCGCCAGCGGCCATCTTCGCCCGTGGGCGTGGCGGTCTGCAGCTTCAGCCTGTGGTGGAGGGCGGCCGTGCGGGATATGTCGTAGGTCACTGCGGAGACCTGCACACCTGCCGCGGGTGCGCCGTCGGCCACCCGCACCACGCCCTCCAGCGCGGCGAGCGGCCGGAGGACCAGCGTCAGCTCCTCGGGCTCGGCCGTGGCGGGGTGGCCACGCACCGGACGCGGCCAGTCGTCGGGGTCGCACTTCGTTCCGGCGGCGCGCGTGCCATCTGCGGTGAAGCCCAAGACGCCGACCTCGCCCAGCGTCTTCAGCCCCTCCAGCCGGAAGCGCCCGTCCCCGCCGCTGGTCGTCATCACGCGCGTGTGAATGCCGGAGGTCGAGAGCACGGTCGCGCCCTCGGCCGGATCGCCCGCGAGGTCCAGGATGCGGCCCTCCAGCGCGCGCCCGTCAGGGCTCAGGACCAGCTCGGGCAGCTCGAAGGTCTCGCCCGGCTGCAGCGTGATCTCGCCGAGCGGCTCCCAGACGTCCTCGACCAGCATCCGCCGCGCGTTCCACGAGGGCTCGAAGACCAGCGCCGGGCCGGGAGGCAGCGGGCCGATGCGCAGCCGCCCGTCGGCGTCGCCGACGCCCGTAGCGGGGAGGTCGCTTCCTCCCGGCCCGCGGTGCCCGAGGGGCCGGCCCGCGAGTCGCACCGAGGCGGCGACCCGTGGCACGGGCCGGCCCTCGGTGTCCACGACGCGCGACTCCGCCCACGCGGCCGGCTCCAGCCGCAGCCACACGTCCATCCAGTGGCCGGCTTCCAGTATCTCCACCGCGACCGCGAGCCCGTCGCGATCCGTTGCGAACAGCAGCCGCTCAGCACGGGGCGTGGGGATGCTGAATCGCCCCCGCTCGTCGGCGACGATGGGGTCGCGCGCCGGCGGACCGTAGTAGGGCTCTGTGCCGTAGATCAGCGCGCCGGGAGCCGGGTCGCCCTGGACGTCGAGCACGAGGCCGGCGACCGTCGATGCGGCGTCCGAGGCGGGCCGGACCGTGAAGTCAGCGCGCGCGCCGGCGGGAGTGAGGTCGAGTTCGGCGCGCCGGGGCTCGGCCCGCCAGTCCTCATCCGAGCAGCCGACGATGACCTCGCCCGGCGGCAGGTGCAGCTCATAGCGCCCATGGTCGTCGGTCACCGCGTCGCTTCGGATGATCGCGTCCCAGTTGCGGGCGGTCGGTATCTGCGCCCCGGTCACGCGAAGGCCGGCCACGGGCTCGCCGGTCTGCTCAAGGGCCACCGTGCCGCGCACCGGGATGCCCTCGATGACCTGGAGAACCACGCCTGCCGCAGTGTCTCCTACCGCGACTCGAATCCCGTCCGTGGGGAGGCCGACCAGGGGGCGGGCCGGGTCGGCGCGCAGGCTGTACGTTGCGGGCCGCAGCCGACCGATGCGGTAGCGGCCATCCTCGTCGGTCACCGCCTCGCCGTCGAGCGCGAAGTGGTCTTCGGGGCTCGCGCGCACGGCGACGCCCGGCACCGGCTCACCCTCGCGCAGGACGCGGCCCTCGATGACCCCCTCGCGCTCCATCTCGATCGTTATGTGCGCTCCGACCGCCACGTGGTCCACGGTGCTGGGCCAATACCACGTCGCCAGGCCGGGGGCATCCACGCGCAGGCCCACACGATCCCGGGGCCAGGCCGATGACCTCGAAGCGCCCGTCCGCACCCGTGGTGTCGCGGGGCGCATGGGGCCACTCCCAGATGCCCACGAGGAAGCCGTGGCGCCTGCCCTCGTCGAAGCGCAAGTGCGTGACGACCACGTCCGCTCCTTCCACCGGCTCGCCATCACACACGACCGTGCCCGCGACCGTGGCGGGATCGTCCGGCATCTCGATGGTGACCGGCCGGCCGGGGACGGTCACGGCCTCCGCCGGCGCGAAGCCGTCCGCCGCCGCGACGAGCTCGAAGCCTCCGCCACGGCCGAAGCCTTCGTGCCGCAGCTCGAAGCGGCCCTGCGCGTCCGTGCGAGCCTCGATCCACTCGTGCTCGCCCTCAGTCCACACACGCACGCCGACGGCCGCCGCCGCGATCGGCTGGCCGTCGGACGCGCGCACGACTACGCCCGTGAGCGCGTCCTCCTGCCCCACCGCGGGCATTGCGGCCAGGGCTGCGAATGCAGTCAGGATGATCGAATGAGCGCGCATCTGCTTTCCCCCTTACTCCGCTACCGGCGGCAGAACCGCGTCGTCGTCTCGCGCCTCGACCACCAGGTCCACCTCCGCGGTCTGCCCACCGATGGTCAGCAGGAAGTCCGCGCTGCCCCGATAGCGGCGGTCGTGCGTGCGGACCGTGTACTGCAGGCCGGCGACCAGGCCCTCCACCCGCCACGAGCCGTCCTCGGCGGTCACCACCTCCGCGCGATCGACGAAGCCGCCCGGGACCGCGCCGCGCAGGCGTAGTTCACGGCTGCTCACGCGCAGCTCCACGCCGGGGACCGCCCTTCCCTCCCCGTCGCGCACCACCCCACGGGCCGCGCCGGGCGGCTCAAGCTCGAAGGTGGCCGGGCCCGCCCCCGGATCGGAGGGCATGGCGTAGGCGCCGCTGCCGTCGGGCGCAACGGCCAGCACGCCGACGGTCGTGTCCCCCCACAGGCTCATGACGCGCAGGCCCTCCAGCGCGAAGCGGCCCTCGCCGTCGCTGCGCGCGACCACGGCGCTGTCGTCGATGCCATGCGGGGAGATGACCCAGGCGCCGGCCACCGGACGCGCCTCGCCGTCCAGCACCACGCCGGGCAGCGTCCGCCCATCCGGATCGACCACCAGCGGCTCGACCCGCCGCTCTCCCGGCGCCAGCCACAGCTCGACGCCACGCAGCCACTCCTCGTCCGCGATGATCCCGTAGTTCTCGCGCGCAACCCTCAGCTCCAGGTCCGTCTCCGCCGGCAGCGGACCGATGCGCAGTTGGCCGTCGGCATCGCTGGGCCACTGATGGGGAGCGCGCGCCGCGGCTACCGGCGGCGCAAAGACGGCGGCCGGGCCGGGCGGGGCCTCCATCGCCGCCGGCACACCGAGCGGCGACCCCGCCCAGGCCTCCAGCGCCACGCCCTCGACCGGATTGCCCTCGGTGTCGCGCACCTCCGTAACGACCCATGCGCCCGGTCGCACCACGATGCGCGTCTCCTCGGCGGGCCCGCGGCTCGGGGCGAAGCCGACGAGATCGCCCTTCTCAGCCCAGACGACGTAGTCTCCGCCGAGGCGAGGATCGCGCAGGGCGAAGCGCCCCTCCGCGTCCGTGGTCTCCGGACCGTAGGGCCGCGTGCTGGCGATCAGCCAGACCGATGCGTCCGCGACCTGCTCGCCGTCGGCGTCCACCACCCGACCGGGGAAGCCCGGGGGTTCGGCGAGCACGAAGTCCGCGCCCGTGACGACCTCGCCCTGGGGCGCGTCGAGCACATGGTGGCGCGGCTCTGAGCGCAGGCCGGGCAGCTTCGGGTCGCCCGCCCAGTAGACGCGCGCCTTCCCCGGCGGCACGTGCACGCGGTAGCGGCCATTCTCGTCGGTGGTCCCCCAGGAGAGCGGCCCGACCGCCCAGATGGTCACCCCCGGCACCGGCTTCCCCGTCTCCGCCATGGTCACGGTGCCCTCGATCGCCGCGCCGAAGACGAGCTGCAGCTCCACGCCCTCGCGGTGATCGCCGGGCTGCAGCTCAATGCCCTCGACCGGAAGGGCGACCGCGTCCTCGGGCGACATGGCCGAGACACGGTACTCGCCGGGCGGGAGACCGCGCAGGGCATACCGTCCCTCGGCATCCGTGGTTGCATGCCCGCGGCCGTAGACACCGGCCCGCTCCAGGCGCGCGGCCATCACCACGATCCCGGCGACCGGCTCGCCGTCACGGGTGACCCGGCCGGAGATGCGCGCCTCGGGCTGCAACACGATCAGCGCCGGCAGGTCGGCGGAACGCCGCTCCTCGATGCGACTGTCCCGGTGCGTCGCCCATCCCTCCGCCGCGACCCAGAGCCCCACCGTTGACCCCGCGGGCAGTCCCTCGATGGCGAACCGGCCCTGCTCGTCCGTCTCGGCCGCCAGCGGCGAGAAGCCCTCCCAGGCGATCATCGACACCTGCGGGGAGTCCTCGGGCGGCTGCAGGAAGACGACCTCGACGCGAGCGCCGGTGATGGGCTCCCCCGCCTCGCCGACGACCTGCCCCTCGCACGCGACCGGCCACAACCCGAGCTGCAGGCGACACGCCTCCCCCGGCTCCGCGCGCGCCGAGGCGAGCGAGTAACCCTCGAGCGTTGCGACCACGGACTGCCAGCGGCGATGGGCGTCGGTCTCGAACTCGAAGGCCCAAGCGCCATCCGGCCCGGTGGTCTGCCTCAGCATCTCCGGCTCAAGCGCCATCTCGGAGGGCACGTACCAGAGCGTGACGGTCGCGCCCTCAGCGAGAGCGCCGTCGGGCGTGACGACGGTGCCGGACACGGCAACGTGCTCGGCACATGCGACGGATGCGAGCGACGCGACGATCAGGACGATGACGGCGGAACGGACGCTCCGGCGCATCATCACTCCTCCTTCTGCGGCAGACGATGAACGGCGCATGGGCGGGTGACGCCTGTGCCGCGGAAATGCCGCGTCGCTATCCGTCAATCCAGATCGGACTCGACCACGCGTACTGCTCGTTGAGCTGGCTCACGCGCAGGTAGTACCAGCTCCACCCCGGCTGCAGGTCGTCGTCGCGGACGCTCAGCGAGGCCGTGTAACCGGCCTCCGGGATCGCGGTGTGCAGCTTGACCTTGTACGCATTGTGGAAGGTCGCATCGCCCTGCTCGGGGTCATCGGGGGTGAACTCGTAATCGAACTGCTCCCGAATCATCCGCCGGACCTCGTCGCGCAGCACGATCAGCCGCCCGTGCTCCATCAGCTCGCCCAGCGTGTGCGCCTCATCGACGCTCTCACCCTCCAGCCGGACGGTCGAGGTGACGTCGCCCTCAAGCTCGACGATGATCGACTGCGTGCTGCGCGGGGCGGTCGAGAGCGTGTACTCGACCGCGTGATCGCCGGTCGCGTCGATCGACTGGCCGCCGTAGCTGAAGCAGCCCTCCACGCCGCGCACGGTGATGCCCTCCCCGGTCAGGCGCATCCGCCACTCGCGGCGGCCGACCTCCCAGTTGTCGCCAGGGTTCGGCCCCCAGCCGTGCTCGATCTGCAGCTTCACGCGCACCGTGCCGCTCTCGGGCGGCTCCCACGTCCCGTTGTGGCAGTGCGTTGCGACCACGCGGTTGTTCCGCAGCAGCTCGATGCGGTCGATGGCCTGGCTGCCGATGACGCGCGCCTCAATCTGCACCGCCTCGGCGCCCTCGATGACGCCGCCCATGAAGGCGTCGTTGATGCGGAAGTCCAGGCGCATGCGGTCGCCGGTGACGCCGTAGACGCGCCGCGCCCCGAAGGCCTCCCACAGCGACTCGCGGGTCAGCTCCTCGGCGTAGCAGGCCATGAGGCCGGTCCCGTGCTTCCCGGGGAAGCCGCTGTTGTTGTCACCCGAGGCCATAATGCCCACCCGGTAGCCGCGCGCGAGGCCGTCCTGGATCGTCCCGCCGGCGGTGCGCGGACCCATCGACATGTTCCTATGCATCCCGATCGGCGTGTTGCAGCCCTCCGAGGAGCCGTGGCCCGAGAGGATCTCGGCGAAGGGCGAGACCTCCTCGTCCCAGCAGTCCCAGTCCTTACCCCGGTCGCGCGGGGCGTAGCCCGTGTGATGCGGGATGGCGACGCCGCCCGCCTCGCGCAGGTGGTCGTAGAGGTCGGGCAGGTCCATGGTCAGGTCCAGTGGCGGGTCATCGAAGGGGTAGAAGACGTTGTGGTCGCCCCAGCGCGTGCGGTCGCCGTTCCACTCGTAGCCCGGGAAGGTGACGAAGCGCCCCGGCTCGTGGTGCTTCTTCACCAGATCGCACACCAGCCGCCACTGCTCCGCGCAGTGCTCCCGCGCGCCGACGCTCTCCAGCTTCAGCCCCGAGTCGGTGAAGTGGTAGATCGCCGGGTAGTAGACGATCGCGTAGAAGTCGAGGTAGTCGCGCGCATACCTGAAGCTGTCCTCGAGGAACGTGGGCCAGTGCCGCCTGGTCCACTGCGGCTTGAACTGCGTGTGCATGTCGCCCCAGTACAGGCTCATTCCGTCGCCGATGTCCTGAGCCATGGTCGATACCTCGCTTCGTTGCGGCATGGTCGGGCGGGAAGCCCGACTTAAGCGGATGTCAGGATCGCGGGCTTGAGGGTCCAGGCCTGCAGCTCCGCCTGCTCGAGGAGCTTCGTGCCGTCGAAGCCGCCCCAGGTCATGGAGCCCTGCCACGAGCCGCGTGCCGCTTGGTAGTCCACGTGCTGGTGGATGCGTAGGTTGACGGGCCACACCTGTACTTCCGAGGGCAGCTCGCCGTGCTCGACCAGATGCGCCACCGCCCGCGCCGCCGCGCACAGCCATACGCCGGGCCCAACGACCGCACACTCCATGTCGATCTCCTCGGGCAGCCGCCCCGTTTCGGCCAGGTAATCGGCAATCCACGGGGCGCTGTCCACGAAGCCACTCCGCGGCTCCTCAAGCACGTCCTCCAGCGACAGGGAGCCGCACGCCGGCCCGTCCAGGTGCCGGCAGACCGCCCCCGGCGCGACCCGCCGCTCGCGGATCGACTGCGCCAGGAAGCGCGCGAACATGCCGAACAGCTCCGCCGCCGACACGGCCATGCCGTCGCACTCCTGGAAGTAGACCTCGTTGCCCACGTTCAGCGCCAGCTCGCGCAGCTCCTCGGCCGAGAACACCCGGCCCGCGGCGCGATCGGGATAGAGACGGGGCAGGTCCTCGGCGGTGATGAACTCGACGTCATCGTGCCCGCCAATGTACTTCACGAGCGCGTCGAACTGCTCGTAGCCGCGTTCGCGCTGCGCGCGGGGCTTGAGGTCGGTATGCCACCACTGCTCCATGGCGAACTGGACAGGGTGGTTGGCGATCGAGATGACGCCGCCATCGCTCAGGCCCTCGTAGCACTCGTCGAAGCGCCGCTTCCAGCCCTCGAGCGCCCCGTCGGTGCCCAGCTCGAAGCCGATGCCGAAGTAGTAGCTGGGCTCGCGGTCGCCGCCGATGCCGTACAGGTGGGACATGTTCGGGATGCCGCCGTAGTAGAAGGGCTGCGAGTTCAGCCCGATGTAGCCGAAGCCGCTGACGTAGGTGGGAATGCCCCAGCGGCGCAGGATCGGGAAGACCTGCGGAGACCAGTTCCCGCCGGGCTGGCCGTAGCAGCAGGGCACGCGCCCGAACACGTCGATGATCTCGTCCACGCCCCGGCGCTCGCGGCGCGCGAACTCCTCCTGCCCCTCGAGCCAGTCGTGCGGCGCCATGTACTCCGCGGGCTGCGGCCGCCCGCCGTGCAGGTCCGAGTGATACCCGATGGCGTGCCGGCTCAGGTGGTCGAGCACGCGATAGCGCACGCGCTCGCGCATCACCCGCAGCTTCTGCCCGACGATCTTCATCGTCCCGCGGGCGCCGTTCTCGGTCAGGATCTGCGCGATACGCATCGCGCAGTCGTCACTCTGCGGCAGCGTGCAGTCCTCCACATCGAACCACATCAGGACGTGTCGCGTGGCCATGACAGATCGCCTCCATGAGTGGGCAAGCACATTCGCGCGCCAGTTTCACCACCGCTCTCTCCTCGCCCTGCCTGAGGTCGATGCGAGAGCCTGGAAGGCCCGGAGTCCGGCAGGTGTCCTGCAACTGACCGCGAAGTGGCCGGAACGTGGAATCAGCGATCACTCGGAGAGGGTGCGCGCATGAAGGTCATCTGTCTGCAGGGCAGTCCACGGAGCAATGGCAGCACCGCGACGATGGTCGGCTGGATCGAGGAGCAGTTGACGGCCGACGGACACGAGGTGGAAGTCGTACAGGTGGCGGATCAGCAGGTCGAGGGCTGCATCGGCTGCTACAAGTGCCAGGGGACCCCGGATGAGCTGCTCTGCGTCTTCGAAGACGATGGCCAGCGTATCCTGGAGCGGATTGCGGAGGCGGATGCCGTCGTCTATGCCAGCCCCGTCTACGCCTGGGGCGTTCCCGAGCCAGCTCAAGCTGCTCATCGACCGCCACCTCTGCCTGGTGAGGGGCTTCGAGGATCCGGAGACGGCGGTCTCGCACATCGATGGCACGCGCGCCGGCGTGCTGATAACCTGCGCGTGGCCGACGGGCGAAGGGAACACCGACATCGTCGAGGAGGCGTTCAAGCGCACCGCCGCCTTCCTGATGATGGAGCCGAAGGCCAAGCTCGTCGCGGACGGCCTGTCCGGCCCCGACCAGCTCAGCGACGAGCATCGGGAGCAGGCGCGCGAGTTCGCACGCCAGCTCGTGGGGTAGATCGCCACGCCGGGAATGGACGGCTCCCGGCCCCGCCGGGAGCCGTCGGCGCGCATGGGCGAAGGCGCTGTCGCGTACCTGCGCCCTGCACAGCCGCATCCGTGACCTCGCCATCACAGTCCGTGCCGCTGTCCAGGGCAAAGCCCTCGGCTTCGCGCCGGCCGCAGCGGCGGGCGCGCAGGGGGTACATCTCCGGCCGACGATCTTCATCGTCCCCGCGCGTCGGTGCCGGTCAGGACCTGCGCGACGCGTAGCATCCCGCCATCGCTCTCCGGCAGCATGCAGTCCTCGGCATCGACCACAACACCACGTGGCGTATCGCCATCGCAAGCGCCTCCAGCCTCGCGCTGATAGGGAGGCCAGGTCACCGGCAGCACCTCCCCTCTCCCGTCACCGAGCGCGCGCGGTCCCGGAGGTGTTGCCGGGCCGCACCGAGAACCGCTCATGGGAGGAGACGGACCCGATTGGGGCCTGGAGGAGATGGCATCGATGCGCTCTCCCGCACAGCACGCGCCCTCGCGGTGCAGCCTGCCGGTTCTGGCGACTATCGCGCTCCTGATGGCCTGCGCACCTCTGCTGGCTCAGGGCGAGCAGGAATCGCCCTCGCCGCCACCGGCCGAGCGCTCGGCGGCCGGCGCCGAGAGCGCGAGTGCGCCCGCCGCGAGCGATCGGCCGCCCGCCCCGCCC
>JALGUJ010000129.1 GCA_029820945.1 Candidatus Zipacnadia bacterium | reverse complement strand
AGCCGATCACGAAGCGATGGTCGGACGAGATCACGTCCCGTCCCGAATCCGCCAAGGCCTGCCGGACGTTCAGCAGCTGGTCGGCGGTTTCCCGTGCCGACGCGCTGTGTCTGCGCAAGCGAGCCCCGTCCAGCAAGTCGCTCGAGCGTATCATCGTCTCCGATCAGGAAGATCTTCGGCTCCCGCAGCACGCTGGTGACGAAATGCTCCTCGTCGGCGATACGCTCGGCGAACTCCTCCGCGCTCATGGTCACCGGGTTGACCTCCCGGCGCAGCAGGCGCTCTGCGTCGTGCAACGCCGGAACCAGCGCGTGCAGGCCGACCTGCCCCACGATCAGCAGGTCCACGTCGCTGTCGCTGGTGATGTCCGCGCGCCATGGAGCCGAAGAGAAACGCCACGCCGATCCGATCCGCGAAGTCCGCCAGGGCATCCCGCACGGTGTCGGCGAGGCCGGAGGTCTTGATGACGATGCCCTGAAACTCCGGGAAGATCGGGCAGGAGGTGTTCGCGCTGTAGTTGACGAGGTTGCCCACCGGGCGGCGGTTCAGGATCCCGGCCGCGTGTAGGAGGGTCACCTCGCGCTGTACTGTCGCCGCGGCCAGGTCGGTCAGCCGGGCGATGTCGCGCAGGTGCCACTCCTCATCGGGGTGTGCCAGCAGCAGGCCCAGGATGCGGCGGCGAGCCCTGGGCCAGAGTGGCTCTGTGAGCGGCTGCCCTATCGTTCGCATATCACGAACGATTGCACATGACAGGCGAACGCTGTCAAGGCTGCTGCTTGATGGATGTCGACGGAAGGTGGTGCCTGTGGGCAGGGAGGCAGGCGTCTCGCCTGCGCCCGGCGATCTGCACCTTGAAGCCAGCCGTCTCGAGCGCAAGCTCGCATTCGCCAACCTGCAGCGTCGTGCCCCCGATCATGTGCGCGGCGAGGGGGCGCCCACTGGCCAGCCCCACGAGCGCAACTCGCGCGTCCGTGGTGAGCGCTCCGGCGCGCGTGGCCGTCGTGGCCGTTGCCGGCTGCTGATAGCGGTACACAAGTCTCGATCCTGATGTCGGCGGAGGGACCGGGAGCCTGACCTGCGAAGGTGCCGCCTGCAGTCTCGCTCACGGTGTCCATGAGGAGGGCCTGTTGTGAATGGATGGGAGACGTGCATTCTGACGCTTGTCGCGCTTGGTCTGTGCTCACTCGCGGTGGCCGACACGTACCTGTGGGCGGTCGACTGCCTGACCAAGGTCATGCCCGACACCGCGCCGGCCGCCGGCGATGTCATTGAGGTCGAGGCCGCGCGCGGGGAGACGGTCAGCGCCCAGGTCGCGCTACGCTCCGACGCCGAGCTGGTGGACGCGAGGCCGGTCGTTGCGGAGCTCACCGGGGACGCGGGCACGATCCAGGCGGATGCCGTTGCGCTGCGGTGGGAGCGGTTCATCGACATCACCCGCAACAGCCCTCTCCCCGAGGACGTGATGGTCGCGCAGGCGCCGGCGAGCATCCCGGACCCGTTCTGGGAGGCCGCCGAGTTCGACATCGCCGCCGGTGCTACCGAGCCGCTGTGGATCGAGATCGACGTGCCGCGAGACGCCGCCCCGGGCCGTTACGAGGGCACGCTGCGCGTCGAGTGGGACGGCGGAGGCGCCGAGCTGCCTCTGCGTCTGCGGGTGCGCGACTTCGAGGTACCTATGGAGCGCCATCAGCACGTTACCAACTGGTTCACCTTCCCCGGCGTGCCCTGGAAGGACACCGTCGAGACCGACTCCGAGCAGTACTGGGAGCTGGCCCGCAAGTTCGCCGAGATCATGGCCCGGCACCGCCAGAACATCTTCCGCCACTGGCTGAGCTGGGCCAGCTTCAGCTACGATCCCGACGACGGCTTCTCGGCCGACTGGTCCCGCTTCGACCGCTGGGCCGAGGTCTTCTTCGACACCGGGCACTTCGATCGCATGGAGATCTGGGGCACCGGGCGCCGCACGGGCAGTCACGCCGCGCTGGACACGCGCGTCGTCATGGTTGACTTCTCCGTCGAGACGCCCGAGGGCGTGGACCTGAGCACCGAAGAGAAGTTCCACGGGGTGCTGGCGCTGCTCGAGGAGCACCTCCAGCAGTGCGGCTGGGCGGACCGGGCGATGATCCACGTCTCCGACGAGCCCTTCCAGCCCTCAGTGCGCAGCTACTGCGAGGTTGCCGACGCGGTGCACCGCGCCGCGCCGAGCCTCAAGGTCATCGAGGCCATCGAGGCGGAGGGCTTCGGTGATTCGCTGGACGTCTGGGTGCCGAAGCTCTCGCACCTGAATCTGTGGTGGGAGAACTTCCGCGAGGAGCGCGAGCAGCGGGACATCGAGTTGTGGTTCTACACCTGCTGCCATCCAGTGGGCCGCTACCCCAACCGCTTCCTCGATCAGCCGCTGACGGCGGTCCGGGCGCTGCACTGGATCTCGTACCTCTACGACCTCGACGGCTACCTGCACTGGGGCCTGAACTACTACGCGAATGACGAGCCCTTCACCGAGGAGGGGATCTCCGGGCCGCATCCGCTGGGCGACCACGCGATCATGTATCCGGGCGAGGACGGGCCCATCGGCTCGCTGCGCTGGTCGGCGATGCGGGACGGCCTGCAGGACTACGAGTACCTGTGGGTGTTGGAGCAGCGGCTGGCCGACCTCAAGCGGCGCCTGGGCGACGAGGGCTGGTGGCTGGATCCCAGACAGCGCCCCGAGGAGTTGTGCCGGCGGGTCGTGCAGTCGTTCTACCGCTACGACCCCGACCCCGAGGCGCTGCTGAACGCCCGCAGCCTGATCGCCGAGCAGATCGAGGCGCTGGATGCCGAGCCGCTGCTGTTCGTGCAGACGTCGCCGCCCGAGCACACGGAGATCCCCGCCGGACCCCGCCTGATGAACATCTACGGCGCCGCCAGTCCCGGCGCGGTCATCTCCGTCAATGGAGAGGAGAGGCTCACGGTTGACGATTCGGGCACCTTCGAGATGCCCCACTTCATCGGCGGCGACGGCACCGTGCGCGTGACCGCCACGCTCGACGGCAGGCAGGCGCATGCTGACCGCGCGTTCGTCCTCACTGAGTAGTGCTTCCGGGCGATTCCGGTCGATGCAGTGTGGAGGTCGCGTGGGCGGATGCGTGCAAGCATAGCGTGGGCCAAGGACGGATCCGAGGAGTGCTGACCATGCGCAGAGCGCCCTATCTGGTCGCTACGCTGCTGGTGGCCGGCGTCTGTCTCGCGGACGCGCCGGAGGTCACTGTGCCGAGCCTGTCCGGGCCGACGCCGGTCATCGACGGCGTCCTGGAGGATGACGCGTGGGCGGGGGCCGCGGTGATCGAGGACTTCACGCTGCTCGGCGAGCCCGATAAGACGCCCACTCAGGACACGCGTGTGCGCCTGGTGCACGGCGGCGAAGCGCTCTACGCCGGCTTCGAGTGCGCCGAGGCGAACATGGACGAGCTGACCGCAGAATTGACCGAGCGCGACGCGGCGGTGTGGTCGGAGGACTGCGTGGAGCTGTTCATCAGCCCCCGGCATGATGGCGAGGAGTACTACCACCTGGTGGTCAACGCGCTGGGCACGATCCGCGACGAGCGGGGCAAGGACGAGACATGGGACTGCGCTGCCCGTGCGGCGGCCAGGCAGGCGGAGGACGGCTGGACGGTGGAGCTGCTCGTGCCCATGGCGGAGATGCGGCTTCCGTGGGACGTGGATAAGCACTGGCGGCTGAACATCACGCGCAACGAGCGCCCGCACGAGGAGCTGTCAACATGGGCGCCCATTGGGGGCAAGAGCTTCCACGAGCCGGAGCTGTTCGGGCATCTGCGCGGCTTTCGGGCCGACTTCGGGGAGCTCCTGCGCGTGCAGGCGCTGGCGCAGATCGGCGACATCCGGCGCGACCTGGCCGCCCTGCGCACCGCCGCGCTGCCCTACGAGAGGGTCGCGCAGGGCCGAGTGGCGCTCGGGCGATCCGATCGGCTGATGGGTGAGGCGGCACGCATCGCCGACGACTTGCGCGAGGAGACGGACTCCCAGCGGCTGCGACAGCGGGCCGCCGACACCGCTCGACTCACAGAGGAGAGCGAGAGGCTGGGCAGGCTCGTCGCGCGGCTGCCGCTGATCGAGGCGGCCGGCGACCGCGGCTACGTCGTGTCGCAGGCCAGCACCATGGACAAGATCGCGCCGACGGCCGACTTCACCGGCAGGCCAGCAGACTCGGTGGAGGTGTCGCTGGCCGCGGGCGAGCACGAGGCGGCGCAGGTCGTGATCGTCCCGGCCGACCGTGCGCTCAACGGGGTGGCCGTGAGCGCCACAGAGATGCGCGGGCCCGACGGCGCGACGATCGGCGGGGAGCGCATCACGGTACGGCGGGTGGGCTACGTGAACGTGACCCGCTCGACCTCGAAGGCGCCACTGGGGCCGGGGCTCGTTCCGGACCCGCTCCTGGCGGCCGATCCCTTCGCGGTGCCCCGGGACGAGGTGCGCTCGATCTGGGTGGACGTACACGCCGCCCCCGACCAGCCCGCAGGAATCTACCGCGGCGCCCTGACCGTCCGGCCGGCCAACGCCGGGGAACTGACCGTGCCGCTGATAGCGCGCGTGTGGGACTTCGCCCTGCCACGCGCGAGCTGGCTGCGCACATCCTACGGACTGGGCTTTGACCTGTCGGCGTTCTACCCCGAGGTCACTCCGGGGCCCGGCCGGCCCGGATGGTGGTCCGCCGGCACGTGGTCGGGCGCGGACATCGAGGGCCGGCCGAACTACTTCGGGGAGATCGAGCTGACGAAGGACTTCGACACCGAGGTGAAGCACGGCGGCCGCAACTCGGTGCGGGTGGAGATCACCCGCGTCGAGCGGGGCACCCACGAGGCCCCGCGCTTTGCGTACTACACGCCGCCGCTGGAGCTGCAGCCGGGCGACGAGTATACCTTCGAGCTGTGGTACCGCACCGCGCCGGGCGAGGATCCGCAGGCCCACTGGTGGATGCCGGACGGTGGCAACGGCGCGCTCGAGCCCACCGACGGCCAGTGGCGGCAGGCGACGGGGCGATTCATCATGGGCGGCGACGGCACCACCCGCGTTTACATCCGCGTCTCGCAGGTCGGCACGGCATGGTTCGACGACGCGCGCCTCAGCCCCGCCGGAGAGCCCGAGCGCAACCTGCTGGGCAATCCCGGCTTCGAGATGGGGCGGTTCACCTCCGAGGAGCTGATGCGCGACTACCGCGATAACTGCCTGGCGCACCGCTGCAGCCCCACGGGCATCGGCTCGCCGAGCATCACCACGGACGAGGACGGGGAGGTCGCCATCGACTGGACGCGCTTCGACGAGCGCCTGGCGCGGTGCATCGAGCGGGGCCTGACGGGCTTCAACATCTCGTGGTGCCGCCTGCCATCGGGCTGGGGCAAGGTCGCGGGCTTCGAGGAGGGCGACCGCGAGGCCATCGAGCGGGCGACGGCGCTGCTCGAGCAGACCCAGGCGCACCTGGTGAAGCGCGGCTGGGAGGGGCTTGGCTACATCTACACGATCGACGAGCCCGGTGCCGACGCCTTCGACGAGGTGAAGCAGGCCTTCGGACTCTCCCACCAGGTGGCGCCTCAGCTCAAGACGCTGCTGACCTACGGCTACGGCGCCAGCCGGCCGATCGAGCCGGGCAACCCACGCTACGCCGAGCTTGCCGGCTACGTGGACGTGCACGTGCCGCACAGCGACTGTTACGAGCCGATCTACCTGCAGCAGCGACGGGAGGCGGGCGATGAGATCTGGGCCTACGTGTGCATCTCCGCCCAGCGCCCGTGGCTGAACAACTGGGCCATCGACTATCCCGGCACCGACCACCGCGTGCTCTTCTGGCAGCTCTTCGACAAGCAGATTACGGGCTTCCTCTACTGGCGCATCACCTACTGGGCCGAGAACCCGTGGGAGGAGCCCATGACCTACCCGGGCGGCAACGGCGACGGCTCGCTGATCTACCCGGGCGAGGACGGTCCGGTGGACAGCATCCGGTGGGAGCTGAACCGCGACGGCATCGAGGACTACGACATGCTGGCGATGCTGCAGGAGGCGGCGGACCGGCTGAAGGAGCAGGGCAAGATCACCGCCGCCAGGCGCGCCCGTTCAGCGCTCGATATATCGAGAGTCACCTCCGACTGGCTCGAGTACAGCGAGGACCCGGCGATCGTCGAGGCCCAACGCGAGCGAGTGGCGGAGGCGCTCGGGGAGGCACTGGCCGCGTTGGGCGAGCGCACACTCGAGCCGCCCCACGCGGTGGCCGGCCGGTAGAGCGAGACGGTCGTGGAGAGCGCCGCCCTCAGCCCAGCACGGAGGACCGGAACCGCGCCGGCAGATACCCGGCAAAGCGACTTGAGTTGGCCTTCAGCCCGGCCACGTCGCCGTGCGTCGAATGCGCCAGCGCTCGCCCGAGCGCGCGACGAAGCCGCCGCCGTCGCACTTGGTGAGGATCCGCGTGCCGCCCTGAGTCTCCTCGACGCCGCGGATCGGGTAGGCACGCGTATGCTCGCCGTCCTCGATCAGCAGCGTCGCGCCCCGGTCGGAGTTGCGATGGTCGCGCTGGCCCCAGCCGTCGCCGACGCGCACGGTCTCAGCGGGAGAGCTGCTCCAGGATTGCGTCGGCACCGTTGACCACGTTCTGGAGATACTCCTGGGCCCAGTCCGACCGCTCGATGTTGGCACGGGCGCGCTCGAGGTCCTCCGGCTGGATGTTCGTGCAGGGATAGTCGTCAACGTTGCGGTACTGCTCCCAGTCGGACCAGTCAGTCGGATCAAGCTGTTGCGCGGCCACGGAGATCACCGCCAGGAGAAGCATCATCGCTGTCGTGCCGAGCCGCCGAATGTGGCACACAGGCTGTCAACTCCATCGCCACGCCAGGTTAGTGCCACCGCGACCGGCGCGCAGTCGCAGCGGCCCTGCCATTCCGTCACGGCACAGGCGATCAGCGTTCGCGCGTGCCTCAGTGCACGGGCGGCACCCACGTCTCAAAGGCCCTGCCCTGCAGCAGGTCACGGGCACCGGGCGCAGCCGCAAGTCAGCGCTCTGAGAGCAGGTCGTCCCGGCCCAGGTAGACGGCCAGCTCCTCCAGCACGCGGTTGCTGGCCGCGGTGTCCTCGAGCTCCTGCGCCGTCATCTCAACGATCTTGTAGCCCTCGTTGCGCAGCTTGACGCGGGTAATGCGGTCGGAGCGCTGCACATCCTCCGGCCCGTGCCAGGTCATGCCGTCGATGTAGATAAGCACGCGCTCATCCGGGTAGGCGAAGTCGGCGGCGGTGACGGAGCCGTCAGGGAGGGTGACGATGTGCTGCGTCTCCGGCGGCTCCGGAACGTTGCGGTCATCCAACAGCTCGAGGAACTGCTCCTCCGCCGGGCTCTCTGTGTCAGGGCCGCGCTCGACCGCCTTGGCGGGGTTGGGCTGGATTGAGTGGCCGAAGACCATCGGCTCCTGGTAGAGCTTGAGAGGGGCTGCCGCCTCGTGCCGGTTGAGGATGGCGTGGTGGCGCTGGTTCCAGAAGGTCAGCAGGCAGGCGTAGCAGGCATTCTCGCACTTGCACTCGGTCATGATCTGGAGCGCCTTGGCGCAGACGCCCTCCCAGCGCTCCTTCATCTCCTCAAGGAAGCCCGAGCCGCCGGGCATCGGGTCGTAGATCAGCACCCAGGCCTGCCCGTCGCCACGCTGCTCGACGAAGCCCTCGAGGTCGGCCTCGCCCATGTCCAGGTACTCCCGCGCCCCGGTCAGGACCGCCTCCATGAGGTTAACCGCCGCTGCACGCTCGGCCAGCGGCCCCAGCTCGAGCAGGTCGGAGCGGAAGTCCACGTGCAGCGCCGCCCATGTGACGGCACCCTTGCGGCAGCTCTCATCATGGCGCTCGGCGAACTTCTTGATCTCCGCTCCCGCCCGTGGGCTGCGCACGGCACCGCATACGGAGCAGATCGGGAAGCCGATCTCCAGCCCCTCGCGCTCCCGTCCGACGGGGCCGAGGTTCACCAGGCGCAGATCCGCGTTGCGGTAGAGCCGCCACTCGATGTCCCCCAGCTCGCCCTTCTCCCCGCCGTGGTGCGTGCCCAGGAAGGTGCCCACGATGTCGTGGCCTCCGTAGACGCGCCGCTCGCGGGAGTCGTCGATGGGCTCCCGCTGGCGCAGCTCCACGCCCCCGAGCCGGAAGGAGACGAACCTCTCGCCCTGTAGCCCGGCCCGGTCATCGACCGACAGGTCGATCACGCGGTCGTGGTCAGCGTCGTACAGCATCTCCCGCTGCTGCACGTCCGAGGCGGCGTCGGTTGACGAGCCCAGCGAGAAGAACTCCACGCGCCTGACCGCGAACACATCTCCCGCCGCGTAGATCCAGTTCGCGGGCGTGAACTCGCGCAGGGCGATCGGCTCGGGGCGTTGCAGCTCGATGTAGGGCTGCAGGCATCGAGCCACGCACGAGTCCCGCGTCAGGGCATAGCCGGGGAAGTAGCCGTCGTTGCTGAGATAGGTGAGCGTGTATGTGTCCTGGTCCTGCTGTCCCAGGACGCTCAGGGCGTGCTCGTAGCGGCGCCGGTCGCGCGTCTGCTCCGGCGTCAGTTCCCGGCCCTCGATCTGCATGCGCGCGTAGCGAGTGACCTGATCGCGGTAGCGCGCCACCTGGTGGAAGAGCACATCCACGTGTCGCTCCAGCCCCCGCGGCATGCCCTCGATCATCGCGCCGAGGCTCTCCGACCTCACCGCGTCCTGATGCTCCGCCGGCCAGGTTGCCGTGAAGGCCTCCATCAGCTCGTGGCGGATATCGTTGGCGTTACGCTCGACGAGCCCGTGCAGGTCGGGGAAGGTCGGGGCGCTACGCAGGTACTCACCGCTCCGACTCCCGCCCGGCCCCGGGCGCATGAAGTAGGGCCAGATGAAGCGGGGGAAGGCGGTCTCGAGCGTCTCGCGGCGCTCACTCTCCGGCAGTTGGCGCAACTGCGTCAGGATCGCGGAGTGCACGTGCTTGCGGACCATGGGCTCGTTGCTCATGCTGAAGGCCGGCACGCGAATGCGCCCGTCGATCATCTCCTCCGGGCGCGCGAAGTAGTAGCGGTCATGCGGCGAGGTGCCGCAGTAGTCCATCACCACCGCGATCCGATGCCGCCTGCCCGCCCGTCCCGACCGCTGGGCGTAGTTCGCGGGCGTGGGCGGCACGTTGCGCATCAGCGCCATCTCGAGCTGGCCGATGTCCACGCCCAGTTCCAGCGTGGGCGTGCAGACGATGCAGTTGTAGTCGCCGTCCTCCTCCCTGAACTCGCTCTCGATCTCCTCACGCTCGTCCTGATCGACCTGGCCCGAGTGCTCCACGGGTCGCAGGGGCACGAAATCCTCTCGGGTATAGCGGACAACCGCGTAGTGCTCCAGGTCCACAGGTGCCGCCACAAGCCTCCCGTCGCAACGGTATTCGGGGCAGGCGCTGCCAGGCATGGCGACCGCCTGGGCGCCGCGGCAGACCTCGCAGACATACCGCGCATCGGACGGCACGATCGTCGTCCGCCGCACATTGATCTGACAGGCATCCGCGCCGACGCGTACGACCTGCCGTCGCCCGGACCACTTCCGGGTGATCTCCACGGGCACCAGGTACTGCCGCTCGTCATCGCGCAGCCACTCCCACAGATCCATGAGGAAGTCGTCCGCCCGCTCGGCGCCGTCGCTAATGCCCTTGGCGACGATATGCTGGGCGGCGGTCTGACCGCGCGTGGCGAGGAGCTTCTTGGCGTTGATCCCCCGCGCGTCGGAGGCCAGCGTCAGCACCGTCGGCCGCCACCAATCGCCCACGCTGATCCGCCCCCGATAGACCTCCTCATCCCGCTGCGACCAGCAGTGCTGCAGCAGCTTGTCCGACAGGGCCCCGCGGCGGCGGTAGTAGTCCAGGATCGTGCGCACGATCGCCACGACCTCGTCCGGCTCGATGCCGAAGCTCTCGGCCCAGCGACCGAAGAAGTCCCCATCTGCCTCCGCGCTCAGGCCCTCGTACTCCACCCGCGCCAGGCCCAGCGTCTCCAGGTTCCCGAAGCGCTCGCGCCTGGACGCGAACTCCTGGTCCACGAACCACCGCACGCGCGTGTCCGCCTCCTGCCGGTCGCGCTCCGACGGCCCCACGCAAAGCACCCGGCTGGCCTGCAGCTCGTCGAGCAGGTCATTTGTGATCTGGTCCACCGTCCGCCGCTCGCCGTCGCGGTGCAGTAACCTATAGAGCAGATGGCGCATCTCGTGGCGCCGTGCGCGCTCCTTCATCCAGCCCGCCTGGAAGGCCGCCTCCTGCCGGTTGTCGCTGAAGACCAGCAGCTTGCGCAGCGACGGCTCGTCCATGGCGCTGAGCATCGACTCGGCGAGTGTGTGCACATCCGCCACCGCGGCGCTGCGGGTATCGGTGATGGTATCGCGCGAGCCGCACGCCGCACAGGTGACCACCCGACCGCGCCCCCCTCCCTCCGCCGCCAGCCTCTGCGGGTCCTCGAGGACCCGCATCGGGACCATGCCGCCCACCCGGCCGCAGCGCTCGTTCCGGCACCGGTTGGAGGGGTCGCGATGCAGTGCCCCGCACCAGCGGCACATGTGCCAGACAGTTGCCTCGCCCGTCTCCTCTTCCCGCGTGTGCAGGCGGTCGGTGAGATAGACCTCGACCTCTCCGATCCCCGGCTCCTCCCACGGGTCGGTCGCGCGAATCGGCCGCACGCCGTTCTCGTCGCAGGCCGCCCGGGCGTCCTGCGCGAGAGCCCGGAAGTAGTGCTGGCCGCAGGCCCGGCAGATCAGGAGCGGCAGACGCACCGTTTCCGTGTCCTCGCCCTCGCGAGCCTGCTGCTGGAAGTGCACGCGCGGGCGGATGGCGCTCTCGGCTGTCGCGTCCGGCTCCTCGGGCTCGAAGCTCACCCACAGGCCGGGGTAGCCCTGCACGAAGTAGTGCAGCTTCGGCCGCAGCAGCGGCTCATCGTCGTGCTGGCAGATGGCACCCAGCGTCAGATATGCCATCGCCTCGCAGGTCAGCTCATCGTCGGTCGCATCCTGCCGGTCACCGACCTGCCGCAGCCGGTTGTGCAGATCCTCCAGCGACAGCGGGCGCGCCAGCCGCCGCGAGAGGTTGACCACGATCTCGTTCGGCGCCAGCAACTCATAGAGCCGAGCGTTGGCGTTTTCGCCGGCTGGAGCCTCTCGTCCGCACAGCTCTTCAGCGACGGCCAGCAGGCCCTCCGGGACCTCGTCCACCTCCTCCTGGAGGTGCACCTCCCGCGCGGCATCCAGCACCCGCTGGAGCCTCTCGTGCGCGTCGGCCGGTCGGGACGGTACGTAGCGCGCGCCCGGCGGCTGCTGCAGCTCCCGATACTGCTCGCCCACGACCTCCACGTCCTCGACCGGGACGCCGAACAGCCGGTGCGCGAAGCGCGCGGTGGCCGCGTCCGCGTCCACCCCCTCCTCGGGGCGCACCGTCGCCGAGGTGCCGATGCAGGTCACCTGCTCCGGCGACCTGCCCGAGACGTGCCGCAGGCGGCGGATCAGACACGCCACCTCCGAGCCCAGCGTCCCCGTGTAGGTGTGCACCTCGTCGAAGACCATGAACCTCAGCGGCGCGCCCTGCAGCAGCTCGCGCAGGTCCCGGTCGCGTAGCAGCAGGAACTCCAGCATCCGGTAGTTGGTCAGCAGCAGCCGCGGCGTGCGCTGGCGGATCTCCGGGCGGCTGATCGCCTCCTCCCACGGCCGCGGCAGCTCCGTATGATCCTCGCGCCAGCCCCGCAGCTCCTCCGCGGTGTACGGGCGCGGCTGCGCGAGGTGGGCAATGGCGTCGGGGTGTTGGCGCGGGGTGTCCCCGGTGTAGCGCCCGAAGGTGATCTGCGTGCCCGCCAGCATCCGCCGCAGGCGATCGAGCTGGTCGTTGACCAGCGCGTTCATCGGATACACCAGCACCGCGGTCACGCCCGGTGCGGCGCCCTCGTCGCGCAGGCGCAGGCAGTGGTCCAGGATCGGCAACAGGAAGCCCTCCGTCTTCCCCGAGCCCGTGGCCGTGGCCATGACGGTGTGCCTGCCATCGAGGATCGCGCGCGCCGCCAGCTCCTGGTGCTTGTAGAGCTGCTCGAAGCGAAACAGCCCCGGCAGCGCCGGGTGCAGCTCCAGCTCGGCCACGAGGTCGTCGAGCATCGGCCCGGGCTCGAAGGGCCGGTTGAGATGGATGTATGGCCCGCGCACCAGCTCCCGCCGTCCGCCGGGCCCGCGGGAGAGATGCTCCCGCACCTGCTCCTCCAGGCGCCGGTCCGCGATGGGGAAGTAGGTCAGCAGGTAGCGCTGGAACTGCTCCACCACGTGCTCACCGAACGCGATCGGGTTGAGTGACATCTGAGGTCCCCCTCATCTGTGCCTATTCGTCTTGAGGCGAAACCGGCAGGTCCGGGAGCACGCCGTCCGCCCAGTCGATGAAGCGCTTCGCCTGCTTCATGATCCTGTCCGTGGTCGCGGAGTCTATGGGTCTGCCCTCATACTGCGCCGCGTTCTTCTCCCGAACAATGCTCGTGAACTGCACCGCTCGTCTGGCCGCATCCTGCTCCCAACGGGTTCCCTTGCACGCGTCCCTCAGGAATCTTGCGGCCTCGCCGTGAGACTCGCTACCGGGGCGTTGGCCCAGGAAGTGCAGGCATATCGCGTCATTCGCGGCGATCACCGCCAGTATCGCGTTGCTCGCCGCCTCGTTCCCATGTGAGCCGTCATAGGCCACCTCAGCGACCGTCCAGAACTTGTGGGCCTCCCTCAGGAAACCCTCCCAGTTTGCCACCGGCCTGTCACCCTCTCAATTGGCTCCCCCGCCAGCCGCACGCCGTCAGCGAGGATGTTCTGCCAGAACTCGCTTCCGGCCTCCTCCCACCGCCGCAGGTCATCGAGGTCCGCAATGTGCCAGGAGAGTGCCAGCGAGTACTTCTCCGCGATGTCCAGGCAAGTCTGGTCGATCCGGTCCGCAATCTGCTCGGTCTTGCGCTCGACCACGATCAGGACGTCGGTATCGCTTCCGGCCTCAGCATCTCCGCGCGCCTCGCTACCGTAGAGGATGATCGTCAGCGCATCATCGATCTCCGTGGTCAGCTCACCGACGATCTGCTCGGTGCGTTCCTCCTCAGCATCGAACAACTCCCGCAGGCGCTGGATCAGGGGGCTGCCGGGCTCCCGGAGTTCGTATCCGCTCGCCCGCCCGAGATCGCGTTTGCTCAGCACTCCCGAACCCACCAGGTCCTGGAGCGCATCCCATCCCGGTCCGTAGGTGGTGCCGGCTCTGCGAATCGTCTCGCGCCCGCTCAGTGGACCGCGAACACGGCACAGGACCCGCAGGATGGCGACCTTCGCGGGCGATGACAGGATATCCTCGAGCGGATGAAGCAACCACATCGGGACCACCCGCCTGACTCAATTGATCTGCATGCAGATCATATGATCGGAAATCAGATCAATTATACGACTGTGGCGGGCTTTGTCAAGTGGGGGGCACGGATACCGCCCCTCGTTCCTTACGCCCTCGTATCCCCACCATGCCGTCTCGCGGTCCGCTTCTCCTCCGGGCCGAGCCAGGTGCCGGAGGGGGAACGGCAGGGGCGCCTCCCCCCTGCGCCCCCCTCCGTCCCGGAGGGGGGAACGACGGAACGGCTTCCCGCC
>JALGUJ010000128.1 GCA_029820945.1 Candidatus Zipacnadia bacterium | reverse complement strand
CCCGTGACCCACCCGGGCACGCGGCGGCGGCCCAGTGGCACGAGAACGTAATCGCCCACCCGGAGATCGCTCTCCAGGTGGGCGGGCACCGAGTAGGTCAGCTCCCTGTCCAGGGCGCGCCCCGTCCGGTCCACGACCACCTGCGCGTAGCGCTTGGCGCGGTCGTCGTCGGCGTCGCCATCGGGCCCGCCGAGGTCCGGCAGCCGGGGCTGATCGTCCCTCTCCGTCAAAGACCCGCCTCTTCCCGGAGCATCTCAACGGCGTCGAGGCGCTCCCACGTGAAGTCCTTGTCGTCGCGCCCGAAGTGCCCGTAGGCGGCGGTCTTGCGGTAGATCGGCCGGCGCAGCTTGAGGTGCTCGATCATGCCCATCGGGCTGAAGTCGAAGTTGGCGGCCACGATCTTCGCGATCTGCTCCTCGGGGATGACCTCCGTGCCGAAGCAGAAGACGGCCACGGAGAAGGGCTCAGGGTCGCCGATGGCGTAGGCAACCTCGATCTCGCATTTGCGGGCCAGGCCCGCCGCCACCACGTTCTTGGCGACGTAGCGGGCGAAGTAGCCGCCGGAACGGTCCACCTTGGTCGGGTCCTTGCCTGAGAAGCAGCCGCCGCCGTGCCGCGCGTAGCCGCCGTAGGTGTCCACGATGATCTTGCGCCCCGTCAGCCCCGTGTCGGCCTGGGGCCCGCCGATCTCGAACACGCCGGTGCGGTTGACGAGACACTGCATCTCCGGCGCACACATCTCGCGCGGGATGACGGGCTCTACTACATACTGGATCAGGTCTGACCGGATCTCGTCCTGGTCCATGCCACGCTTGTGTTGCGCCGCCAGCAGGACCTTGACCACCTCGACCGGGCGGTCGTCCTCATAGCGGACCGTCGCCTGCGTCTTGCCGTCGGGGCGCAGGTACTCCAGTTCCCCCGTCTTCCGCACGTGCGCGAGGCGCTGGGCCAGACGATGGGCGAGGTAGATGGGCATGGGCATGTACTGGTCGGTCTCGTCACAGGCGAAGCCGAACATCATGCCCTGATCGCCCGCGCCGCCGGTGTCAACGCCCTGGGCGATGTTCGGCGACTGCGAGTGGATGGCGGTGAGGACGCCGATCGTCTCGGAGTCGAACCCGTACTTGGCCCGCGTGTAGCCGATGTCCTCGATGACCGCGCGCGCCACGTCATCCACGGGAACGTAGCACGTCGTGGTCATCTCCCCCGCCACCAGGCAGGTCCCGGTGGTGACGAGCGTCTCGATGGCCACGCGGCCCATCGGGTCCTCCCGCAGCACGTAGTCCAGCACAGCGTCGGAGATCTGGTCACAGATCTTGTCCGGGTGGCCCTCCGTGACCGACTCGGACGTGAATGTGTAGGACTGTTGGGCCATCTCCAGCTCCTCCTTTGAGGCGAACGCGGCGCAATGTCACTGGCTCTCCCTGCTCGCGATCAGCTCTCCAGCCCGGTCCAGGAGGGCGGCCGCCACGGCCGCCTTGCTCATCAGCGGCAGGTCTGTTTCGCGCCCGATGACATCCACCAGCGTCACCTTGTTGGTTTCCCCCCCAAAGCCGGCTCCGGGTTGGCCGACATCGTTGGCGACAATCAGGTCCATGCCTTTGCGGCGGAGCTTCTCCGCGGCATTCGCCACCACATCGCGCGTCTCGGCGGCAAAGCCCACGATCACGGGCCGCGGCTCCCAGCGCGCGACGGAGGCGATGACGTCCGGCGTGCGCACCATGCGCACGGTCATCTCATCGCGACCGTCCTTGCTCAGCTTCTCCCCACTGGCCTCGGCGGGGCGCCAGTCGGCCACCGCCGCCGCGCCGACGAAGAGGTCCACCTCCCCCGCGTACGCCTCGACGGCCTCGTGCATCTCAGCCGCACTCGTCACGGCCACGACCTCAACGCCGAGCGGGGGCTCGAGGGATACAGGCCCGCTCACCAGCGTCACGGATGCACCGCGTCGCTCGGCCTCGGCGGCCACGGCGTAGCCCATCCTACCGGATGAGGGGTTGCTGATGAAGCGTACGGGGTCGATCGGCTCCCGCGTGGGCCCGGCGGTGACCAGCACGCGCAGTCCCGACAGCGGCCCGCCGCGCGAGCGCAGCGCCTCCTCGATGGCTGCAACGAGCACCCCCGTGTCGGGCAGCCGCCCGGCGCCCACCTCACCGCAGGCCAGCCAGCCCTCCTCGGGCTCGACGATCCGCGCTCCTCGCTCGGCCAGCGCCTCCAGGTTCGCCTGCACCGCCGCGCTGGCAAGCATCCGCGAGTTCATGGCGGGCGCGATAATGACCGGGCAGGTGAAGGTGAGCAGCGCGGTGGAGAGGAGGTCGTCGGCGATGCCGTTCGCGTACTTGCCGATGATGTTGGCGGTGGCGGGCGCGATGATGACCACGTCGGCGAAGTCGGCCAGCGCCACGTGATGCACGTCGGCTCGCGGCGCCCACAGGTCGCAGGACACGGGATTGCCCGTCAGAGCCGCGAAGGTGATCTCACCCACGAACCGCCGCGCGTTCTCGGTCATCACCACCTGCACGTCCGCCTCCGCCTTGACCAGCGTGCTGACCAGGTCGCAGGCCTTGTAGGCGGCGATCCCCCCGGTCACGCCGACGACGATCCTCCTGCCTCTGAGCGTGCTTTCAGCCACGAGGCCCCCCCTCCAGCTCGTCGAGCAGCCTTTGCTGCAGGCTCTTCCGGTCCGCGCGCGTGGTCCGCAGCCGCTCCGCCAGGTAGATGGCCTCCAGCGCATCCGTCGCGGGCCCCAGCTCGTCGTTGACGATCAGGTAGTCGAACATGCCGATATGCTTGAACTCAGTGCGGGCGCTGCGCAGGCGCCGCGCGAGCGCCGACGACGACTCCGTATTGCGCCCGCCGAGCCGCTCCAGCAGGGCCGAGACATCCGGTGGCGCCACGAACACCAGCACGGCCTCGGGCAGGGCCTCTCGCACGCTGCGCGCGCCCTGGTAGTCGATCTCCAGCACCATGTCATGGCCAGCCTGCAGGGCCTGCTCCACGGGCACGCGCGGGGTGCCGTAGGAGTTGTCGTGGACCACCGCCCACTCCAGCAGCTCGCCATCGCGCCGCATGCGCGCGAACTCCTCGTGGCTGACGAAGTGGTAGTCCTCGCCGTCCGTCTCGCCGGGACGCGGCTCCCGCGTGGTGCAGGAGACCGAGAAGCGCACCTGCGGCTGCCGCTGCCGCAGGCCTCGGATCAGCGTCCCTTTCCCGACTCCCGACGGCCCTGCGACGACCAGCAGGATCCCGCGCCCGGCGGCGCGGGCGTCGCCCTGACTCACGGTATTGATCTCTCCCGTCTGCGGTCCGCTCAGTGCCGCGGAACTGTACCACAATTCACCCCCCGATGCAATTGAGCTTGCCCTGCGGCACCACATGCACTATCCTTGCTCCGGAGGCGATCCCGACAGCGGAGGGGGCCGGGCGATGGCTCTGCCCATCATCGACGCCAGAGTGCACGTCAGCCGCACCATCAGCCCCTGGCCGGAGGTGCGCGAGCACCTGCGCGCGGCGGCGGTGGACACCGCACTGCTCAGCGCTCATCCCGAGAGCCCGCAGCTCTCGGATGACGTGGCGCTGCCGCTCGATGTCGCTGGGCCCGAGGGGCCGTACGCGGCATACTACGTGGGCGGGAACCCCTTCTCCGGCCACCGCCGGGGGCCCATCACGGTCCCGGACGACCTGCCGCGCTACAGCGCCCTGCACATCCGCTGCTTCCTGTCACCGTCGCTTGACTTCGGCGGCAGCACCTCCTCCGCGCAATGGGACCCCGAGAGCCTGCGCGCCGCCGTCGAGCGCGAGGACCTGGGCGAGCTGCTCGACGCCGCCCGACAGCTCGCGATGCCCGTGTGGCTCATCGAGCACTTCCCGGTGACGCTGGCGCTGGTCGAGCGCTTCCCACAGGTGCGCTTCGTGATCCCGAAGATGGGCGCGATGAACGGCGGCACCGCGCAGGTGCTCAACGTGCTGGCCGGCCACAGCCACATCTGCTTCGATACCTCCTGCGGCGAGCTGCACGAGTCGATCGTGAGGCGCATCGGGCACACCCGCATTCTGCTGGCTTCGGGCCACCCCTTCAACGACCCCGCCGAGGCCCTCGAGCAGGTCTGCTCCATGAGCCTGCCCGATGAGCAGATCGCGGCCATCGCCGGCGGCAACCTGCTGGAGCTGATTGAGCGCTGACCGGCGCCGGTCACGGGAGGACATCGCGCCGCCGAAGGGGGCAACCGCGCAGCGTGGGCCGCGCCCCGCGGCAAGGTCCCTGCGCCGAAGCGGCGAATAGGGGACGCAACGCACCCCGCACACGCTGCGTCCGACCGCGGGCATAGCCGAGGAGAGTGACAGCAATGCCGACACGCCTTGAGACGATGAAGTGGATCATGGACTGTGGGATGGCGGCGGTGATCCGTGCCAAGAGCTCCGAGCACCTCATGCAGGTGGCCGACGCCATCAAGGAGGGCGGTGTGGACGTTATCGAGGTCACCATGACCACGCCCGACGCCCTCGCGGTGATCGAGGAGACCTCCGGCAAGTACGGTGCCGACGTGCTCATCGGCGTGGGCTCGGTGCTGGACGCCGAGACCGCGCGCATGGCCATCCTCTCGGGCGCGGAGTTCGTCGTTGGGCCCTGCCTGGACCGGGGCATGGTGGAGATGGCACACCGCTACGACAAGCCGGTGCTGCCCGGCGCCTTCACGCCCACCGAGATCAAGACCGCATGGGACTGGGGCGCGGACATGGTCAAGGTCTTCCCCGCCTCGGTCGGCGGGCCGGCGTACTTCAAGGCCATCCTCGGCCCGCTGCCGCAGGTCCGGCTGGTGCCGACCGGCGGCGTCAACATCGACACCACCCCCGAGTTCCTGAAGGCCGGCGCCGTCGCGCTCTGTGCGGGCAGCGCGCTCGTGGACAAGCAGGCCGTGGCCGAGGGCCGCTTCGACGTGGTGACCGAGACCGCGCGCCGGTTCCGCGAGGCCATCGACCGCACGCGCGAGGAGATGGCCGCCGAGTAGGACCCGGCACATCATTGCAGGGCCATCCATTAGCTGCATCTTCAGATCGGTAACGCAGGCGGTGTCATATCGCCGGCGTTGTGCTGCGCAGGCGAAGGCGACCTGCCACCGGTCCGTGTGACGGCAAAGGCGCCTCCCCCGTCCGTCCCGCTTACGAGCGGGATCGGACAGCCCCTCCGTCCCCGAGGGGGCAGGCGTCGTGCCATCGCTCTGCATAGACTCAGATGCACGGACGCGACAGTCCTGGGCGAGGCCGGCCGCTGCGGGTGTGGCAACCGCCGCCCTTCTGCGGCACGGAGAGGAGACAGAGCCTGCGCAGCAGGCTCAGGGGTGAGGCCGCCGTTGCCGTCGGCCAGATACCGGCAGAGGACCGAGTTCGGGAAGCCCGGCCCGGACCTGAGTGCGGTCGGCACGCGAATCCCGACTCGGCCGGAAGGGTTTAGCGCCGCCTCTCTCTGGTCATAGTCGTATTGAGTGTGATCGTCCGCCCCGCTCCCACCGTCCGGGGCCGGGGCAGAGAGCAGGCTGGTGATGCGGGTGTTCCGGCTACTCGTGGTGGCACTGGTGGCGGTGGCATCTCCCGGACTCGCCGGTGGGGCGCGCCTTCCCTGGGCTCAGATGCTTGAGCCGCCCTTCCAGCCCGAGCCGCCTGACTTCGGGCTGGTCCCCGGCGGACGGGGCGGACAGCCGCTGGACGAGCCGTTCTTCATCCGGATCGTGGAGCCGGCGGATGACGGCGAGGTGCTGGAGGACAGCAAGACGCTCATCCGCTGGGACAGCGGCGGGCCCATCGAGAAGGTGCGGCTCTATTACTCCTACCATCGCTGCGGCCTGGCCGGGGGCTCGCGGGGCGACTACGGGCGGGTGCTCTACGGCCAGATGCTCCCCAACCTCGGCGAGGTGCCGTGGACGATCCCGTGGATGGACACCGATGGCTTTCGCCTGCGTATCGCCGCCTACGACGAGTCCGGGCACCGGGTGGCGGCGCACGAGATCGGGGCGAGCTTCCGCCCGGCGGAGCTGAACGGCCTACCCGAGCACGCCATCGCCATCATCAAGAAGCGCCAGCGCCTCTACTACTACCAGGAGGGGCGCATCAGGCGAATGCACATCGTCTCGACCGCGGCCCCGGGCTACACCACGCCGTGCATGCGCCCCGGCAGCCGTGATCGGTGGCGCGGCGCGATGGGGCAGGTCTTTGGCAAGCAGCGCTCCGCCTGGAGCAGGCGATATACCTGCTGGATGCCCTACTGGCTGCAGATCACCGCTTCGGGTAGCCACGGCATCCACGCGACCAGCCCACGCTTCTACTACCTCCTCGGCAGGCCCGCGTCCCATGGCTGTGTGCGCCAGCACAGGTCCGACGCCAAGGCGCTCTACGATCTCGTCGAGGTGGGGACGCCGGTCTACGTCTTCTGAGACGATCCAACGGGGCTGCAGGCTACTTCGCGGCGGCGAACGCCACGTTATTGTCCCGCTCGGCCTCCAGTTGCGTCAGAACGTCGCCGATCGCGGCGAACTCGAACTCCGCGCATAGATGCAGCAGCCGGGAGCGGGTCTTCGCCAGGTTCACCGTGTGTTGGAAGCGGTGGAGGCGACTGTGCGGGCGGACCGGCGGGTTCGGGTCCAGCTCCCAGGGGTGCAGGTAGATCATCGCCGGCCGGCCTTCGGCGTTCAGACGATGGGTCGCCCAGCGCGTGACCAGGAAGGGATACAGTCGCAGGTAGCCGCCGCCGCCGAAGGGCAGGTGGAGCGCGCCAATGCGCATCGTCGCGGCCGGGAACTCCCACATCCCGTTGTCGAGCTTGTGCGGCTCGACCGGCACCCCCGGCGCGCCGTAGTGCCTCATGCGCACCGGGCAGATGCTCGCGTCGTAGGTGAAGCCGAACTCGGCCAGCACGTCCAGCGCCCAGACGGACTCGCCATTGATCGAGAACGAGGGCGCCCGATAGCCCATGGGCATCTCGCCCGTCACGTCCGCAATCACGTCCACGGAGCGCGCCACATCATCCCGGAACTGCTGCGGTGACTGGTTGCAGACCAGTTCGTGGGCGTATCCGTGGCTCCCGATCTCGTGGCCCCGGTCGCGGATCTCCCGCAGCAGAAACGGATCGCGCTCAACGACCCAGCCGAGGACGAAGAAGGTGGCGCGGATCTTGTGGGTCTCGAGGATCTTCAGCGTCTCGAGGGTATGGGGCACGACGCGGCTCTCCAGCTCCCCCCACTCATCCCTGGAGAGGGCATCACCAGGATAGGCGTAGCAGAAGTACTCCTCGACGTCTACCGTCAGTGCGTTGACCACGCCGCCCGTACTCCCGAACGGCCAGTTTCGGTGCCATCCTCGGCGCAGGTCCCCCCCTTTTCGTGCTGCACCCGATACGTCCGTCGGGCCCATGGTAACCCTTTCGGCCCGGTGGCGCAAGCGCAGCGAGTGTATTCGCGCGGGGCGAGCTCCGGTGGCCGCACCTGCTCGGCGGCCCGTGCCCCTATCCTACCACGGCCGCCACCGCGGGCCAGTCAAGATTCGGTAAAGGTAGTATAACATTCCTGGGCAGCGCTGCAGGGGCTACCCCACCTCCCACCGCCCATGGAGGTGCTCGTCAGTAGGCGCGGAAGAGGCCGTCCATGCCGGGCAATGCAGGATCACTGCGAGGGATGGCAATGGACTACAGCCGGATACTGGTCTTCGGCGCGCACCCCGATGACGAGCTGGCGATGGCGCCCACCATGGCGATGCTCGCCGACCGCGGCGTCGAGGTCTACATCTGCATCGCCACCAACGGCTCCGAGGGCTACCCCAGGCCGGAGTGGAAGGACGAGATCGTACAGATGCGCGCGCAGGAGATGGCAAACGCCGACCAGATCATCGGCACCACCGAGCGCATCTGCATCGGCGCCGACGACATGGCTCTGACCAATGACAAGGCGACCTTCCAGGAGTTCATCCGCGTCATCCGGCGCGTGCGCCCCGACGTGATCTTCACGCACGGACCCCACGACATGCACCGCGACCACCTGAACACCCACGCGATCTCGCGAGAGGCCGCCTGGCAGGCGGGCAACCCGGTCTCGACCGAGCTGGGCGAGCCCTGGGCGGCGCGCTACCTCTTCTACTACAAGGCCGTCCAGGACCGGCGGCCGGACATCGTGCTGGACGTGAGCGACTGGGCGCACATCGGCCCGCTCACGCGCGCCACGCAGGTCTCCCAGCACATCCTGTGGCACACGTCCGTGGAGGAGCTTGAGGCGCAGGCGGAGCGTATGCGCGCCTCAGACGCGACGGTCACGAACACCTTCTGGTTCGAGGACCGCACGCATTTGAGCTACCTGCCGGGGCTCGAGGGCTAGGTGGGTCACTGGGGGGCATCGGTGGCGTATTCGAGCGCAGCAGCGGTGTCCTCGCGCTGAAGGTAGGGGTAGCTTTCGAGGATGCTGTCCGGCGTCTCCCCCGCTGCCAGCAGGCCAAGCACGCGTGACACGGGGAAGCGCAGGCCGCGAACGCAGGGCTTGCCGCCACAGACCTCTGCTGAGACGGTGATCCTCCGCAACGCCAACGGAATCGCCACCCTCAGTCCGCCAATCGCTATCCTCAGTCTACCATACCCGCACCCGCGTAGCAACGATCATGCGGTGAACTGCGGCAGCAGGTCTCTGGAGGCGGCGAGCAGCTCGTCCACCATGTGCTCCGTCCGGTCGGGCGGGATCGACATCTCGTCCACCAGGCAGGCCTGCACCACCAGCTCGCGGTCGCCGCTGACCGCCGCGTCGGCGACAAGCTCGTGCCAGACGATGCGCTTCTCGAGCATCCCCTTGAGCACCGGCGGCGCCTCGCCCATCTGCAGTCCCCGCACCCCGCCCCAGTCGGTGAGCGCCTCGACCTCCAGCAGCGAATGGTCGGGCAGGTTCGGCACGCAGCCGCCGTTGGGGATGTTCGCGATGCACACGAGCCGGCGCCCGGTGGCGATGGCCGCAATCATCTCCCCCACTCCCTCCCCCATCAGCGTGTCCGACGGCCCGTCCGGCAGCGTCACGTCTGCGATCAGCTCCCGGTACTCGGCCATGAATGACTCCCGCACCTCCGGCGGCGCAGGAGCGCCTGACGGCGCCTCATCGGGCATGTGGCTCCAGCGCTCCTCGGCCTTCCCGGGCATGTCGTAGGGCAGCTCGGAGAGGTCGTCGGCCTGCGCCATCCACGGGTAGAACTCGATGGCGTGGTCGTCCTGCGGATATACGACCTGATAGCCGTAGGCGCGGGAGAGGTCGCGGGTCATGCGCCGGCCCTCATCCGCGTCGCTCTCACGGATGCGCCGCATCAGCTCCGGATAGACGTCGCGGCCGCGATGCAACACGCGCGTGAACCAGTAGTAGTGGTTCGTCCCCACCCAGGTGCAGCTCAGCTCGCGCGGATCGACCTCGAGGATCTGCGCCGCGTAGCGGATGCCCGCCTGTACGCCGTGGCAGATCCCGATGACCGTGATGTCGGTGTACTTCACCATGGCCCGGCACAGCACCGCCATCGGGTTCGAGTGGTTGAAGAGGATGGCGTGCGGGCAGCGCCTCTCCATCTCCCGGCAGATCTCGATGTAGGCCGGGATCGAGCGCAGTCCCATCATCATGCCCGCCGGGCCGCAGGTGTCGCCCACGATCTGCCGGATCCCATACTTCGCCGGGATGCGCAGGTCCGCGGCGTGGTAGGGCGACTGATAAACGCGGGACGCGATGGCGGCGCCACTGCCGCCGATCGACGAGATGGCGAAGTCCGCGCCATCCACCGCGTCCGCCAGGTCGTCGGTCGCCCGCACGGCGCAGCCCGTGCCGGCCTCCGCCGCCAGGCCGCGGTGCACGTCGGCCATGGCCTCGACCTTCTCGCGGTCGATGTCATAGAGCACGATCTCCGAGCCCGCCAGGTCCCGGTTGACGAGCAGGTCGGGCACCGCGCGCTTGAAGTACACGCTTCCTCCGCCCAGACACACGATCTTCTTCGCTTCAGCCATGCTCTCCCCTCAATCACTCACGCGGCAGATGTCGCCGTAGATCTCCGGCCGTCTCGTCTGCAGGTTGAAGCAGCGCGAGCGCCGGCGGCTCTCGTACGCTTCGGCAGTGAGATCGCACACCACCATCTCGTCCTCGATCACGTCGGTCTCCGACTCGGCCATGACCTTCCCCGCCGGATCGACGAAGAGGATACCGCCGCAGTGGTTAGTGTCCTCGCCGGCGGGGCCGGCCTGATTGCAGTAGATCACGTACATGCCGTTGTCGTACGCGCGCGACCGGAAGGTCATGCGGGCGTGGTCCTTGACCGAGGTGACCTTCGCGCGCTGCTTGTCGAGGTCGTCCGACCACTGCCCGCAGCGGGCCGCGTGCGGCGCCAGGTAGACCTCGGCGCCCTTGACGGCCGCGATGCGCGCGGTCTCGGGAAAGACCGTATCGTAGCAGATCCCGATCCCCAGCCGGCACAGGCCGATGTCGATGACGTTGACGCGGCCGCCCATGCGGAAGTGGAAGTACTCGTCTGCGGAGGTGTGCAGCTTCCGCTGCTTGCCCATGAAGCCGTCGGGGCCGATGACCATCTGCGTGTTGTAGGTCACCGCCGCCTCCTGCTCGGCGATGCCCACGGACAGGAAGCACTCCAGCTCGGCGGCGAGCGTCTCCAGCCGCGCGCAACTCGGCCCACCGGGCACCGGCTCCGCGACGTCCCACACCTTCCCGGCGCACCAGTGGCCGGAGATCGACAGTTCAGGGAAGCAGATAAGCTGCGCGCCCTCCGATGCGGCGCGCCTGGCCCACTGCTCGACCTGGTCGAGGTTCGCCTCGACCTCCCCCAGCCGCGCGTTCATCTGCACTGCCGCGGCCCTGAAGTCCTCCATGGCGGACCGCCCCCTCTGCAAGGTAACGAATGTCAGCCCGGCGAAGTGGCGCAAGGTTCGCAGCGTCTCGCCGGATACCTGCCCCACCGGCAAAATGGAGGGAACGACATGCGACATCTTACGCTGATCGCGGTCATCCTGCTGGTTCCCACCGGCGCCACCGCGCAGCGGCCGCTTCGCCATGTGCTGTTCGACTTCGAGGATGGCATCGACGCCTGGAACACCAACGTCTGGGGCGGCGCCGGGGAGGTCGAGCTATCGGTGGCCGAGGAGCCGAAGTTCGGCTCCGGCGCCCTGCACTCGGAGGTCATCGGCGTCGAGAAGGGCGGGAACACGATCGGGCCGATTCTCCCGGCTGAGGCCGCATGGCGCGCTCATGAGTGGGGCGTCATCAGCCTGTGGTTCCGCGGCGACGGCACGCCCACCAGGGCCAAGCTGACCGTACACACCGGCGACGGTGAGGACCTCGACTACGGCTACTCCTTCAATCTCCCCATGGACAGTACGGAGTGGCGCCGCATCAGCGCGCCCGTGGGGGCCTTCTGGAACCGCGAGAAGGTCCCAATGGACACCCGGCGCATCGCTCGCATCTACATCGGCTCGAGCGGCACGCACAGCTTCGAGGTGGACCAGATCACCCTGGAGGCGCCGCAGCGCCCGGTCCCGATGACGCAGACCGGCGGCGATGACCTGGACGTGATGCCCGAGCTGCTGCAGTTCGGCGACGGCCGCCACGGCCTGCGCTTCGACCCGGCGCCACTGCTGCCCGGTCCGGCGGTTGCGACCGCGCGCTTCACGCTGCCCGACGGTGAGCATGAGGTGGCCGAGCAGATTCCGGGGGCGACGGCCGAGGAGGAGGTGCTGCTGGTCTGCCCCGCGACCCAGGAGAGCGGCGAGGCAACGGTCACGCTGACCGTCGCGCGCGGGCAGGATACCGCCTCGGCGACATGGCGATTCGACGCGGTCGCGAACCGGCCTCTGCCCGATCCGACGCGGCTGTCGCTGCTCCCCGCGCCCAAGGAGTGTGAGCTGCGCGAGGGCGCGTTCGCCCTCGACGAGGGCTCGGTGGAGTGCGTCGGCGAGGGCGACTACGGTACGGCATTTCGCGTGCTCCAGTATACGCTCGCGGAATGGGGCGTGCAGGCGCTGACCAGGCCGACCACGACGCGTGAGCTGCCCGCGGGGGTGCTGCTCATCGGCGAAGCGCCCGATGTGCCCGACGCGCTGCGCCACACCACGCTTCCGGCGGGCGGCTACGTGCTGACCGTTGGCGAGGGCGGAGCGCGCATCGCTGGCGCCGACGGCGAGGGCATCCGCAACGGCGTCATCACGCTCCTGCAGGCCGCTGAGAGCCACTACGCGCTGACCGGCGAGCGCGCGATCCCGGCGATGCACGTGGTGGACTGGCCGTCGCTGCCCATCCGCGCGGTATCGCTGCCGCTGCCGAACAACCGCTGGGGCCACCCGAACGATCCTCCGGCCGATCCGGACATGTTCCTGGACTTCATGCGCGAGGTCGTGGTGCAGACCAAGCTCAACATGGCCGTGCTCATCATCCACCAGGCCATGCAGTACGAGTCGCACCCCATCGTCGCCGGGCCGGCGGCGTGGCCGAAGGAAGAGGTCAAGCGCGTCTTCGACACGCTGCGGAGCTGGGGCGTGGAGCCCGTGCCGCACATGAACTCGCTGGGGCATATGAACTGGCTGTGCATTCCCTACCGCGACATCGGCCTGGCGGAGGACGGGGACGTTCACCAGATCTGCACCTCGCATCCGGACGCGGAGCGGATCGTGAAGGAGATCTACCAGGAGATCATCGACCTGGTGCGGCCGCGCTACTTCCACGTGGGCCTCGACGAGATCCGCTGGAAGACGCACACGCTGCCCGAGGAGGAGCGCTGCCCGCTCTGCGCCGGGAAGAGCAAGCAGGACATCTTCGTCGAGTGGGTCACGATGCTGCACGACTTCCTCTCGTCGCAGGACGTCCAGATGATGATGTGGGGCGACATGATCCTCCCCGGGCACAACGGTGGCCCGCCCTACAACCTCGCGGAGACCGTTGATCGGCTCCCCAAGGACGTCATCATCGCGAACTGGTCCACCGGCCTGACCCCCGAGTCGCACAAGTGGCTGCTCGACCGGGGCTTCAAGGGCGTCATCAAGTCCAACTCGCGCGGCGCGACGCTGGCCGAGCAGCAGCTCCTGATGGGCAACATGTTCGGCTGCTGGTACAAGGTCCCGTGGCTGACCGAGCAGACGCTGCCGAAGCTTGAGGGCAACGCCTACGGCTCGTTTCTGGCGGCCGCCGAGTACTCCTGGAACCACTGGCCCGACCTCTTCCACGTGATGCCCCCGGTGACCGCCGAGTTCTTCGCCGAGCGGCCGCTGGTGCAGTGGCGCATCGGCGCCGACCCCGTGACCGGCGGGGAGCTGACGGCCGTCGAGCTGCCGGAGGGAGAGCCGGTGCAGGGGCTCCCCGAGGGGGCACTCCGCTTCGGCTGCATCGCCTTCACCGTCAGGCCGGAGCGCGCCCTGCGGCTCGAGCCGGGAGGCGAGGCCACGATCGCGGTCGGGCGCGAGGCCAGGGCGCTCTACCTCCTCCACGCCGCCGAGCTGCTGGACCGCGAGGCGGTGGTCGAGGACTTCAAAGACCCGAGCACCTGGGCCGGCGTGCCCATCGCCGAGTACGTGGTGAGCTACGAGTCAGGCGAGACGGAGACGATCCCGGTGCGCTACGGGATGGAGCTGCGCGACCCGGAGGAGGGCTGGTGCCGCGCGCCCATTGCCTACAGCTCACTCGGCGTGCACCCTATGACCTGCACCCTATGACCTGCGACGCTGAGGGCCTGCACCTGTATGCCATGCAGTGGCGCAACCCGCGGCCGGACGACGCCATCGCGTCGGTGACCGTGCGTCAACTCGACGCCCCGGCGCGGGTGGTGCTGGCGGGCATGGCGGCGCAGTAGGCGAAGCCCGGCCACCCGGCCGATCCTAAGGTGCTGTAACCCTTCGCCCCCGGCCAGCGCAGCAGGCGTCGGAACGCAGTGTGGCATTCCATTGCTGCGAGGCGTGCTGTGGCTGATCTTCCGGGCGCTGGCCGTGCCCGACTTTGGATCTGGGACCGTGTTGATCGTCTGCGCGCTGCCGCTGGTCCCGTGGGTCCCCGGCATGCTGGCAGACCCTACGTTAACATCGAGTACGATGTCCCCCAGTGGCAGATGCGTCGCCCCGCCCGGGCTTCAGCGCCGAAGCTCCTGCGCACCCTTCTCGCCTTCCGTGAAGGCGCAAGCCGTATCTGCCCGCGCGTCCAAGCGCTGAGCCATCCTCCAGGGGACGCCATGAGGAACCAACTGCCACCTTGACTTGATCCCACTATTATGAGATAATATGTACCGCTTATGATGGAAGATCGGCCAAATTCGGGTGAATACATATGCAGGTGACTTGGACCACGTATCATGTGTACGACAGAGCCACAGTGGACGCGTACGCGCCGTCCTCAGCTGGGATGTATGTTCTTTGGGTCAAGCTGAAGAACGGCGATTGGCGCGTCTTCTATGTCGGTCGATGTGCAGATGTGAAGGACCGCCTCAAGCATCACTTGGGGACCGATGAGGAGAATGAATGCATCAAAACCCACGTCTCCGAACACATCTGTGGCCTCTCTTGGGCTGAAGTCGGCAGGCAGCAAGACCGCAATGGGGCGGAGAAGTACCTCTTCGACCAGTACGAGCCTGAGTGCAATAGCCAGGACCCGGGCGGGACGCCCATCTCCGTGAACCCGCCTCCCAAGCCCCAGGCGTAAGGGCGCTGCGTCTCGTCGGCAACGGGAGATGGCGGTCAGAGTCCTCCGCGATGATCGGCGTGCTGCCTGAGAGGGGAGTGAGTCCGGATGCTGCTCAAGGAAGCTACGTGCCAGGTGTGCGGGCATGAAGTCGAGAACCACCGCGCCTTCGACCCGTGCCCTCAGTGCGGCTACCCGATTCCATACGGCAGCTACGGGGTCGGTATGTCGACACAGGCTAAGCTGCCAGATCTCGAGGACGCCCGTGAAGCGTGGGAGGAACGTCAGAAGTAAGGCAGAAACGCCTGACCTACCCGGGCCTGCGCGAAGCCCTACCCCGATTTGATGTCGATGACGGGGGAGCCGTCGAAGGCGTCCAGGCCCTCGACGGTCAGGCGCAGGCCGTCGCGCGAGATGAGCCGCACGCGCGTCATGCCTATGGGATTCGGGCGCATCGGCGAGTGTGTCGCGAAGACGCCAGTCAGCGGATTCTCCCGGTTCCCGCCCGGATGCACCTGCTGCACGTCGCGGTGCTCCGGATCAAGCTGGCTCATCCAGAAGAGCACCCACAGGTGGGACCGCTCCTCGATGCGCAGCAGGCAGTCCTCGTACTCAGGCAGGACTTCGATGATCTGCGGGAGCGGGCTGCCCTCAGCGTCCTTTGGTGGGCCGATGACGGTTGCCACGCGTTCGATGGTCATGCGGAGCATGGCGGCAGCACTCCCCTGACTGCGACGGATTGGGGCCAACGGCATCTATGAAAATGCCGCGCGGGTCAAGGGTTGCGGCTGTGTTGTTCGGCTGCAATCAGGCGAGGGGCAAGCATCTATCGGCGCTCGAGGCGCATGAGAAGTATCGGC
>JALGUJ010000127.1 GCA_029820945.1 Candidatus Zipacnadia bacterium | reverse complement strand
CCGGGCCGGCCGGGCCCTGGGGGCCGGGCCGGCCCTGCGGCCCGGGCTCGCCCTGCGGCCCGACGAGCGCCTGGCGCTCTGCCTCGGCCTCCGCCTTCCGGTCCGCCTGCTCCGCCGCGACGACGTACTCGGCCACCGCATCGTGACGCGACAGCACGGCCAGCGTGATCAGGAGCCCGGCCATCAGCACCGCCATGGCCAGCACCGACCGCCGGCTCATCGCGCTGGCCAGCACCGGCTCCTCGGTGGCATCGGGGTTCGGCCTGGGACCCGCCGATGCGTAGGCCGCGGTCAGGTGCAGCGCCACGAGCAGCACCGCCAGTCCGCCCGCCAGCATGAACATGCCCTGGACGGCGAAGCGGCGGCTCTTGAAGTACTCGCGCCTGAGCCGCTGATCGAGCGCGCGGAGCCGCTGGACGGTCTCGATCTTAGGGCCTTCGCGGTTGATCTCGGCCTTGAGCCGGTCGATCTCGGTGGGTGCGGCCGGATCGGCGGTGCGCGCGCGCAGGAGGTTCGCGAGCATGAGCGCAAACACGCAGGCGCAGAAGACGGCCGCCACGATCGCTACCCTCGAGGCGATCAGGTAGCGCAAGTCCTGGGTCGCGCCAGGCGCTTCCGCCCGGGCGGTCTCTTCGGGCCGGCTGTCGGGCGTCGCTTCCTCGGTCATTGCGCGCTCTCGGCCTTGTCGAACGTTCTCCCGGCCTTGCGCGCCGCCACGATCGGGCAGACGGAGTAGCATCGCCCGCACGAGATGCACGCCGCCGGGTCGATCTCGTACCTCTCACGCGTTCGGCGCAGGGAGACGGCCAGAAGCTGGGCGCCGAGTACCAGTCCCACGTACCCGCCCAGCACGGTGCTCCCCAGCTCGAACCGCCTCTGGACTTCGGCCGCCTCGCGGTAGAGCCCTCCCACGGGCTCCCCCTGTGCATAGAACGCTTCGGACTCGTCCGTGGTGCCCTCGACGATCTTCTGCTGCTCGGTGAACACCCGTGCGGCCCGCTGCACGGTGGTGTTCTGGTCGGCGAGGATGGGGCTGCTCGCCCTGCCGGCCCATGCGCCGAGCGCGATGAGCACGGGCAGCGCCGCGATGATGGCCGCCAGCGTCCAACGGCCGGTCCCGGGCGGCCGCGAGGGCTCATCGACCGTGGGCGGGCGAATCGCGTTGTAGGGGCAGGCATCCGCGCAGAGGTGGCACTTGATGCAGTCGTCGCCACCCAGCTCCACGTGCCAGGCCGCGAGCGGCGCGAGGAGTCGGAAGAGCGCGGAGAGCGGGCAGATGAAGCGGCAGTAGGGCCGGCCCACGAAGACGCCGATGATCAGCAGCACGGCGCCGGCGATGAGCATGTGGGTGAGCCCGCCAAGCCGGAAGAAGGCGACGTAGGGGTCGTAGCGGCAGATGAGGAAGCCCGTGTCGGTCCACGCAAACAGCACCGCGACGCCCAGGTAGACGAATGGTATCAGGCCCAGGGCCCGCTCCAGCCACATCGGCACTCGCACGGGCCGCAGCAGCACGATCTCCTGCAGCGCCCCCAGCGGGCAGACCGCCGCGCAGAAGACTCGGCCGAAGGCCAGGGTGAAGAGCAGGGGCAGCAGGAAGAACAGCCCCACCACCGTCGGCAGCACGTAGTCGCTTCCGATGGCCAGCGCGACGTTCTGGACGGCGCCGATGGGGCAGATGCAGCCTCCCCGGTAGAAGCCGAAGTAGAGCAGCGAGAAGAGGGTCAGACCCCAGACCTCGGCCCGCGAGCGCCGCCGCAGTATCAGCCAGGCCGCGAGCCCCAGCGTCAGCAGCAGCACGCCCACGTCGAGCCGGTCGAAAAGCTCGCTGCGCGGGCGCGGCGTGCGCACGTCATGGAACTGGTAGTCGAAGCTGAACTCCGGGGGCGGGAAGCGCTCCGCCGCCCAGACCAGGCCCGGGAGAAGCAGGGCAGCCAGGATGAGGACGACGACCGCCCGCCGCGTCATCTCAGGTCCCCGCCGATCAGGTCCTGCAGCGAATCGGCCTCACCATTGCCGGCGGCCGGGGGCGGCTGGTGAGGCTGAGGCTCGGGTGCCGGCTGCGTGCCCTGGGCCGCCTGATCGCTCACCGGCTCGGGCTGGAACCCCTGGCCGGCCGCGCTCTGCTCCCGCGTTGGCTGCCACGGCGGGGGCTGCTGCTGGGGCGGAGGCTGGTAGCTCGGCTCGGTCTCCCGCCCGAGCGGGCCCGCGCCGGCCTGCTCCTCGGCCGCCTCCTCCTCGAGCTTCTTGCTGCGCAGCAGGTATGGGTCGTCGGCGGGGACGCGCACGAAGGCATCCGCCGGGCACTGCGCCGCGATGGCGCACTCGTTGCAGTTGACGCAGCGGTCGTGCCGCACCTGCATGATCAGCGCGCCGTTGCCGTACTGGCTGCATCCCTCCACGCAGGTCGCGCAGCCGATGCACTTGGTCTCGTCGATCATGTACTCGTAGTAGGGCTCCTCGACGAAGTTGCGGATGATCGCTCCCGTGGGGCAGCGCTGGTTCTCCGCCGCCTCGGTGTCACCGGGCCGCTGCTCGGCGAAGAAGCCGAAGCAGAGGTCGCAGAACCCGCAGATGTCCACGTCGTGCACGACTTTGACCGCCGAGGGCGTCAGCACGCAGGCCGTGGCGCAGTTGCCGCAGGCGATGCACTTGTCCGGGTCGATCTGCCAGACGAGGCTATCATCGCTGCCGCCCGCGATAGCGGCTCCCAGGGCGCCTCCGCCCACGATCGCGCCCAGCGCTCGCGCGCTTTGGAGCAGGAAGGTGCGCCGATCCATCCGCCCGTCCTCGTCTGCCATCAGTTCCCAGGCTCCTCGCCGGTGGGCTCAGGGTGATCGACGCTGCTCCGCGGGCGTCGTTGCAGTCGCGCGAGCCGCGCCTCGGGCAGGTCGCAGTGGTCCAGGTCCGGACAGCGGCGGCAGCCTCCGTCGGCGAAGCAGGGCCTGCCACCGCCCAGCGCCCGCCAGCCGATGCCGCCACCCAGCAGCGCCCCGACGGACAAACGTGCGGCGGTCTTGAGGAACTCGCGTCTGTCGCTCACATCCTCTCCTCCTCGGGCGCCGCGGTCTCCCGGTACAGGCGAACGCGCCCGCGCCCCGGGTCCGCCACGAGCACGCGCCCCGCCTCATCCGTGGCCAGGTCGATGCCGCGAGTCGACGCGTCGAAGTCAGACGGGGGCACGATCACCGACTGCAGGCGGCCGTCGGCCGTGTAGACCTTCACCCGGGGCGTGCCCTTCTCGGAGGTCACCACGCGTCCATCGGGCAGCAGCGCGATGTCCGTCGGGTTGCAGCAGCCGCAGAATCCCGCCAGGTCCGGCGAGTATCCGCCCCACGACTGCTGGAGTGCTCCGTCCGGCGAGTAGACCTGGACGGAGTGCGCGCCGGGGTTCGTCGCCAGGAGCGATCCGCCGGGCAGGATGGCCACGTCCAGGTGCGGGCTTGGCACCTTCAGTCCCGGCACGCCGCGGCGGTCGTCGCTCTCGCCGATGCGCGACACGAGCCGCCCCTCCGCGTCATAGTGCAGCAGCAGCCGGTCGCCGGCATCGGCCACGATGATGCCGGTGCTATCCGCCGCAACGCATGTGATGTAGACGCGCGCCTCGTCCGGTCGAATGGTCCGCCGCAGCTCCCAGGTCGCGGGGTCGATCAGGTAGATCCGGTCGGTCAGCCCGACGTAGAGCGTGTCCGCCGTCGCCGCCAGGCAGATCGGGACCTCGCCGAAGCTCAGGGGCTGCTCGAGCAGTGCCCGCCCCTCGGCGTCGAAGGGCGCCACGCTCGTGCCCCAGGCGACGTAGAAGCCGCCGCCGGGCCGGGCTGCGACCGCCCGCACATCAGCGCCGGGCTGGACCTCCAGCACCTGCTCCCAGGTCAGCAGCTCGGCGGGCACCCGGCTGCTCTCGATCTCGGCCATGACGTCATCGACCTGCGCCCGGGTGGTTTGCCGGGCGATCTCCTGTCGCTGTGGACAGCCCGAGAGCGCCAGGAGCGGCACGATGCCCGCCGCGAGGGCCGCGATGATCCCGATCGCCGGCGCCAGCGGTCTCATCAGGGGTTCTTCACATCCAGGCAGATCATGGTGTCCCGGTCGCGGCAAACCAGCTTGCCGTCCGCGAGCGCCATCGGCCCCCACGCGTTGGTGCCGCTGAGCACCTTGGCGCCGCCCAGTTCCTTGTAGCCGGCGGCGGTGGCCTCGGCCATCACGAGTCTGCCGTCATCGCCGCCCAGGACGTAGATGAGGCCGTCGGCGATGATGTAGGGGCCGATGCCGAATCGAGTGGTGTGGCCGCTGCTCCACACCCGCTTGCCGTCAAGGCCCAGGCAGACGAGCTGGCGGTCCATGCTGACGCCGAAGATGTGGTTCTTGTAGAAGATGGGCGTGTGCTGGTGCGAGCCGAAGACGCTCTGTGGGATCCTCCAGACCGGGGCGGGAGTGCCGCCCCTGACGCTCAGCAGCATCGCGCCGGCCCCGTAGCCGCCGCAGAGGAAGATCTTCTCGTCGCCCACGGGCAGCGCGCTGGGCGCGTTCGCGGTCTTGACGGTCCACCCCGGGTACTCGAAGACGATGGAGCCGTCCGCCGCGGCCACGCCGACCACGCCGCCGCTGGCGGGGTAGACGTAGGTCTTCTGCCCGGCGACCTGCATGGGGGTGATCGAGGAGTGCGTCATCTGCCAGCCTCGCGGGTTGGGCGTCTGCCACACAACCTGGCCCGAGGCGCAGTCAACGGCGACCATCAGCGCGCTCCCGCCGGGCGCCAGGATGGCCTTGCCCCCATCGATCAGGGGGCACTGGCCGGTATACCAGCTCGGGATCTTGGTCCCGTAGGTCTTCTTCAGGTCCACCTGCCACACGACATCGCCGCTGTCGGCGCGCGCGCAGGTCACGTGGCCCAACGGCCCGATGGCGACGACGAAGCGGTCCGTGACGGCCGGGACGGTCCGCGTGATCCCGTGGTTGTCCTTGATCTCAACCGGGTAGGACTGGCGCCAGATATCGCTGCCGTCGGCCAGCGACAGGCAGCGCAGCACGTCCTCGCGCCTGCCCTGGTCGTAATCGAGGGTGTAGACCCGTCCGTTGCGGATGGCGGCGCCGGCGTGGCCGGGCCCGAGCATCCGCTTCGACCAGATCTCGCGCGGCCTGCCCGACGGCCAGCTCCTCGCCAGGCCAGAAGCATCGTGCGCGATCCCGTCGCGCGCCGGTCCGCGGAACCAGGGCCACGAGCCGCCCCCCGCACCGGTGGCGACGGGCTGGACGGGCCCCGATGTCTCGCCGGTTCCTGCCGCCTGGGTGACTGTGTCCGGCTGGCCGCCCGGCGCCTGGGTTGATGGCACCGAGGTCTGCGGCTGTGTCGGTCCGCCCGCCTGGGGCTGTGATGCGGGCTGTTGGGCCCGCTCTGCCGGCTGCTGCGGCCCCTCAGGAAGCCTCGGAGGGGCATCCACGGGCTCGCGATCGCTTAGGAGCCAGGTGCCGATCAGGACCAGCCCGATGAAGCCGAGGACAGCGGGGATGGCGATGGAGAGGACGCGCATGGTCTGGCTCGGCCCTGGTGCCCGCTCCGCCTCTCCCTCAGGTACTGGCCGGTCCGGGGCCTCGTCCTCGCTCACCGTGGACGGGACGCGGTCATGCGGCAGACGCCTGTCGTCATTCCCGTTGCTCGTCACCATCTTTCTCCTCTTGGCGCCCGAGATGTCGGTGGCCTTCTGCGGTATGGTATTGCCCACAGTACCCTGGTGTCAAGCAAGTGTCACAGCCGTCGCAGGCGCTGCGTCGAGCTGCGCCCGTGCCGCCCACGGTGCTGCTGCAGCGGGGTGACGCCGGCGGGCCGTCGCAGCGGCTGCACCGTCTGCGATGGGGTCGTCTGCATCCTGCCTGCGCGGTCGAGCGGATCCGCGTACATGCGGACGCGGGGGCGCGGAGGGAAGTTCACTGCCGGGGTGAACAACTTCCCCTGCGGGGCCGTCAGCGCGCAAGAGCCGTGGGGCTGGACAAAACCACGCGCTCACAGTATCTTAGTCGGAGCCGGCCGGGGAGGGCGGACGGGCGATGCCCGAGAGGATCAGCCGGGCGGGGTGATGAGCCGTGGCGGACGGCGCGACCGCGATCGTGTCGCGGCATCTCGGAGATGACGCGCGGCGGAGGGCGATGGAGGACGAGCTTGTCCGCCGCTGCGCCGATACCGGCCGGGATGTGCTGGTCGTTCCGCATCTGTACCACCTGGCGCATGAGTCGTCCCTCTGGGTGGAGCTGGCGGCGCTTCGCGGCCGCGTGGCGGTCGCCTGCTGGATGCCTCCCAGGCCGGCCGAGTGGGTCCTGCGCGAGCATCAGGTGGAAGCCGAGATCGCGACGGTCGTGGACCTCGGCGCGGTGTCCGATGCCGCCGAGGCCTTCGAGCAACTGGCCGGGGCGCTTGGCGATGGGACGGGCACGGGCGAGGTGACGCGGCTCGAGCAGGCCGTACGAGAGCGCTGGTACCCGGTTCTCGACCGCTCCCGCTGCATCGCCTGCCGCCACTGCCTCCAGTTCTGCATCTTCGGCGTGTTTGAGGTCGTGGGCCGGGACGTGGTGGCCGCGAGGCCCGACAACTGCAAGCCGGGCTGCCCGGCCTGCAGCCGCATCTGCCCCGAGGGCGCGATCATGTTTCCTATGTCCGATGAGCCCGCCATCGCCGGCGTGCCCGGCACGGTGATGTCGCCCGATCCCATGGCCCGGCGCATGTACTACGTGCGCACCGGACGGCGCTGCCCGGTCTGCGGGGAGGTGGCCGAGGCCGGAGAGCTGGCGGCGCTGCCCGACGGCGTCGCCGCGTGCGAGGAGTGCGGCAGACCGCTGGCCGACACGCCGGGGCGGGCGGCGGAGGGCGCCTCGGCGGTCTTCGACGAGATCGACGCTCTGATCGACACGCTCGACGACCTGGCGGCCGGCTCGGGGAGCGGGACGGAGTGAGCCGGCGCGGCGGCGTGCCGGTCGTGCTCACCGCCGACCGGACCCTGATGGCCGATCACCGGACGCTGTTCGGCGGCATGATCGCGTCCAGCCAGACGACCACCACGCCGCGGCCGATCGTGGACCTGCTGCTGGCGCCGCGCCCGCGCGTGGCGGTCGCACCGCTGGGCCTGCGGCGCATCGAGGCCGCGCTTCTCGGCAACGGGTTCGCCCAGGATGAAGTGGCGGTGGTGGAGAGCGAGCGCCTGCACGAGGTCATCGGGCCCGAGACGCGCATCATCGCCATCAGCGCCGGCGAGGCCTGTGGGCTGGGCATGAACTCGACCACGATGACCGCGATCAACGGTGGCGAGGCCTACCCCCGGCGGCTGGTGCGCGAGACGATGGCCCGCATCCGGCGCCTGCGCGAGCGCGCGCCGCGGGCGCGAGTGGTCTTCGGCGGCCCCGGCGCCTGGCAGCTCGTGAGCAACGAGAACCTGCGGCGCAGCCTCGGCTGCGACCACGTCGTTGTCGGCCAGGCGGAGGGCAACGCCGCCGAGGTCTTCCACCGCCTGGCCGCAGGCGAGGCCCTGCCCACGATCATCGACGGCCACGCTGTGGACGCGGCGCACGTGCCGCCCATCCGCGGCGCCAGCACCATGGGCGTGGTCGAGCTCAGCCGCGGCTGCGGCCTGGGCTGCACCTACTGCGTGATGGGCCGCATCCCGATGCAGCACCTCCCCGAGGAGACCATCCTCGCCGACGTGACCACGAACGTGTCGGCGGGCCTGACCAGCATCGCCGCCATCAGCGAGGACATGCTCCGCTACCGCGCCGCGGGCGCGCGCGTCAACCCCGAGGCCCTGATCGGCCTGCTGCGGCGCATGCGCGAGATCGGCGGCGTCGAGCTGATCCAGACCGACCACGCGAACATCACCAGCGTCGCGGGCTACAGCGACGAGCAGCTCCGCGAGGTGCGCGACCTGATGGTGGGCGATACCGGCTCGGTCCACCCCTGGGTCAACCTCGGCGTGGAGTCGGCCAGCGGGGAGCTGTTGGCCCGCAGCGGCTCGGCCAAGCTCGGCGGCGTGGACCGGGCCGACTGGGGCGAGTTCGCGCGCGAGCAGCTCCTGCGGCTCATCGGCGCCGGCTTCATGCCGATGGCGAGTCTGATGCTGTGCATGCCCGGGGAGACTCCCGAGCACGTGCAGATGGCGCTCGATTGGGTGGAGTCGCTGAGCGATGAGCCGCTGACGATCTTCCCGGTGATCTACGCGCCGATCGACGGCGGCGAGCCGCCCGGGCGCGACGATCTCACGCCGCTGCACTGGCGGCTCATCCGGCGCTGCTACGCCGCCAACTTCCGCGAGGTCCCGCGCATGTTCTGGGACGGCCAGACCGCCGCCGGCGTCCCGCTGGGGCGGCGGCTGGCGCTGCAGGCTCTGGGGCGCGGGCAGATGGTGCGCTGGCACGTGCTCTTCGCCTGGCGGGGGTGGCGGGCGAAGCGATGATAGCCGACCGTCTGGACGCGAGGCGCCTGGATACCGCCATCGAGATCACGCGGGAGCACCTGCTGTCGATGCGCGCGGCCGGGCCCTACTGGGAGGGCCGCCTCTCCTCATCCGCGGTCGCCACCGCGACGGCCGTGATGGCGCTGGCGATGGCGGGGCACGCGGCCGATGAGCGGAGGGTGCGGCAGGGCGTCGAGTGGCTTGCCGCCACGCAGAACGAGGACGGGGGATGGGGCGACACGCCCGAGAGCCCCAGCAACATCGCGGCCACGCTGCTGTCGCTGGCCGCGCTGACGGTCGCCGGCCCTGACGGGCCGCGTGCCGCCGGGCGGGCCCGGGAGTGGCTCGCCGATGTTGCGGGCGAGCGGCCGGGGGAGATCGCCGGGGCGGTGCGGCGCAGCTACGGGGACGATCGGACCTTCGCCGCGCCCATCCTCGCGGCCTGCGCGCTGGCGGGCATCGTTCCCTGGCGCGAGGTCCCGGCGCTGCCCGTGGAGCTGGCGCTCATGCCGCGCTCGCTGCAGCGGGTGCTGCGACTGGGCGTGGTCAGCTACGCGCTGCCCGCGCTGATCGCCGTGGGGGCACTGATACGCCGACGCAGTCCCTCCGGCGGGCCGCTGGCGCGTATTGTCCGCGGCTGGGCGCTGGGGCCGGCACTACGCAGGCTCCCGGCGCTGCAGCCCGCGAGCGGCGGCTTCCTCGAGGCCGCGCCGCTTACGAGCTTCGTGGCGATGAGCCTGGTGGCTGCCGTGGGCCCCGAGCATGAGGTCGTGCAGCGCGGTCTGCGCTTCCTGCGCGAGACGGTGCGGCCGGACGGAAGCTGGCCGATCGACACGAACCTGTCCGTCTGGGTCACCACCAACGCGCTGCAGGCACTGCGGCACTCGGGGGGCATCCCGCGGGATCTGGCCGAGGGCGCACGGGAGTGGCTGCTGAACCTGCAGAGCACCGAGGTGCATGCGATGACCGGCGCCGCGCCGGGCGGCTGGGCGTGGACGCACCTGCCCGGCGGCGTCCCGGATGCCGACGACACCGCCGGTGCCACCATCCTGATGGCAGAGATGGGGGAGAGGCAGGCGGCCATGGCCGGCGCCTTCTGGCTGTCCGGCCTGCACAACCCCGATGGCGGCTGGCCGACCTTCTGCCAGGGGTGGGGCAGGCTGCCATTCGACCGCAGTTCGCCCGACATCACCGCGCACGCCGCCCGCGCTCTCCATGCTGTCTCCCGGGATGGGGGGCCCGAGGAACCGTATGTGGCGAGACTCGTCAAAGCGAACATCGACCGCCTCGGCCCCGATGAGTCGCGGCGCATGCAGCGTGGTGAAGGGCGCATGGACAGGCTTGCGGCAATTCATGTGGGCAGCGTCGCCACCCTGGGCTTTCACTACCTGGAGCGCAGCCAGCGTGAGGACGGCTCGTGGCTGCCGCTGTGGTTCGGCAGCCAGCAGGCAGTGGACCAGGCCAACCCGGTGTTCGGCACGTCGAGGGTGCTGGCGGCGTACGCCGACTGCGGTCGCGCGAACGGGGAGGCCGCCAGGCGTGGGGTGGCGTACCTGGTCGGCGCTCAGAACGGCGATGGTGGCTGGGGTGGCGCGCCCGGCGTGGAGAGCGGCGTCGAGGAGACCGCGATGGCCGTCAGCGCGCTGGCCCGCTTTGCGGGCCGTGACGATGCGCGCGAGGTGATGGCGGCGGGCACCCGGTACCTGCTCGCGCGCGTGGCGGACACGACATGGACGGAGCCCGCGCCGATCGGGCTGTACTTCGCCAGCCTGTGGTACTCCGAGGAGATGTACCCGCTGGCCTGGACGGTCGAGGCGCTGGGGCGGGCGCGCCGGGCTCTCGCTGTAACCACCCGTGACAGCCGGGACGAAGCTGTGTAGGGCACCACAAGTCAGCGACCGCGGCGTCTTCGGCTCTGCGGGGTGCGGGGGTGGCAGGGGATGCAGGGTCGCGGACCATGGAGGGCATGATAGATGACAGCACGCAGCCTCGGCCACACGGCCTCAACGATCCTGACGCTCGTCGCCCTGATCGCCCTGGCGACCGCCGGCACCTGTCAGGCCGACGACTACGTCGGCTTTCGCACGGACGGCACGGGGGAGTATCCGGACGCCAACCCGGTCACGACGTGGTCGGCCGAGGAGAACGTGATCTGGGCGACGCCCATGCCGGACAAGAGCAACTCCCTGCCCACCATCGTGGGCGACCGGCTGTTCGTGTGCTCCGAGCCGGCGACGCTGCTGTGCCTGGACAAGGCCAGCGGCCAGATCCTGTGGGAGGCCCACCACACCCCCGCCGACATCGCCCCGGCCGACGAGGTGGCCGACCTGCAGGAGAAGACCGATGAGTACAATCGCCTGCGCGGCGAGATCCAGAAGACCGGCCGGGAGATGCGCCAGGTCAAGAAGCAGCTTCAGGACGATCCGGACAATGCCCGGCTCAAGGCGAAGTTCACCGAGCTGCGCGAGAAGCTGAGGCAGCTCAACGAGCAGATCAAGCCGTATGCCGACACCTGGTACGTCCTCCCCCCCGCCCACGCCTACAACGGCTACAGCACGCCCACGCCCATCAGCGACGGGAGCCACGTCTGGGCGGTCTTCGGCAACGGCGTCGCGGCGGCCTATGACCTCGAGGGCAATCGCCTCTGGGCGCGCTTCATCGAGAAGCCCCCACATGACTACGGTACCTCCAACACGCCGGTGCTCGCCGATGGCAAGCTGATGATCCACATCAACGCCCTGCGCGCGCTCGACCCGCTGACCGGCGAGGAGGTCTGGGCTCAGGCGAACGCGCCCTGGGGCTGGGGCACCGACTGGGTCCATGAGATCGAGGGCGTGCCCCTGATCATCACCACCCAGGGGGACATCGTGCGCGCCGAGGACGGAGAGATCATCGCCAGCGGCCTGTCCAAGCTCCGCTGGGGCTCGATGCCGGTCGTGGAGGAGGGGGTCGTCTACTACATCGAGAGCCAGGGAAAGGACTGGATCAGCCGCGCGTACCGCCTGCCCGAGACCCTGGCCGAGCCCTTCGAGCCCGAGCTGCTCTGGGAGGCCCAGCCGAAGGCGGAGCGCTACTACGCCTCCCCGATCGTCCATGAGGGCCTCATCTACGCGGTCACCCGCTACAACACGCTCTCGTGCCTGGATGCCGCGACCGGCGAGATCGTCTACGAGCGGAACCTGCCGCTGGGCAAGGGCGATGTCTTCGCGGGCCTGGTGCTCGCCGGCGGAAGGCTGATCGTGACGCACGAGAACGGGACCAGCATCGTCTTCGAGCCGGGGCGCGAGTTCGTGGAGGTGGCGACCAACCGGCTCGGGGACATGGTCCGCAGCACGCCGGTCTTCGACGGCGATCGCATGTACATCCGCGGCTACGAAAAGATGTATTGCATCGGCCCGACCGACGGGTAGACTGACCACGGCGGGCAGTGGGAAGAGCAGAGGAGACGGAGCCTGATGCCGGCCGGCCATCCGGCGCAGCAAGAGGCCGCATACGAGGAGATCAAGGCCGTCCCCCAGGACGCGGAGGTGCGCGCGCGCATCCGCTCGGCGGCGGCCGAGGTGGCCGCGCATCTGCCGCGTGAGACCGTGCCCCGCCGTGAGCGCCTGACGCGGCTCGCGCGGCGGGTCCTGATGAGCCTGGGTCTGCCGAGGCGCTTTGAGGGCTTCACCATGGTCGCGATCAGCAACGGCTTCTGGCGCGAGCAGTTCGAGGCCGTGCCGCCGGACCGCCGCCTGCTGCTGCTGCCCAAGTGCCTGCGCGACCCCGACCGCTGCCGCGGCAAGTTCGACTCGATCGGCCTTCATTGCGCCGGCTGCGGCGCCTGCATCATCCATGAGCTGATCTCGCAGGCCGAGGCGCTGGGCTATGAGACCATCGTCGCCGAGGGCACCTCGTCGGTGATCATGAAGGTGCTCGAGGGAGAGGCCGACGCCATCCTCGGCGTGGCCTGCCTGGACTCGCTCGACGAGTCCTTCGAGCCGGTGGCCGACCTGGGGGTGCCGAATCAGGCGATCCCCCTTCTGCGCGACGGCTGCGAGCGCACGGAGACGGAGCCGGGGCTGATCCTCGAGCTGATGACGGCCCACGGTGGCGGCTCATCGCGGGCCACCCGCAGCGCCGTCCCGCTACTGCGCGAGACCCGCAGCATCTTCGAGCCGGAGAGGCTCAAGGTGATTCTCGGGTCGCATGCCTCGCAGGAGGCGCTCCATGGCGACGGCGCGGCGGCCGGCCCGATGGTGGAGACCGAGCGGCTGGGCATCGAGTGGCTGCGCTGCGGCGGCAAGCGCCTGCGTCCCTTCGTGACCGTGGCGGCCGCGGCGCTCGGACGGCACGGCACGGCGGCGCTGGACCCCCGCGTGGATGTGAGCCGCTTCGTGAGCGACCCGGTGCGCTCACTCGCGGTCGCGATCGAGGCGTTGCACAAGGCGTCGCTGATCCACGATGACATCGCCGATGACGACGAGTACCGCTATGGGCGGCGGACGCTGCATCGCACGCATGGTGTGGGTGTCGCCGTCAATGTCGGCGACTGGCTCGTAGGCGTGGGCTACGGGCTCATCGTCTCCCAGCGCGGCTCTCTCGGTGGCGACTGCGTCGCCGACGTCCTTGATCGGCTGGCGGCGGCGCAGCTCGACCTGTGCCGTGGTCAGGGCGCCGAGCTTTCGTGGCTGAGGGCGGAGACCGACGGCCTCCGCCCGGCGGACGCTCTCTCCATCGGGGCTTTGAAGACCGCGCCCGCCTTCGACGCGGCGCTCTACGCCGGCCTGCGCGCGTCGGGAGCGGACTTCGACGCCGCGCTCATCCGCCGCTTCTCGACCTATCTCGGCGAGGCCTATCAGGTGCTCAACGACCTCGAAGACTGGCGCTCCGACGACTCGAACAAGATCGCGCTGGGCCGGGACGTGCTGGCCGGGCGGCCGACCATTCTGCGCGCATTCGCGCTTCAGGCCTCGGGCCGCGACGCCCTGGCGAGGGCGGCCGAGACCCGTGATCCTGAACGTGCGGTGACCGCGGTCAGAGCGCTCTACGCGGAGCTGGGCGTGCTCGACAAGGCCCGCGCGCTGGTGGACCGCCTGCGCGAACGCTGCCTGGCGCTGGCCGATGAGGCGGCACCCGAGGCGATCGGCGAGCTGCTCCGCTTCCTGGCGCGCGCGGTGCTACGCGAGCGCACTGAGCCCCGGACGTCGGGGGCCTGACCATGGGCTATCTCGACCTCGTTGACGGCATGCTGCGGGCCGGTGCGCACGGACTCGGCGCGGAGTTCGCCGAGACGCAGCGGGGCTGGCTCGAGTGCCAGGAGGCCACGGGCGGCGGCTTCGCCGGTCGCGAGGGTCCCGCGGATATCTACTACACGGACTTCGGGCTGCGTGCGNGCAGTCTCCGGTCTTCGCGAGCACGTCACGCAGCCTCCGATGGTGCGCACAGCCCCCGGCGAGCATCGTTGAGGCCTTCAGCCTGCTGAGCTGCGCGCGAACGCTCGGCCGCCGGGGCCTGGCCATCCCCGTGGACCGCGATCGGTTGGATCAGCTTTTCGAGGCACGCTGCCTGCCCAGCGGGGCATTTGGTGCAGGCGACTCCGACGCCGTGAGCGCCTACCGGACCTTCCTGGGAACGCTGTGCCTGCAGATGCTCGGCGACGAGGGGCCCGGCCCGGAGGCCATTGATGCGATCCGGGGGCTGCGGCGGGAGGACGGGGGCTACGCCGAGCGCAGCGGCGACAGCGCCGCGCAGACGAACGCGACCGCCGCGGCTGTCGCCCTCCAGCTCATGCGCGGCGGTCTCGCGAAGCCGATGGCCGCGGAGACGGCGGGCTTCCTGGCCTCGATGCAGGCGCGGGACGGCGGCCTGAAGGCCCACGCGGACGCCGCCGCGGGCGACCTGCTCTCCACCTTCACCGGCCTGCTGACCATCTGCATGCTCGGCGCAGTCAATGCCCTTCACCTGGGCGCCCTCGCGCGCTTCCTGCGCTCGGTCGCGCGGCCCGGCGGCGGATTCGGGGCGTCTCCGGCCGACGCCGGCGCGGACGTCGAGTACACCTTCTACGGCATGGGCTGCATGGCGCTGCTGCGTGCGAGCGTCGGGGAGGGTGGCTGAGGTGAGAGTCACCCACCTGGCGGCCGGCGCGGCCGGAATGCACTGCGGAGCGTGCGCGCGCGACGCCGCCATGGCCCGGGCGCTCATCGCGCGCGGGCAGGACGTGCGCATCGTGCCGCTCTACACCCCCTTGCACCTCGAGGGCGAGCAGCCCCTGCCCATCACGCAGGTGCACCTGGGCGCCCTCAACGCTTACCTGCAGCAGGTCTCGGGCCTCTTCGCGCGACTGCCCCGCCCCATCACCCGGGCCCTCGACCATCCCCGCCTGCTTGACTGGATCTCGCGCTTCGCGGTGAGCACAAGCCCCTCGCAGCTTGGGCCCATGACGATCTCGGTCCTCGCCGGTGAGGATGGGCGTCAGCGGCACGAGGTGGGGAGGCTGCTCGACTTCCTCGCCGAGCAGGCCCGCCCCGACGTG
>JALGUJ010000002.1 GCA_029820945.1 Candidatus Zipacnadia bacterium | reverse complement strand
ATCGCCCGGCTCCCCGGCAGTCGCCCTGGCGCAGGCACTCGACGGCCTCCCCCAGGCACTCCGACAGTTCGCTCAGCTCGGTGTCCTTGAGCCGCTCGGACAGCTCCTGCAGGCGCTCGGCCAGCTCGCGGATCTCCTCCTCCGTCAGCTCGCGGTCGCCGCCGGAGAGCATCTCCTGCAGGTCCTCGAGCGAGCCGAGCACGCCCTCCCAGTCCTCGCTCTCGATGGCGACGGAGGCCGCGTCCAGCAGGGCCGTGGGAGACAGGTCCACGCCCATCTGCTCGGCGCACGCCGCCATCTCCTCGGCCGCCCGGCGCAGGTCCGCGCTGGTCTTGGCCTGCCGGGTCTTCTCCGCCAGCTTCTTCAGGCGCTTCTCCAACTCGCTGTCCCCGCACCGATGGGCCTTGCGGGCCAGGTCCTCGGCCCGCCTGGCCAGCTCCTGACGACCGCGCTTGCCGATCTCCGTCGCCGTGTCACGCGCGGTCCTCATCGACGGCGGCCTGATCTGCCTCTCGATCTTACCGAGCCGCTTGTCGATCTCCCCCAGCGCCAGCAGCGCATCGCGTTTCTGGATACGCCCGCGCTGCATGTCCCGCGCGAGCCTGCGCAGTCGCTCGGCGGTCTCGCGCGTGTCCTTGTCGTCCGCCTCCTCCGCGTCCTCCTGCAGGCGCTTCGCGGCCGGCTCGATCTCCCGGGCCAGCAGCCGCATCTCGGCCTGCTCCTCGCGCTCGCGCTGCGACAGCAGCAGCGGCGGGATGGGCGCGAGCTGCACGGCCAGCAGCGCCGCGACACAGCCGAGCATGACCTTCGTGAGGCGGTCGAAGCGCAGGGGGTAGACCCGCAGCGGGCGGAGGTGCGAGAGGTGCGCCACGGCGTCCATCACCTGGGCGCGCTCCATGCCCGAGGGGTAGAGCAGCCGGCAGAGGTCCACGGCGGTGCCCAGCCGGTCCCACAGCCCCAGGCGCCGATCGGCGCCGCGCGCCAGTAGCCTGTCAGGCAGCGGCCAGATGAGCGCGGCCAGCAGCGCCGCCCCGCAGGCGGCCAGCAGCGGCAGGGCGACCTCTCGCGCCGGATGCGTGATGCCGTAGAGACGGCCGACGCCGTAGAGCAGGACCATGGCTGCGGAGGCGACGGTGATGCCGAGCGTCGCCAGGCGCGCGGTCAGCACCAGGCGCAGCCAGAGGCGCAGTCGCCAGAGCCCGCTCCGCAGCGCGGCCTGCGCGGCGTCGAGCGAGACCATCGCGGATGCGTCGGCGGCCATGGCTCTCTCCCCTCGGTGCGCCGGCGTGTCTGCGTCACGCTCCGGTGCGTCTGGCGTAGACTCGCGTCGCCCCCACCCACAGGACCCCGGCGATCGCGAGGTAGACCCACATGAGGATCGACCAGACGTACCCCTGCAGGTCGGCGACCGGCCTCGTCGTGCCTGAAGGAGTGGACGACCCGATGACGCTGCGGCCGACGGACTCCTCCAGCGTCGAGGCCGCGCCCACGTACGGGATCACCAGCGTCAGCGCGGCCGGCGAGGCGTTGCTCATCTTCTCGATCAGCGGTGCGGCGCGGATGAGCAGTGCTCCGACCAGCACGATCCCCACCACCACCGAGAATACGCTTCTGGCCGTGAGTACCCTGAGGAGAAGGAGGCGCGAGGCGATCCACCGAACCAGCATGGTCAGCAGGATGGCGGTGACCAACACGGGCATGCCGACCAGGACCACGGCCGCCGTCACGCCCAGCGAAGTGTAGTGGGCGGCGCTGGCGATGGCGATCCACGCGAAGACCACGTAGGCACCCACCCCGATCACGGCGACCAGCCCCAGCAGCGTTCCGTAGGTCGCGACGATGGCGCCCAGCGCGCGGTGGAACTGCGCGCTCATGAGCAGACCCAGAGTGCTCACGCCCGCAGCCACGGCCAGCATCAACATGTAGACGCGGAAGACCTCCGTGGGCGACACGCCGCCGAGCAGCAGGCACCAGGCCGCGATGGGCAGGCTCGTGCCCAGCAGCACCACGCCGAGGGCCAGCACCGACAGCAGCTTGCCGGTCACCACGTCCCACGGGGACAGCAGCGTGGCCCGCAGCATCTCCAGCGTCTCCCGCTCCCGCTCGGAGGCGATGGTCGCGGCGGCGAAGGCGGGCAGCGCGACGAAGATCAGCGTGAGCTGCACGTACACCAGCGCGTGCAGCCCGACTCGGCCGAGATCGGTGCCCGGCGTCCCTCCGAAGTGCTGCCGCTGCCAGACCGCCGTGCCGACCGGGATTACCACCGCACCGGCGGCAAACAGCACATAGAGGGCCAGCAGCACGAACGCGCGTCCCACCCGCATGCGAAGGCGCAGCTCGTGCCACGTCACGCACGGGTTGAAGCGCAGCGCCGCGTAGAGCAGCCGGTCCAGTCGCTCGACCACTATGAGCCCAGCCCCTGTGTGGAGCGCACGTAGATGGTCTCCAGGTCGATCTCCTCCTCCCGGAACCCCCGCACCTTGAAGCCCTCGAGGACGAGGGCGCGCAACACCTCGTGCTCGTCGCCTTCGGGGCCCTGGTAGACCGCCTCAATCCGCCCGTCGCCCTCGACCGCGCTCGCCACCGACTCCAGCGCCGCCAGGAACTCGCAGGCCTCCGCGCTGCGTTCGCAGAGCTCGACCACCAGGCGGGTCCCGCCCTGGAGCTGCGCGGAGATCTCGTCCACGGAGCCGGCCGTGACCAACCTGCCCTCCTCGATGATGGCGATCTTGTTGCACAGCCCCGCCAGCTCCGGCAGGATGTGCGATGAGATCAGCAGGGTCTTCTCCAGCTTGCAGAGCTCGCGCAGCAGCTCCCGGACCTCCATCCTCGCGCGCGGGTCCAGGCCCGAGGCCGGCTCGTCGAGCAGCAGCACCTCCGGGTCGTGCACGAGCGTCTTGGCAAGGCACAGCCGCTGCTTCATCCCGCGCGAGAGCGAGTTGACCGACTCGTCGCGCCGGCTGCCCAGATCCGTCAGCTCCAGCACGTCGCCGATGAGGCGCGGCCTCTGGCTGCGCGGCACCCGGTGGGCCGCGGCGAAGAAGTCCAGGTACTCCCAGACCATCATGTCGTCGTAGACGCCGAAGAAGTCGGGCATGTAGCCGACCATGGCCCGGACCCCGGCGGGCTCCTTGCGGATGTCGTGGCCGCCCACGCGCGCGGTGCCCGCATCCGGCGCCAGCAGCGTCGCCAGCATACGGATGGTCGTGGTCTTCCCCGCCCCGTTGGGGCCGATGAACCCCAGGGCGTCGCCACGCTCCACCGTGAGCCACAGGTTGTCAACCGCGGTGAGCTTCCCGTAGCGCTTTGTCAGTCCGCGGATCTCGATCATCGCTTCCCTCTGCACGGCCGCCCGACGGCTTCCCTGGCCCGGCCGCTCCTCGCCGCGGTCAGAAGCTGTCCACCCTCGCGTCCAGAGCCAGCTCGATCACGTTCACACTGGTGGTCGGCACCTCGACCTTCACGAGCACCTGACCGTCCTCCGTCATGCAGTCGGCCGGATTCGGCACGCTCGCGGCCGGCCCGCTGAAGGTCAGCGGCACCCACTCCGCGGCCCGGTGGTCGAAGACCGACGCGCTCAGAGGAGGCTGCGGTCCCGTCCCGACCACCGTTGCCATGGGTGCGCGCATGCCTGGCCCGCCCGGCGGCGGTGTTGCCACCATCCCGGAGTAGTCCGTCTGCATGATGACCTGAAGCGAGGTGGCGAGGGCACCCCCGGGCCCGACGGGCAGGTCGAACTCGAAGGTGGCCGATCCCTGCCCGATGCTGACGTAGAAGCCGTCCCATTCATCGCCCTCCCACACCGCTCCGTCGGTCGCGATGACCCGCCGCCTCACCAGCCATCGAGGGATCGCCATCTTCTTCCCCGCCCGCAGCCGAACAGGCAACTGCGCGGCGATGACCGTCGCGTCCTCGCTGCGTGAATTGCGGCCGATAAGGGTCACCGGCAGGATCTGCTCGTCGCACAGCGCCACGACGCGCGGCGCCTCACGCAGGCGGCCGGAGCCCCTGCCGGGGTAGTAGTGCATGGGCCCTTCACTGCCGAATATCGCCACAATGGCCCGCTCACCCAGCGGCATCTGGGGGCCGGACGGATAGGTGGAGCCGACGTCCGTGGTGCGGATGAAGTTCACGTCCGCCTCCTGGCCCGGCGCGAGGCGCTTGGTGCTCCCCATGCGGCCATTGCGCACAATACCCACGCTCTTGAGTGTGCGGCCGGTGTCGTTTCTGACGTGCCCAAAGAGGTCGGTGCCATCGAACTCGAGGTGGCCGCTGATCCCGCCTCCGAAGTCGGCGAGGAACTCTACCTGGACCACGCGGGTGCTCCACATGTTGACCGCCAGGTCGGTGACCTTCGGGCGGGGGCCGCCGAGCACCGTCAGCTTATCGCTGCTGCCGACTTCGGTGTCCAGCACGCCGGCCGCGCTGCCCTCCAGCGCCAGGTCGTACTTCATCTTCGCGGGCGAGAACACGCCCACGTACCCCAGCGCGCGGGCCAGCCCCTGGCCCGGCTCCAGCTCCGCCACCGCGAGGCGGTTTACCAGCGTGCGGTGGCCCCGCAGCGCAAAGCCCGTGCCGTAGGCGGCCAGGGAGAAGAGCACGATGATCGCCGGTGTGGTCAGCCACGCCAGCTCGCGCCGCTTCAGCCTGGTCACGATCCAGTAGTTCACGGGGATGAGCACGATGATGTAGGCCACGAGGAAGCCGATCATCAGCCACATTGGCGGCAGGTCCGCCGCCTCGCTGTGCGCGGCCGTGGACGCCATGTCGCCCCCGGGGTAGTAGTGCCGCGAGGCGCCCCTGAACGCCGAGAGCAGGCTCGAGCCGCCCGGCGCCGCCGCGCGCGAGAGCATCCGCTCCCACATCCGCGTCTGGCCGTCCCAGTACTTGACGGGCTCGGCCGTGAAGTCAAAGCCGGTCATGATGACCCGGCCGGCGTCGAAGGGCCTGAGCATCACGAGCGGGGTATCGCGGTCGCCCAGCAGCACCTCGGCGTCCTCCGCCGGCGAGCCGTAGGCCACCAGCGCCGGCCGCCGGCGGATCGGCTGGTCGCCCCACTGCTCCAGCGCGGCGAGGTCGGGCACGCTGTGGGTGCCGGACACCTGCATGGGCAGCAGGTCGCCCAGGGGGCCGTCGGCGATCGTCGCCGCCTGCTTGCCGCCCGGGACGATCAGCGTTCCGCCCAGCCGGATCCACTGCCGGAGCGCCTCCAGCTCATCCTCGCCCGCGTCGGCGAAGCCGGTCTCCGCGACCACGACCGCGTCCACGCCGTCCCAGCCCAGCCACGAATCGGGCAGCAGCCCCCAGTTCACCCGTGCCAGCGCAACGTGGGCGGCCTGGGAGGAGGACGAACTGGAGTAGCGCTCGACCCTCGTAGCGGAGGCCGAGGAGCCGACCGGTGCGCGCGCGCCCTGCAGGAAGCCCAGAAGAGAGGGGTTCTCGGTAAGAACCACCAGCAGCATGTCTTTCGGCTCCACCGGGGTGAGGTTCTCGAGCCCGCGCGCCTCCCTGAACAGACTCAGGTCCAGTCTGATCTCCTGACCGTACCGGACCTCCGGCACGTAGAGCCTGTGGCGCTTGCGCGAGCCTGAGGGAACGTCCACCGGGACGGCGTAGAGGGTGTAGTTCTGAGCGTACTCGTGCGCCTTGACGGGGACCGTAATGCGTCCGCTCTGCGATGGCCCCCGATTGTGCACGTCAACCACGATCGGGGTCCAGGAGCCGCGGGTGTAGGCGCCGTCGAAGCCGACCTCCACCCGCCAATCGACGCTCGCACACAGACCGCCGGCGGCCAGGCCGAGCAAAGCCGCTAGAGAGAAGAGGCAGAGCCGCAGGCCGTGTCTCACGTCGAAATCCCCTGTCAGGCCATCTGGTAAGCCAATTGTAGGCCGCCCCATTCCCAGAGTCAATAACGGTCCCGCCCACCTCCTGGTTCCGATGGCGCTGATGGGGAGGCGGCGGAGAGTAGCGGCGCGCCAGCGAGGAAAGGCCCCGCTGGAGCGAGAAGGGACCCTCTCGGAGCCGCACGACCCTCGCCCATCACCGCCGGACCCGGAGAAGCCGGTGAAGCGAGTGACCGCCGCCATGACCCTGATCGCAGCGCTGCGCCCGGCCGCCGCGCCGGACGAGGGCGAGGAACACGATCATCAGCGTGAAGCGCTGGCTGCTCAGGCCACTCGATTGACTCGCGGAGGAGTGACCGCAATGCGCGCCGTGGCGCTCGCGACGACGATCCTGCTGACCACGACCTGCGTGGCCGGTGCCGAGATCATGCCGCTGGCCGACGAGGGCCTCACTCTCGCCTACGGTGAGGAGGCCGAGCTGGCCTTCACGCCCGAGGGCGACTACCAGTCGGTGCGCCTGGTCTACAGCGTGCGCATGGAGTTCCCGCAGGCGGCCGGCTCGACCTATGTGCTGGCTCTGAGCGTCAACGACCAGCCGCTCAACGCCGCCGCCACCCGCACGGCGGTCCGCCTGCTCAACAAGCCGCTTCAGTTCACCATGGCGAGCGGCCTCGAGCTCGGCTGGGCGCAGGGCAACCGCTGGCGGGTGGTCTACGCGCCCGACTTCGAACTGGTCGGGACGGAGGCGGCCGGGAGCAGCGCCGTCCTCGACGTTGATCCCTACCGCTTCGTCGTGGACATCACCGACATGGTCGAGCGCGGGCAGGAGAGCACGGTGCGCCTGCGCCATCGCGGCGAGGAGATGAACCTGAGGTCGGCCTTCGCCGACGATGACCCGTCGCTGGAGCTGGTCTTCCAGGAGCTTGCCATCGAGCTGTCCGATGAGCCGCCGATCGCCGCGGAGCTATCGGAGCCCGAGGAGTTCTCGGCGGACCGCATCATGATCCAGCCGCCGGCGGCGGTTGAGGTGGATGAGACCGTGCGGCTGCAGCCCGGCGGCGGCATGACGGTGAGCCTGCCCGGCCTCGACCTGCAGGTGACGTCCCGCTTCTCGTGGGAGGGCGGCGGCTTCAACGCGCTGGTCGCCGAGGGCCGGCCCTCCGGCCAGCACGAGTGGAGCGTGACCTGCTCGCCCGCGGACCGGCGAGTGGTGGCACAGGCCCGCGACTACCGCGTCGAGCGGACCGTCGGCTTCGAGGGCGATCACCTCACCGTGGCCGACCGGCTCGTGAACACCACCGACCGCGACATCGGCGTGGCCTTCGACAACCGGCTTGAGCTTGAGCCCGATCAGGTCACGCAGGCATATCTGGGAGGCAACCCCGATCCGGCCACCGTGGCCGTATCGTACCGGGAGAACTCGACGGTGTACGTGGAGGGCCGGCAGGCCGGCTGCGGGCTCATCGCGCTCGACGACGTCTACCGCCTGCAGGGCACAATCTACTGGGACGAGGGCGCGGGCATCCGCTCAGACGTGTTCTGCCTGCCCCCGGGAGGCGAGTACACGCTCGAGTGGGCCATCTACCCGGTCGCGCGCGCGGACTACTACGACTTCATCAACCTCGTCCGCCGCGACCTGGACGTGAACTTCACGATCCCTGGGCAGTTCGACTTCAGCCTGCGCTCGGCGGCGGCCATGTCGGCCGACGAGATCCGGGCCATCGTCGAGCAGCGCGGCGTCTCGATCCTCTCCACCGGCACCTGGGCCAACCCCGGCGGCGACCCGCCTTACTACCACGGCGCGCAGTCGCTCGAGGCCACGCACATCCGCGAGCAGTTCCGCCAGGCCTGCGCCAACGTCCGCGCCGCCACGCCGGACGTGCGCACGCTCATCTACATACACACCTTCATCAACCTGCACGAAGACACGCCGGAACGCTTCCCGGACTCCCTGATCACCAACGCGGACGGTACGCCCTACATCCAGCCCGGCTATACCAGCCGCTTCGGCATCAACTTCTACTACTGCTACCCCGCCATCGGCAACTCGTACTTCGACGCCATGAAGCGCCTGGTCGATGTGTGCCTCGATGAGGACGAGATCGGCGCCGACGGCATCTACTGGGACGAGGTCGAGATGATCTCGCCCGGGCGCACCTACGACCGCTGGGACGGCTACTCCGCGGAGCTCGACGACGAGCACCGCATCGAGCGCAAGTTCGGCGACCCGCACCTGCTTTCGCTGCCCGCCAAGCTCGAGCTGGTCGAGTACATCCGGGGCAAGGGCGGCATGATCATCGGCAACTCCTGCCCGCGCACGCGCACCATGCAGGACCTGCACTTCCCGCGCTTCGTGGAGACCGCCGCGGAGTGGTATCCCGCCCGCTCGCACCTCTACACGCCGATCTCGCTGGGCGACCACAAGACCGTGAGCGACTTCGAGAGTCTGCTCGCCGACGTCCGGAAGAAGCTCATGTGGGGGTCGATCTACTACTACTACTCGCGCCCCCAGCAGCCGTATCCGACCATCACGCGGCGCATGTTCCCCTTCACGCCGGTCGAGCTACACCGCGGCTGGCTGCTGGGCCGGGAGCGGCTGATCACGGCCGTGCCGGGCACCTTCACTCTCGGCGACGAGGACCCGGTCACCGTCTACTGGTACGGCGCGGATGGCGCACTCACCGACCGCACGGGCGAGGAGCGCGTGGAGGACGGACAGCGCCTCGTCCGCCTCGCCCTGGGAGAGAGCGAGATGGCGGTCATCGAGCGGCGCTGACCGTGCTCGCGAGAGAGAGTGACACCGCTGCGCCCGCATAGCGGTCACAGAGGGAGAGCTGAGACCATGGCATACCGCGGCCTGATAGCCCTCTGCCTCATTGCCGCAACGTCGCTCACCATCTGCGCGCAGGACACCCGCATCTTCATCGTCCGCGACGACGACGGCAGCGCGGACGAGGGCCGGGGCCAGGTCACCAGCCACCGCTCGGTCTGCCGCAAGACGCTGGTCCTCGAGGCCGATCCCGCCACCGTCCGGCGCGCCTGGGTGCAGTACTACATGAAGGTCCGGCCCTATGACGTGACCACCAAGAAGCTCTACGACGGGCCGGTCGAGGGCGTGGAGTGGGCCGACCTGGTCATCACCGTCAACGGCACCGAGGCGCTGCGCGGCTCGCTCATCGAGCACGGCACCATGGGCTGGCACGAGCTGGAGTTCGATCCGGCCCTGCTGCAGCGCGGCGAGAACCAGATCACGCTCACGCTCGACCGCGGCGGCAGCTACTTCTACCTGGGCATCGACCGGGACAACGACTACGGCCGCTCCGCCTCCAGCCGCGACGGCGGTCAGACCTTCCGCGAGGGCTGGCTGAGCTTCACCACCGAGGAGCCGGACGGCGGCGAGTACATGGTGCGGCTGAAGTACGAGGCGCCGGAGCCCGAGCAGGTCGGCTTCATCGAGCGAGACGGGAAGCACTACGGCTGGCTGGAGATGGAGGACCTCTTCTCCACCACCGACGTGCACGCGTCCGGCTTCAAGGCGATTGAGTGGAACAAGGGCGCCAACCGCCCGTCAGGTGACATGGTCGCGTACAACATGAAGGGCCGCGTGAGCTTCCCGCTGGAGATCCCCACCGACCGACAGTGGAAGCTGTGGCTGCGCGGGTGGATGGACGGCTTCCGCAACGGCAGCTTCACGCTCGGCGTGGACGGGCAGCAGGTCTACGACTCCGCGGCCCACGGGTTCACCTCGGACGTGGACCTGCGCCTCGACTGGCTGGACATGGGCGTGCTCCACCTCGGCGAGGGCACGCACACATTCGAGATCGTCACCGAGGGTGAGTGCGGGCACATGTTCGACGTCCTCGTGCTCACCACCGACATGGGCTTCGTGCCCGACGAGAAGGAGCCGCTGCCGCGCATGACCACCGTCGCAAGCCTGGTGGCCGCACCGGGCGTCGGCGAGCTTGAGCCCGGCCTCTACATGACGCCGAACCCGATACCGTGGGCGAAGCCGCTGGCCGGTGGGCCGCTGCACACGCTCTGGGTCTGCGGCGACATCAACGAGCGGGAGATCGTGGAGCTGCAGCAACGCATGGAGCTGGAGGCCGTCGCGGTCTCGTCGGCCACCAACTACCTCGGCAACAGCATCTTCGGCCAGGACCTCTCGCTCGATCAGGGCGATGCGATCTACGACCGGCTCGTGGCCGACGCGCCGCTTGACGTGGTGGTGCTTGTGCGCACGAAGCTCGACCAGATCCCCTCGCACGCCATGGACGAGCTGCTCGCGCGCGTCGAGGAGGGCACGGGGCTCATCATCGTGCGCTCACGTCGCGATGAGGAGCCGACCCGGCTTGGAGCACTGCTCGATGAGACCGAGCCGCTCGATGTCTCCGCGCTCGCCTGCCCGCTCGACCTGTACTCCCTCGACCGCCCATCGGCCCGCGACTACGGCGACGGCCGCATCGTGGGCATCCCCTACTCCCTCTGGGGCACCATGCACAGGCTGGACCCGCCGGCGTACACCCTCCGCTATCCCTACTGGGAGTATCAGTTCTCGCGCTGGATCGGCCTCCTGCTGGCCGCCGCCGGCCGGGATGCCGCGCAGGTCGCGACCGTGGATGTCCCTGAGACCGTCGGACCCGGCGAGGAGCCGACGGTCACCGTGACGCTGGAGGGTGAGGCCGCGCAGGTCCGCGCGACATGGCTGGCTCCCTTCGGCGAGCCGACCGCTCTCGATCCGGTGCCGGTCGCGACCGATACGGCCGCCATCGCGCTCCCCGCCTCGGCCGAGGACGGCCTGCACCATGTCGCCCTGACGCTGGCTGACGCGGAGGGCGCCGCGGTCGGGATCGCCTCCGCGTGCTACCGAGTCGTTCGGCCCACGCGCATCGCTGAACTTGCGGCCGAGTGCACCGAGGACGGCTCGGCCGTCATCGCGACCGCGATCACCGAGGGCCCCGGCGAGCTGCCTGTGCGGGCTGAGGTCTTTGGCTCGCACGGACGGCTGCTTGGCAGCGTCAATGCGACCGTCGGCGGCGGCGACGAGCTACGCGTGCCGCTGATCGACTCGCACGAGCGGCTCGTCGAGCTGCGTCTGACGGTCCCCGGGGAGGATGGTCCGGCCCAGCGCGTGGAGCGGCTTGTTCCTCGCCCGCAGAAGGTCGTCATGGATGACTACCTGCCCTACTCGGGCGTATGGGGTAATCGCGAGTGCCCGGACTATGCCTACGACGCCTACGCGCGGATCTGGGAGGACCTGGGCATCCGCGCCATCCAGCCGTCGGACATCGTCTGGCACTCGCTCGACCAGGGCTACGTCACCGCGCTCCCCTATCGCCTGACCAGCGTCGGCAACGGGACCGTGGACGCCGAGGGCGTGCGCACGCCCTGCCTGCACGATGACGAGATGTGGGCCGAGGAGGAGCCGGCGATCCGCGAGCGCGTGCGGAGCTACCGCGTCTTCTCGCCGGTGCTGCTGGGCCTCGGGGACGAGCAGTCCATCGGCCGCGAGGAGGCGTGCTTCAGCGAGCACACGCGCGCGGCCTTCCGCGACTGGCTGCGCAAGCGCTACGCCGGTCTGGACGAACTCAACGCCGCGTGGGAGACGGACTTCGCGAACTGGGACGCCGTCGAGCCGTGGCGGCTGGAGCAGGCGCGCGGGAGGCCCGACAACCTCGCCCCGTGGCTTCAGTTCCGGAAGTTCATGGCGCACACGTTCGTGAGCACCACCGAGAAGATGCAGGGCTGGGCGCAGCAGGAGGCCGGGGACACGCACATCGGCGGCGTCAACCCGTGGGACGAGGGCTGGACCACCTGCACGGTCATGTCGGAGCTCTTCCCGGTCCTGGAGTACGGGCAGATCTACCCGCGCTCACATGACCTCGCGCGGTCGTGGTTCCGCGACCCGCGGCTCATCGGCACCTGGTCGGGCTACTCCCGCCCGCAGGGGCAGATCGAGCGCGAGGGCTGGCTGCTGCCCACTTACGGTGGCACCTTCATGGGCTGGTACGGGATCGGCCGGCAGCTCGGCTACGGGACGCTGACGGGGACGCTGAATCTCGGCGAGCGCGCGAAGTGGATCAAGGCGGTCAACCAGGAGCTGACCTCCGGCGTGGGCAAGCTCCTGATCGAGACCGAGGCCGTGCAGGAGCCCGTCGCGATCCTGCACTCGTGGCCGAGCCGATGCGCGTACATCGCGGCCATGGGCGCGCAGGAGGACACGCCCGCCGACGCTCTCGACCAGCGCTGGGACGAGTGCGAGGAGACCTTCGTGCGGCTGCTCAAGGCCCTGCGCGTGCCCTACCGCTTCGTGGACGAGGAGCAGGTGGCGGAGGGCGTGCTCGCGGACTACCAGATGCTGATCGCCCCGTGCGCGTGGGCGCTGCCGCAGGCCACGCTCGATGCCATCGCTGACTTCGCCGTCGAGTACCCGGTCATCGCGGACTCGGGTCTGGGGCAGTACGACGAGATCGGCCACATGCGCGACGCGGCGCCGATCGAGGGCATGAACGTGACGGTCTGGGACGATCTCCCCGCGCCTCTGAGTGACGAAACCATCGCGCGCTTCCGCGAGCACCTCGAGGCGGCAGGCCTCGGGTCCGCCACCAGGTTTATCCGCGGGGACGTCTCGTTCTGGGTGCCGCGGAGCTTCGCCGACGCGCAGATGATCGTCGCCTTCGGCTCCGGCGAGCTGGCACTCGCCGAGCTGCCGGACGGTGTCTTCGCGTATGACGCGCGCAAGCATGAGGCCGTGGGGGAGGTGGCGGGGGAGGCCACCGCACAGATGGAGCACGGCCCGGCCGTACTGGTGCTCAGCGACGATGAGATCGCAGGCCTCGGCATCGAGGCGGAGGGCGCGTCCCTCGGCGAGGCGGTTCGCTACGACGTCTCGCTCGCCACCGGGAATGACACCGTCGCGCGCGTGACGGTCATCGGCCCCGACGGCGAGGAGCGCGCGTGGTACGCGGGCAACGTGCGCATCGCGGACGGCGCGGCGTCGGGGAGCTTCACGCCCGCGCTGAACGACCCGGCGGGTACGTGGACCATCCGGGCGCTGGACATCATCACGGGCGAGACGGCGGAGGCGGCGGTAGAGGTGGGGCGGTAGGGGTGCGGCCGTGAACACAAGCCGTTGACGTTGTGGCCCTGGCATCGCCCCGGGGGGGTTCGCCGTTGTCGTCAGCCGTGTGGAGCCCGGCCGTTCGTCGTATGGAACATGTGACGCTTCCCGGAGCAGCAACGGCGGGCGGCGTAGGCACGCCGCCCCTCCGTACGGTACGCTTCGCGACGTGAGAACAGTGGGCGTATGCCGCACACGACGGCGTGGGCCGGCTTCGGCGCGAATACACGACATTCGCGGCTCAGGCGGCCCCTCCGTACGGCAGCGCGCTGGCCCGACCCCTCCAACGGACCACGGCATCCGTCGCGTCCTCCGCTTCAGAACGGACTCGCCATCACCACCAGGCCCTCCGTGGCCCGATCGATGGCCTCGCCGCCGACGTCGCGGAGCGTGACATGGACCTCGTACCGCCCTGGCGCCAGCCCCGAGGCGTCCAGCAGCAGGTGCGCGCCGCCGCCCTCGAGCGTGTCGAGGGCCGTCGAGCGCAGCGTCTCACCGCCCGCGTCGAGCAGGCTCACGTTCGCGCTCACGCGCGCGAGGTCGGCCTGCGGCAGCGTCACGGTCATCGTGGCGATCGTGCGCGACTGATACTCGAAGATCGACCGCTCGGACAGCTCGACCGACAGCACGGGCGGCGGCGTGAAGCGCCGGTCGATCCACAGGATCGGCGCCTCGCCGGCCGGCCCGGCGGCGTGGAGTCGCACCTCCAGTCGCTGCTCCACGCCGGTGCGCTCGACGCGGTACGGGATCGCGACCTGGGTCTCTCCCGGAGGCGCGGGCGCGGGCTGCGCAACGAGCGCGTCCTCTGCGTCTATCAGCACCTCGGCGCGCAGCGGGACCTCTCTGCCGCTCTCGTTCGCGACCTGCACAAGCACCCGGCTCTCGCCCCAGGTCATCGCGCCCAGCGAGATGGGCCGCGCCGTCACGGGCGCATCGCCGAACACGATCCCGGCGAAGCCCTCCATCTGGTGGAAGCCCGGGTATGACCAGCAGGTGATCTCCTCGCCGCCGGCGTACCGCGTGCGGCAGAAGTTGCCCGCCCATCGCGCGCCCTCCATGGCTCCGGGCAGCCCGAGGGCCTCGAACGGGATCGCGCCCTCGACCGCGTAGAAGTCGTCGCCCACCGCGCTCCCGATCTCCGCGTCTGACTCCCACTCACGGGTGCCCTGGCGGATGCCGCCGTCGAAGCGCCCGTCTGCCAGGGCGCCTCGCGAGTTGATCATGAGCTGGTAGTAGGTGTGGTGGTCGTCGTTGGGGCACAGGAAGACCTCGACGTCATCGTCCCGCCAGATGTCGCTGTCGTGCTCCATGTGATTGGCCTTCAGCTCATCGACCGCCGGCTCGTCGCACCGGAAGGCCACGTAGAGGTGCGCCTCATCGAAGCACAGGCGTACCTCGGTGTCCACCAGCGCGTGCTCGCCGTCCTTCTGGCGCGTGAAGTCCGTCAGCGGCTCGGCCGCGGCCCAGCACGCGTCGCTGAGGTCCCCGTCGATGACCGGCGGCCGCTCGCTCCTGGCGATGGTGACACTCTGCGAGTTGTGCGCGATGCGGTCGGCGCCCGGCGAAATGTCGCGGAACTCGCTGCGCAGCACCAGCCCGTCGCCGCAGGCGAGGCCCGCCGCGAGAGCGAGCGCGATGATGGGCGTCATCCTCATTGCAGCGCCTCCTGCAGCGCCATGATCTGCTCGGCCATGCGCCAGCGCCAGCCGTGCAGCGTCCCGGGCGTCAGGCCGCTGCGCCACGCCACGTAGCCGGCATTGCGCTCGGGCTCGTCGGGCATGTCGTAGGTCGAGGGCAAGGACTCGAGCGCCTCGCGGCCGGCCGCCGCCAGGTCGTTGCGCCCGGCGTCCTCCGCGCGCTCGATCAGCCGCGCGAGCGTCAGGGCGTAGCGGTAGTCGTCGATGCCCTCGCGGATCCCCTCCCAGCCCGGGGTCGGGATCGGCCCCTCCTCGGAGGGGTAGGCGTAGAAGTACTGGCGCTCGTAGCGCTGGTCGAACGGGTTCGGACTGCCGGGGCCCTGGTAGATCCACTGGCTGATCCCGCCCGAACCCGACAGCCACGCGAAGACCCCGTAGTAGGTCCGACCCAGCATCGGGCTCCTCGCCCCATCGGCGCCCATCCCGTTGTAGGTCCAGAAGCTGTTGCCCGCCTCGATGACCTGCTCGCGCAGGCCGTCGTAGACCTGGCTGGCGTGCACCTGGTTGATGTCCAGGATCTCCAGGTAGCGCTGTGCTGTCTGCAGGCCGACGGTGTGCGTGGTCACCAGCGAGCGCGTGCCGGGGATGTCGCGCAGCAGCTCGATTCGGCGCCGCGCCTCCGCGGTGCGCTCCTCGCTGTTGGCCGGCTCGTCGGCGAGATAGTAGAGCACCTCGGGCCAGCCGCGCTCGGCGCGCATGCGTTCGAGGTCCTCGACGATCTGCCGGTAGGCCGCCACCCACGCGTCGCTGTACTCCTCAGTCCCGAGCAGCTTCGCGATCGAGTTGCCGGGCCTGACGTCGAACAGCGACCCGGCACCGATCCACGGCACCGGCGAGGTGAGGCCCGCGGCGACATAGCCGTCCAGCAGCTCACCCGGGCTCTGCGGCGACTGCAGCCAGTGGTTGCCGCTCTGGAACCAGTCGATGACCAGCCGCCCGTCCTCGAGCACCACCGACGGCGTCGGCGAGACCGTGCAGCCGTTGAGCCCGTGCTCTCGCATGTCCGCGAAGTGCAGCGCGTAATTCTCCGGATGGACGTACCCGAACCCCTGATGCCGCCAATCGTACTGGTAGTAGATCTGGAAGGCAATGTCCGGCTCCTGCAGCTCGATGGGCAGCACGCGGAGGGTCAGCGGCATCTGCACGGTCTCGGCGCCCGCGCTGACGGTGACCGCGCCGCGGTAGGTGCCCGGCCGCGCGTCCTCGGGCACGTGCGCCGTCAGCCAGAGCCGCCGCGTGTGGCCGGCGGGCAGCGGCTCGATGCGCGCCCCGGAGTTGAGCAGGATCGGCAGCCGCCGGAAGGTGTTGGCCTCCAGCGCCACCGGGATGGTATCGGCCACGCGCACCTCGAAGGTCCCGGCCGGCAGCGTGCCCGCCTCCGACCGCAGCTCGCTCACGGAGATCTTCGCCGAGGGCAGGTCCCGCAACGGCCGGATCGACACCGTCAGCGGCTCGTACTCGCCCGGGCAGGCGAACAGCCGCAGCTCCTCGCGCTCGTCCGTGGGCAGCGGCGGGGAGCTGAGGTAGACCGTCTCCAGCCAGGAGCGGGAGAAGAGCTGGAAGCCGCGCTCGCTCTCCGCCGCCGTGGGCTCCTCGGCCAGCGGTGGAACGGGCGCGGGGACCTCAACCGGCAGCTCGGGCTGCGCCGCGCCGCCGCGCGTGATCGTGACATTGTCGATGAAGGCGGTGATCGTCTCGCCCTCGTAGCGCGCGGCCCAACTCGGCACGTCCACCTGGATGTCGATGGCCTTCATCTCGGTGATGGGCTTGGGGAAGGGCAGCCGCACGTGCTGCCAGGCTTCCGCCTCGATCACGTTGAAGCCCGGCAGCCAGGGCCGGCCGGACGTCTCGGTGTTGACGGGCACGGCGTAGACCTCATTGGCCTCGGGCAGCACGTGGCTGAACCACACGTCCATCTCGAGCGCGTCGTAGCCCGTCCAGTCGCCGGCCTGGCCGTAGCCGCGCACCATGTACTGCGCGCCGTGCTCCTCGTAGTCGCCGCGCGGGACGAAGGTCACCTTCAGCGACCGCTCGCCCTCCGTGGCGCGCTCAGCGGTCATCTCCTGCGTCATCCACTCCTCGGGGCGGAGGTGCCAGTGCTCGGCCTTCACGCCCTCCATGAGCGAGAAGGGCCGCAGCGGTGGCAACTCCACGCCCTCGTCGGGCACGAGCAGGCGCACGTTGTCAATGTGCATGGTGACCCGCTCGACGCCCGCGGCGAGCCAGTCATCAGGCCGCAGGGCCCATGCCAGGTAGCGCGTGTCGCCGCCGGGGTGCTCGTCCAGCGGCAGCTCAAGTGTCCGCCACTCGCCGGCGTCCTCGACCTGCAGATTGCGCCACATCCAGGCCCCGTTCGCAGCGTAGCCGGCAATATTGGCGATCTCCGGCGCCTCGGGCAGCACCGCGCTGAAGCGCACGTCGGCGAGCAGGTGCGTGGCCTCACTGAAGTCCCGCGCGCGCAGCGGGGCGTACATCCGCACCTGCAGGCTCTCGCCCGCGGCGAGCATGTCCAGCTCGTACTTCATGGCGTACTCGCCCTGGGTCTTGATCTCGGCGTCGCAGGTCCGCCGCCCGGCCTGCCAGGGCGAGATGAGGACCAGGGAGTGCGGGGGCGCGATCTCCCCGCCCTGGTAGATGACCTCGCGCGCCTGCGCCGGCACGCAGAACAGGGCGAGGATGGCGAGCACCGCTACGCGCTGGATCATGGCGATCACCGATCCGTTTCGGCTCCATACAGTCGCGTCCGCTCAGGTATTCGGCACACGGGCCGGCGGAGCCTCCGTCGGGGCGGCGGCGCTACAGGCCGGTCTTCAGCCGGATGATGATGCCGCGCAGCACGTTGCCGATGAGCGTATGGCCCAGGAACATGCCCAGCCACGCCGGCACGAAGCGCCTATAGGCCGGCAGCCCGCCGTAGCGTAAGGCGAGGCGTTGCGCGAGCCAGGCGAAGAGGAAGGGCGCCCAGTAGGGCGACCAGTCGTTGTAGAGCGTACCCAGCACCACGCCGAGGGGATGCAGCGGGAAGGCGCTCAAGTTCAGCCGGCCCCACGTGATGGCCGCCGTCGCCGCGAAGCCCGCGGCGTAGCCCGTCACTCGTGCGCGGTCGGGGCCCTGGGGGTTGTCGAGCGCGAGATCGAGGAAGCGGTAATACTGGCGCGACCAGTTGAGCGGCCAGGTGCGGTGCTCCCGGCCCTCGCCCGCGAAGTAGAAGGCCTGGCCGTAGGTGTAGCCCAGGTCCAGGTGCGTCCAGAAGGCCAGGAAGCCTGAGATGACCAGGACGACCATCATCAGCTTGAGGGCCGCGGCGCGCTTCGCCCTGCCGTAGTCCACGAGCCGGTAGCCGTCGGCGAAGTACTGCGAGCCGCTGTGCGCGAACACCGTGCGGCCGATGTAGAACAGCGCGTAGTAGAGCACCATCGGCTGGATGCTGCCGTAGCCGCGGATGTAGCGGCTGCCCAAGAGATGGATCGCGACCTCGGTGTCGTAGCCGTAGGGGTGGGTCCAGGTCACCGGAGGGCCGGCCTCCGCCCGGATGCGCGCCGCGACGAGCACGAACATGTAGAGCACCGCGAAGTAGATCAGCAGCAGGTCGATCCGGTGCCCGGCGTGCAGCAGCATCCAGATCATGGCCGCGGTGCTGGCGACGAACAGCACCACCAGCAGCCGGTAGCTCATCGGCTCGTTCTCGTCATAGGCGCCCGGCCCGCGAAGGATGCTGCGCGCGATGCGCCGGAAATGGTGGCGCGCCACGTAGAGCATCGACAGCGTCAGGGCGATGCACGCTCCGGAGCTGACCTCCTGGTAGAACGGGAAGCGCCACTTGCGGTAGCCCGACTGCAGCCCCACAATCTTGATGGTCTTCATCCCGAAGTACGTGACCCAGGCGGTGAGCAGCACGTCGCCGGGCATCAGGTACGACAGCCCCCACACGTCCAGCCGGAAGTGCATGTTCAGCGGCCTGATCCACCGCCAGGGCGGGTCCGCGATGCCCATCGCCAGGCGGATGTAGTGCTGCACCTCAGGGAAGGCCGGGTAGATCTCATGGGCGATGCGGAAGCAGTTGTAGACCACGGCGATGGTGAAGCCCAGCCACATGAGTGGATCGCGGAAGAAGAAGCCGCGCTCCACCGCCGAGCCCTCGAAGCCGCCCGTGATCTCCAGCGGCAGCACCAGCAGCGGATAGCGCAGCCGCTCCGCCTCCGCCCACTGGCGCCGGAAGAAGGCCACCAGGCAGCCGACCGCGACCATCACCAGCATGTTGAAGGTCATCCACCAGAGCAGCGGGGTGCGCCAGGCCTCCCAGGGGATCAGACCGCTGCTCGAACCCTCGAAGAAGCCCTTGATCACCCCCGGGTCCCGCGGGGCGTAGAAGTCGGGGTAGTGCTGGAAGAACTCCTGCCACTGGTTCACGTCGTTGCCGTAGTAGGCCGGGTAGAGCAGGTAGTGGAAGACGTAGACCCCGCGGCTCATGACCGGCGCCATGGAGATCGCGACGTAGATCAGCAGCAGCTCACCACGGCTCAGGGGGCGCAGGAATCTCCCACGCGGCAGCGCTCTGGTAACCCCCTCAACGATCTTGTTGCAGCCCACCAGCAGCAGCAGCAGAATCAGCGCCGGCACCGGCGGCACGAGCTGCATGAACCCCAGCCGGTTGATGACCAGGTAGGTAAGCACGGTCAGCAGCACCACCAGCACGAAAGAGCGAACGGTGATGCCGACCAGCTCTGAGGGCCCCGAGCTGTCGTTCTCGTTCCGCCGCTGCATCGACTCGGTGCTCTCGCTCATTCTCACATCCCGGCGTACGAGGTCAGTCAACTCCCGGCGGAGTGCGTTGCTTCGCCGCATCCCGTGGGGCCACCTGCCGCCCGGGGCGCAGGAGGAATCACCACCGTCACGAGGCAATAGCTGCAGAGGCAAGCCGAAGCCGTGGCGAGTCGCTATTCCCACTCAGGGGGCGTGAGACCGATGATGCGAAGATGGTACCTCGGTGCAACGGTGCTCCCCCTACTGGCTGTCTGCTGGTAAGCAGAGGCCGAGGAGCCGCTGGAGCCGGTCAACCCCGGCTTTGAGGAGACCGAGGGTGAGACCGTCGGCGAACCCCCGCCCGACTGGGAGCAGGCCGGCGCGCCTCCCGGCCGGAGCGTCTGGTTCGGCTCGGATGCGCCTGTCGAGGTCTACGCGGACGCGGAGGGCGAGCCGGGGATCGTGCGTAAGGAGCACGAGGGCGGCGGGCGCGCGTACGCCCTGACCTTCGTCGCGCCGCGCACGAATGAGATGCTGGCGTGGCTGGATGCCGAGGCGTTCGCGGGGCTGTCGAAGATCGCCGAGATGGGCCACGCGCCGGGCGAGCCGGGCGAATACGAGGTGGTCGCGCTCGAGCGCGGGCCGCTGAAGCTGCTCGGCGTGCTCCGTGAGCGCCGGTTCGAGCTGAGCGACGGCCCGATGACCCTCACACTGCCCGCGGAGGCCGAGGTCTACGACGTGCGCGCCGGCGAGCACCTGGGCCGCAAGCGCTCGATCACCGCCGACCTCGCGCCCGGCCAGACCGCGCTCTACGCGCTCCTGCCCTACCGCGTCGAGGCCGTCACCGTGGATGCGGGGGTGGCTACCGTCAGCGAGACCTGCACCGTCATCGCGATGGTCGGCACATCCGCGCCCACGCCCGGCGACCACGTCCTGCGCGTCGAGGTGCGCGATCCGCGTGGGAACCTGAGCGAGGCGTATACGCGCAACGTGCTGGCCGAGCGCGGGCAGGCGGAGATCGCCATTCCCTTCGCGCTGAACGACCCGCCCGGCGTCTGGCAAGTGCGGGCACGCGACATCGCCACCGGCGTCCAGGGAGGGGCCACCCTAACGGTCGCGCCGCGGGAGTGATCCGATGCGCACCTGGATAACCGTGGTGCTGACGGCTCTGCCGGCATCGCGCCGGGGCAGGCGCATGCCCACCCCCGCGGCGTCGCCTTCGAATGACCGTCGGCGGGCGTGTTCCGCGTGGAGCGGGAGATCGCCGCCCTCAAGGTCTCATCCGCGGCGGCGATCACTCGCCCGCCTCGACTGCAATTGGTTCACCGGATTCAGTTCCGCACCCAGGTCCAGTAGTCCTCATCGAGGTAGTTCGTGGGCTTCATCCACTTGGCATGTCCATCGGCCCAGCCGATGTTCGCCCCCTCGTTGTGCCGGGCGGCGCCGTCGCTGTCGATCCAGTGGCCATCGTCTCGCCACGGATCGATGATGTAGTGGTCGCAATCGATAATGACCAGAGCCTCCGCCGGGTAGGTGATCAGCGCCAGCTTGCAGCCATTGCGGGTATTATCCGTGTGGTAGTTCCAGCCGTAATCATAGGTCTGATCGTTGTGCAGGTCGCCGACATTCTGGATGCCCTGGCCGAAGGAACTGGGGCAGTTGAAGACACCGATGTTCTTCACGTACGGGTAGATCGCCTCGCCCCAGGCCGGGTCGCCTACGTAGATGTTGCCACGGCCGGGCATGCGCTCGTCGTAATCCTGCGCGTACTGCAGGACGCCGAGCATGATCTGCTTCACGTTGCTCAGACAGTTCGTCTGGCGCGCCTTCTCACGTGCCCGGGCGAAGACCGGGAAGAGGATGGCTGCCAGGATCGCGATAATGGCGATCACTACCAGCAGTTCGATGAGCGTGAATCCAATACGTCGTTGCATAGCTCAGAGATCCCCCTTTCACGAGCTGTTATGCCTGCAATCTCCCTCGTTGGGAGAGCGTACGTCCCTATCTCATCACCGTCGTGCACTACCACCAACACCTCCTGTGAACGATACGCATAGCTCCGCGGCACGTCAAAGCTCTGGCGACGCGAACCGGCGCGGACAACTGGAGATGCGCAACTCGTCTATCGCCCCACCGGCATTGTGCTCGGTGCCTCGCCCAATCCAGATCCCGGCCCGCCAGATGCTGGTCGGGTGCAGATCCTCCACGGGGATCGGCGTCCAGTAGGGCTCGTCGGCCACTGCCTCTCCGTTGACCAGCAGCCGCAGCCGCCCGCCGACTTCCCACGTCGCCGCAACGTGAACCCAGTCGCCGGCGCCGAACTGCAGGGGCTCGGATGCGACCACGTGCTCCTCGCCCGCCGAATCCCGCTCCCACCAGCGCAGGCGCCCGTCCACCACCTCCAGCCGCGAGCGGTTGGTAACCTCGCCCCCGCTCTTGTCTGCGCGGAAGTTCAGCAGCACCGCCTCCCGGCCGCTGTCTGAGGCGAAGTCGGGCCGCCACCACATCTCCACGGTCCCCTCGTCGGTCTCCCACTTGCCGTAGTTTGCGAAGGCGACTCCGACCTCGGTGCTGTCCCCCCCCGCCCAGATGCCGCGGCCGAACCGGCCCTCGACGTAGCGCGTGCCCCCCGGGTAGCCGGCCGCGGCGTAGCGGCCGGTCACGTCGCGGTACTCGAGGTCGTCCCGATCGTCCCAGTGGCAGAGCAGCAGCGTACGGGCGTCCGGCTCATACGGTGTCCACCATTGCGCTGGATCGACCGGTCCCGCCTCTGCCTGCTGTTGCTGGCGCCGCTCGTCCCATGGATACCGGGTAAAGCCATCCTCGGCATCGAGGTACATCTCCTCGATCCGGGCCTTCCGCGAGCAGGGGAGGACCTTATAGGTGAACTTGCCGTACCACTGGTGCGTCGTGTCGAGTAGCCGCAATAGGCGCAGCATGGCGCGCTCGCGCGCCTCGGGGCTTCGGCCCTCGATGAGCAGCGAGCGCGAGGCGGGCTCACCGGTGACGCTGATCCGAGCAGCGCAGCCATCCGGCGGGGCGGGCAGGTCTGGATGGAAGCCCGCGACTATCTCCACTCGATGCGGGGTCTGTGCCTTCGCGGCCCGCCCGACGATGGGCAGCTCCGCGAGGTGGCGGCGATGCTCCGGGATCGTGGCGGGCGTGTAGTAGGCGCGCCAGTCCTCCCAGCCCTTCATGGCGTACCAGTACCGGAAGTAGGCCTGGATGCGCGCCGCCGTGTTGCGGTCGGTCTCCGCCGCGTCGGCGGGCAACACGATCGCGGCCAGCGGCTGTTCGTCATCGGAGACGAAGGGGAAGTCCAGATACTCGTGCCTCGGCTCCCCGAGCATGACCTCCGCGTTCCAGGTGACCTGTAGCGTGTTGGCCGCCTGCAGCGCCGCCTCAACCTTGACGCCGACGCCTGCGACGGCAAGCTCGGCGGGCTGCCAGGCCAGTGCTTCGCCGTTAAGCGTCACGCTTCGCGGCAGACTCTCGGCCGGCAGCGCCACTATGAGTGAGGCGGGGCCGGGCTCGGCGACTGAGAAGCGGGCCTCCAGAGAACCGCGCCTGAGCACATCACGATCGCAGGCGACGTCGGCATCGGTCACGTGGGCGCCCCGCACCGCGACGACGGCCTGGTAGATCGCGCCCTCGCGGGCCCCGAGCCTGCGCTCTATCGACATGCCGCCGGATGCACGCGCGGATGTCGTCCGCCCTGCATCGTCGCCCCACTCATCCAGCAGCCACGTCTCGCCCAGGTAGGCCTCGTCGAGCATGAGAAGAGCCTCGGCCGGCTGATCGCCGGGATTACACAGGGTCAGGTAGCTCCCCGGGCCGTCGCCGAAGCGTGAGATCCACAGCTCGGGCGAGCTTACGGCGGCCGCGGGCGTGGCGCGCCAGCCGGCCAGCGCCAGGGCCTTCAGGCGAGGCAGCCACCGCCACAGCTTCTCGACGCCGCGCTGGTAGTTGAACTGGGGAAGGGCGCCGGCGTGAAGTGAGTAGAGGATAAGCTCATCGACCTTCTGGCGCAGCTTGTCCCGGATCTGCTCCGGGGACGCCTCCTCCCAGTCGAACTCGTCAAGGTGCATGATCTGGTAGTTCTCCCAGAAGGTGAGCGGCTTGCGCCCGAACATGCGGCGCAGCGTCCACAGCTGGTCAACGCGCCGGTAGGGCGCGGCCTCGAGCATGCCCGCATCCGCGCGCACTGCAGCGGGCCAGGCCCACGCGCCGTTAGCGTAGACCGCGAGGCGATGGCCGTCGGCGTGCAGCGTGTGGATGTACGACATTGCCTTCGAGTGCGCGATGGCGCCGCTGATGCCCACGCCGTGCTCGTCCTTCACGCGGCCATAGACCTCACCGGGGCTGTTCCAGTACATCCGCCCCGGGGTCTCGCTCACGCCGGAGCCCTGCTGCCAGTACTGGTAGACCCCCGTGCCGCCCGCGTTGTCGAAGGAGATCCCGCTGGGCTTGAAGTGCTCCGCGACGTTGCGGTAACCTCTCGTCCAGAAGTCCCACGCGCGGTCTGCCAGCAGGAAGACGTTTGTGTTCGCCTGAAAGTGGCCCTCGCGCCGGGACATGGCCGGCTTGCCCTCGGCATCGAGACGGATCGCCTCGGGGAAGTAGGTCTCGGCGATCCACTGGTTCATCCCCAGCGTGTAGTGCAGCATCGCGCGGGTGACCTTTCCCATCTCGGTCCGCTCGCGCAGCCAGTGGCGGAACTCCTCCAGGCTGCTCTTTCGCGCGGCGACGTGAGGCGCGTCGTACTTGTAGGGCAGCGACGGGTCCCACGTCTCCTCCGTCGGATAGGGGTCTCCCGAGCGCTGGTAGGGGCCGTAGACGTACTCCCAATCGAAGTGGAAGCGCCGGGAGTGCTCCCAGCCGAGCCTGCGAGTCTCCGCTGAGTCACCGATGTACCCGCCCATGCCCAGCACACGCGGGTCGATGCCCTCCGCCGGCCGGAACACCTCCGGGTAGATCGCGTAGAAGCGCTCCAGCGCCTCACCCAGCCCGTAGCGCGGCTCGAAGGCGTAGAGGACGGCCTCGAAGCCCTCAGACTTGCCCGGCTCAAGGACGAATCGCGTGCCCCAGCGAAGCCTCTCGCCCTGCAGCCCCCAGTGCCACCAGCTTCGAAGCTGCATCGGTTCCGCCCCGATCGCGACGCCGGCCTCATCCCCCCACAGGCAGGTCATCGGGAAGTGGCCCTTCCAGCTCGTCACCAGCGTGTCGGTCCCGCTCACGAGCGGGATCAGGTCGCGTCCATCCCACAGCGCGCGATTATCCCCGAGCGCCGCACCCTGGACAGGAAGCTCGATGGTCGTCTGCAGCCACCGCTGCTCGTCACCAAGGTTTTCCACCTCAACAGAAATCGCCAGATGCGAAGGCCTCGCCGTCTGGGTCAGGCGTAGCCTCACCGCGTCGTCCTCAGACCGCCATACGTGCTCGGCGGTGCCGTCATTGGCGTGGAACTCCACCACCTCGCCAGCCAGCGGGGCCCGCGCGCGGCCGTCCTCGACGGCGATGACCGCCGGCCCGGTGCTGAGGGGCCGCGCAGGCTCATCGAGGGCAACCTGCGAGAGGCCCAGGGCGCGGCCGCTGACCTGCAACTGGAGGCGGTCGGTGCGTAGTCTCACCGCATCCTGGCCGTGCCCGGCGACGCATAGTGCCAGTGCGAGCATAAGCATGCACGAGCGTTCTCGTATCACGTAACAGTCACCTCGGGGGCTCACTCTCCGGCGCCGGAGGGGGCTCTAATTGAAGGGTCTCGCGCCCACGGGCGCGACAGAGGTCGGAGATGCGGACTTCGTCGATCGCGCCGCGGAACTCCTTGCCGGGGCCAATCTCGAGGTCGCCGATCTGAAGCGAGCCGTACTTGCGCCTGCGGATATCCCCCTGGCCGGCCTGCTGGTGCTTGACCAGGCGGCCATCAAGGTAGATCCAGTACTCATGGCTCGTCGCATCGTAGATCGAGGCCAGATAGTGCCAGTGACCGTCATCGAGCGCCTGTGGCAGACGGGTGTGGATCGTGGCGTCCTCGCCGTCAAGGCCGATGCCGGCGTAGAGCAGGTCGGGCTCACCCAGGGCAATCCCCCATTCGTGGGGCTTGCCCAGCAGGTAGCGGCTGGGGAGGAACTCCCCCGGCTCGATGCGCAGCCACAGCTCGACGGTGGATCGCGGCGGAAGGGTGAAGTCCTCGGAGAAGACGCACACGTCGGTCTCGCCGTTGAAGTGCAGGGCTCTGCCGAACCTGCCGTCCACCGATTCGGCGCCCCAGTTCTGCGCGTAGACATCACGGTCGGATGCATCCGCTGGGTCGCCCGGCTCATCGAAGTGCATCAGCAGGATGGTGTGCTCGTCTGGCCCATAGGGGCCACCCAACTCATCGGCGAGGCCCGCGGCGGCGCTGAGTGCGATAAGGCATGCGGCCACTGTGACGGTCGGTAGGTGCAATGCGTGTCTCTCCAGACGTAACTACTCACATTGCGACTTGTTTCGTTGGGCAGAGTGTCCCCCCCCCCCCGCAAGATTGTCAAGGAAACGACGGACCTTTCCCCAGACTTAATCTGTCTTTGAATAGTGGTAGCACCTCACGTCCTGCCCCGCCTGCACGGGCTCGGTGAGCGTGTGCATGTAGGAGGTCGCGCCGCTGACCACGATGTTGTCGATCGCCTGGACCGCATGCGTCCCGCAGTGCGGCAGGCTCTGTTCGCCCAGGTTGAGCACCCGCTCCACGCGGAAGCCCGTCCAGGTCCCGAACTGGTGCCTGCCGATCGGCGCCACGTGGTACTCGGTGAATCCCCCACGGTGGTCGAGGATGGTCACCACGGGGCCCTCGTCGCGGGTGGAGCGCTCCTCCTGCCAGAGGTTGCGCACCTCCAGCTCCTGAGTGACCGCCGGCGGGATGATGAGCACGCCGCCTCCGTTGGTCAGCAGCGCCTCGACGGCCGTCTGCAGCGTCTGCTCCGCCGCCTCAGCAGTGTCGGTGGGCCCGAACTCGTCCAGGGCCCTGCCGGTCTCACGCGGTTGCGCCCACGCGCTCGCGCCGAGCACGAGCACTGCGGCCAGGACTACGGCCGGTGTCAATCGCGCCATCATGCAGTCCTCCCCTGCGTCAAACATGACTGTGCAGGTCACCAAGGGCTCTGAAGGTACCGTGATTCCATCTCTTGCTCACGCCATGGGTATTGCCCTCCTCGCCACCGAGCACCGAAGGAGGGACGAGGGCCATCGGGGAACTCCCCCACGACCACATCTCGACTCCGCCGGGCGGTGGTGCGCGTGACCGGCGACGGCATCTCAGGCATGGCAGCTCTTCAGTGCCCGCAGTGCGGCGCGAGCATTCCCCCGTCCGCCGGCGGGCAGATCATCTGCGAGTACTGCGGCACCACGCTGGTGCTGGCCCAGACGGCGCGGGACGGCCCCCCCGTTCAGACGGTAATCCAGGGAGTGAAGCTCAAGGCGCACACGCTCATCGACTCCCAGGGGACCGGATTGGAGCTACTGCGGATGCTGATCCCGGTGGGATGGCAGTTCCAGGGGGGCTGCCAATGGAACTACCAGAACCCGGGCGCACCGGCGACCGTCGCGTTCCGGGTGCTCAACCCGGCAGGCGTCGAGGGCTTCGAGTTCTTCCCGCCAATCAGTTGCATCTGGATGCCCGGCGGCATGGGACTGATGGGGCAGATGATGGGCGGGCAGTACTACGGGGCGGAGGTCATTGCCCCAATGGGCGTGCACCAGGCCCTCGAGGAGCTCGTGGTCCCCAGGTACCGGGGTGGGGTCGCGAACATGCAGGTGCTGGCCACAGAGCAGTTGCCCGGTGTCGCCGAGGAGCTGGCCGCTCTCAACCCCGGAACGCTCGGCCCCGGCGAGGCCGAGGCCGGCAAGCTCCGTGTCTGCTATGACTGGCAGGGGCAGGCCATGGAAGAGGAGATCATAGGGGTGGTCCAGACGCACCAGCCGCAGGCGATGGGCATGGGGGGCCTCTTCGGGATGGGCGGAGGCCCGGTCTCGTGGTTCATCGACTACCTGTTCGCGATGCGCGCCCGCCGGGGCCAGCTCGATACCCTCAGCGAGCTCTTCGACGTCATGATCCGCTCCGTCAAGCTCAATCCCGCCTGGTTCGCCGCGTACCAACAGGTCCAGCAGCAGCTCGTCGCGGGCGTGATCCGCAGCCATCAGCAGGTCGCACAGATCAGCCGGCAGATCAGCGCGAACGCCGATCAGATCACGGACGGCATGCTCGACTCCTGGCGCGAGCGGCAGGCGGCCTTCGACCGCATCTCTGAGGGATGGTCGGAGGCGACGCGTGGCGTGGACTCCTACGTGGACCCTCACCAGGACTACCCGGTAGAGTTGCCCGGGGGCTACGAGCATGCGTGGTCCAACGCCCTTGGTGAGTACGTGGTCAGCAACGATCACAACTTCGACCCGAACATCGGGGCCACGACTGAGTGGACGGCCATGCAGCGCCGGTAGGCGCCCGGCCGTCAGCCACCACGCCCGATGACCGCCGCCGGCCGGTCTCCGGTCAGGACCGGCTCCGTCTCGCCCGTCAACAGGTCCGTGCCCCGCAGCGGGATGGGCGGGAAGCCGCCGCTGATGCCGACCGCGTGCAGGAACCAGGTCTCGAGGGTGCCGTCCGCGGAGACCGCGTGGCGGTAGTTGTTGCCGATCGACGGGTCGGCGAGGCACTCCTCGGCAACCTCGGTCTTCCCCACGTGCAGAAGGAAGCCGCGCACCAGGTCCGTCATCAGCCGCCGGTGCGACAGCCACATCTCCGACCCGTAGTCCTCCTCACGGTCGTAGTTGCGGTGATACGGGATCATCAGGCACGCGCCCTGGCCGTGCCGGAAGAAGATGGCTGCATCGCAGGCGCGTACCTCGGGGTCATCAACCTCGATGGGGTACATGCACGCCCCGAAGCGGTAGGTCCCCGACAGCCCGATCTCATCGACCCACCAGCCCTCGGGAGTGAACTCGAGCGGCAGGACGTTGCGCTGCCTCACGTCCTCCACCGTATGCACGTGCCCGCCCGCGACCGGGAAGAGCGGGCAGCCCTGCGGCCAGAGCCACCTGCCGCGGATGATCACGGCCCCACCATCCTCGACGAAGGCGTTGATGCGCCTGTAGTCCAGCAGCCCCGGGAAGTGGTGCTTGGCCGCGAAGCCCTCGGTGTCCCAGAGCAGCTCGCCGGAGCCGGGCGGGCCGGTCGTGTCCAGCACCAGCGCATCGTAGCCCGACAGATCGACGTCCCAGGCCTCCCAGATGGGCAGGATGTCGAAGTCGGTCAGACCCGTCAGCGAGTAGGGAAGCGAGTAGATGTCGGAGACGCGCGCGGAGATGACCAGCAGCCGCGGGTGGTGCTCGAACCGCGGCAGCGTCTTCAGGCGTCCCAGGAGCTCCACGTCCTCCGCCCACGCGTCCGGCCGGCTGTAGTTGCCGGGGCTCGACCAGAAGCCGATCACGTCGTGGCCGGCGGTGTAGGCGGCGGCCAGGTGCTGGCGGCGCTGCTCGATGGTGGTCGGCCGGTCGCGCGTGCCGCCCCAGCAGAAGTGGACGATCTCGAGGAGACTGCGTGGCAGTCTCACGGGATACAGCAGCCGGAAGGCGCGCTGGGTCATGTAGCCGCGCCCGGGGTCGCCGTAGGCGTCAACGATCACGCCGTCGAAGTGCTCCCGCTCCAGGTGGTGGTCGGTGCGGGGATTCTCCCCGCCCCACAGGATGCCGTCCCAGGTGAAGGCCTTGACGGGCGTGTCGGAGTCAGGCCCGTAGCGCTCGTGGATGTGCCTGGCGAACTCGACCTGCCCGCCGGACTGCAGCCGCGTCGAGACCCAGCGCCGGAACAGGTGCCACTGCCACGGCTCCCAGCTCTCATCGTCCTCGAAGCCGAAGCCCACCAGCGCACGGAAGTCGTCCTCGTGCCGGATGACGTTGGGGATGTCGGTGCGGCCGTACCACTCCTTCTTCCAGCCGCTCCAGAAGGGGTGGTCGTAGGACTTGCCGTCGTCCTCGAAGGTGTCGAAGTCCTCGGGGTCGTCGCGCTGCTGCACGTCCGTGCCGAACTGCATGCCGGTCTCTTCCATCAGGTGCGCGCCGTAGAGGTTCTCCGCCCCGATCTCGTCGATGCAGCGGTCCACCACCTCGCGCCAGAAGTCCTCCCGCACCTGTGGGTCGAGCGCGATGTTCGCGAAGCTGTACTTCGACCACGGGTAGGGCCAGGTCGGCCCCCACCAGATCTGCACGATGTTGCGCTTCCCCGCAGCGGCCAGCTCGGCGGCGCGCGAGCAGGTCAGCTCCGGCAGTGGGCCCTCCGGCATGATCTGCTGGAAGCAGACGTAGTCCACCTCCGGCGCCGCCAGGATGCGCCGGTAGTCCTCCTCGCTGAGCCGGTTCAGCCCGTAGACGATGACCGCCGACCGCATCGCCTCGGCCTGGCTCTGTACCGCCGGCGCCAGCGCCGCCATCATCGCCAGTGCCACAACCCGCCTCATCATCGCCCTCACCTCACTCGACGTCGGCCCTCGTGGCAACGGCACGGAGCGCGCGCAACGCGACAGGACCCGTCCGTGGTTCCCCCCGCGCAGCACACCACGAGCCGTCAGGCCGTCTCTACGGGCGCACGAAGCCGTAGCTCGGCTCGGCCGGGATGTGCTCGATGGGCACGTCCGGGAAGTGCTCGCGCAGCAGCCGTGCCAGGCCCTCCATGCCGAACTCCTCCGTGGCGGCGTGGCCCAGCTCGACCACGCCCAGCCCCATGTCCAGCGCCGGGCGGATCGCGGGCCACTCCCCCGCCTCCCCGCACACGATGGCGTCGGCGCCCGCCTCGTGGAATTGGAAGTAGCGCTGCGTGCCGCTCGAGGCGCCGTAGGCCAGTGCGAAGCGTCGCACCATCAGCTCAAGATCGCCGGCGACGCGCACACATGCCAGCTCCAGCCGCCGGCCGTAGTCCCGGGCGAGGTCGCCCAGGCCGGTCGGCTCGATCTCAAACAGGCCGAAGAAGTCGCCGATGCGTGTGACCGGCTCGCCGAGCCCGAGGACGGCGCGAAGACAGGCCTCGATGCCGTACTCCGGGTACGGGTCCCAGTTGTTGTGTGCGCGCAGGATCGCGATGCCATGCTCGTCGAGGAAGCCGGTCTTGAACGAGACGTCCACCTCGTCGCGCTCGCACTGAGCCAGCTCGGGGTTGGCCGGTGTGCCGTGGTACCAGAAGGTCGGCTCGTGGGCGATGACCAGGTTCACGCCACGCTCGACGGCCCGCCGCAGCACGTCCATCGAGGCCATCCACGTCGTCCCGACCGCGCGCACCTCGGCGTCGAGGTCGCCGTACTTCAGGCCGTCGGGGCTACCATCGCCCCGCGCGTCGGGGTCCAGGCCGATCAGGAACTCATCGAAGTCGCGAACGATCATTACCGATTCCCTCCGAGTCTGCGTTAGGGTCCCTCGTAGCCGCGCGCCTTCAACGCCCCGGCGATTGCGGTGCCACGGGCGATGGGTGTGTGCGGGTCGATCTCCACGACGAACAGGCCCTCGGCGTCCACGCCGTAGGGCGCGTGCAGCAGCGTCGCGCCGCCGGGGCCCATCGCCAGCGAGCAGCCGATGCACTTGCGGCCCTCCCATGGCCCGCCGGTGATCCAGCCCACGTTGCTCACGCCCACCACCGTCACGTCGTAGAGCCGCGCGAGCTCGCCGAAGGAGGTCAGCCAGGTCTCGCCGTAGGGCTGCGCCTCGTTGTCGTGCGCCGCCGGCATCGCCCACGCGCAGGGCGACAGGATCATCTGCGCCCCCATGCGCGCCAGGGAGTGCGCGAAGACCAGCGATGACGCGAAGTCGTCCGCGCAGATCGGTATGCCAATCGTCCCCAGCGCCGTCTCGGCCACGCTCAGCGAGTCGCCGATGCAGTAGAGGTCCTGCGCGATCTCCAGGATGTTGATCTTGCGGTGGCGTAGCAGCACCTCACCGGCGGGTGAGATCAGCACCGACGCGTTGTAGATGCGCTCATCCGCCCGCTCGGTCAGCCCGGCCACCACGTACACGCCCGCCTCCCGCGCGGCATCGGCCAGCCGGTCGCTGGTGGGGCCGGGGATCGGCGCAGCGAGCTCCACCGCGCTCGGGTGCGTCCAGCCGGCGTCCAGGCACTCGGGCAGCACCACGGCGGCGCAGCCCTCGCTCGCAGCTCGCGCGATCATGCCCTCCGCGCGCGCAAGGTTCGCGTGCAGGTTACCGCCCTCGACCAGCATCTGTGCCATGCCAAGCGCAAATCGTGCCATGGCTCGGCCTCCTATTCAGCCGCGACTCTCACCAGCGCGAAGTCCCGCGCCGGGACCGTCTCGGTGATGGTGCGTCCCCCGAAGCTGACCGCTATGTCGCGCTCCTCGTCGGCGAGGTTCGAGACGATGAGCAGGGCTCCCTCGCCCGCGCGCACGTAGGCGCTCGCGATGGCGCGCTCTTCAGCGACGACCGGACCGCCGTCAGCCCAGTAGGGCAGGAAACGGGCATCGGCGATGCCGAAGGCATCCAGCGCATCGAGGGCGCCATAGATCGTCTCGTGATCGCAGGCGCCGATCCAGAAGCGGGTCCCGTGGGGCAGCAGAAGCGCGAGCATCTCCCGCGTGCGCACCGTTCGGTTGGCGGTGGAGCCCTTGATCTCAGGCAGGAAGAGAGGGATCGGGCCCCAGTTGCGACCCATCAGCTCCGCCCGCACCCGAGCGAGGCTGGTGAGGTTGATGTAGTCGCCGTCGAACTGCTCCAGCGCCCAGGAGTACTGCTCGCCATCGACCGTCGCGTCGCAGAACGACAGCAGCGGGATGCACTTGTGCGCGGACATGTGACAGACCATCACGTTGCGCGGGTCATTCGCCTTGTTCAGCCGGTAGAAGCGCTTCATCAACTCCCGCGTGCCGAAGATCAAGCGCCGATCGTGATGCTCCTCAGGGTGGCGGGGGTTGTTGCACTTGCCCGGGATCGAGTTGTCGAGGTAGAAGCCGTCCCAGTCGTACTCCTCGAGGAACTGCTGGTACTTCCAGGTGATGAAGTCCTGCCAGCTCGCCGTCAGCGGGCAGCAGCGCATGTTCACCACGCCCATGCGCAGGACGTCCGCGGCCCGGCCCTGGCCGGCGTGCGCGTACCACTCGCCTCCGAAGTACTCCCACAGGTCGCCGGTGTCGCTCTGCATGTTGAAGTTCGTATAGGGCACGATGCGCGTGCCCTGCTCGTGCGCCTCCTCGCGCATCGCGTGGTACTTCTCCGGCTCGATGGGCACGGGGAAGGAGTGCCACTCGCTGAAGCCCTTGAGCGACCAGAACACGGCCACGTTCGTGTCGCTGCTCAGGCTGCCGAAGCGCCAGGTGCGCCAGTCGTCGGGCAGGGGCCTCACTGGCGTCGCCATCAGCCCCCAGGTGAAGGTGTGCGGCTCCGTCAACTTCGCCGCCGCGTTCAGCAGCCACACGCGCAGGACCGTCCGCCGGCCGTCTCGGAACAGCTCGATGCCCGGCCTCTCGGCATCCGGCCCCCAGGTCTGATGGTCCTCCGCGAACCAGCACAGCCCGCGGTCCTCGTCGCCGGTCCACAGATACCATGTGCTGTCTGCCTGCCAGCCGTCATCGGGCACCGCCCCGGCGCAGGTCTCCTCCTCGAACCAGCGCCCGGGGTGGTGCATGAGCGTCGCGTGCCGGGCGTTGAGCGGGATCTCGAGCGCCAGCGGCCCGACCTGCGCCGCGCCCTCGGGGGGAGTCACGGTCAGGTCGTAGCGCGCCATCCCATCGAACTCTACTTCTGCGCTCATGGAGAGCTCAGCCCCGCCCGCCCGGCCCGCACAGGTGAGCCGTACCTCCGCATCCGTGGCGCCTGCGAGCTCCGGCGGCTGCCAGCTCACCTGCGTGCCCTCGCCTGTCAGCCGGCAGCCCTCCGCGAGAAGCTCGGCGTCACTGCTGGAGATCGACGCGGGCAGCGCGCCGCCGGCGAGCTCGTAGCGCCTGCCCCAGCACACGATCGCCACGCCCGCATTCGTCTCCTGGACCTCCAGCGGCGTCCACGGTGGCGGGACGTCGTCGCCGACGCCGATCCCCGCCCCCAGCCACGGCGTCTCCGGGACCACGATCTCCTCGCGCGTGCGCGCGATAGGCTGACCGTCGGCACTCAGCGCCTCCACGACCACAGCGTACTCGCCGGGCGGCGGGGCGTCCATCGGCACCATCGCCTCACCGATGCCGTCCCCCGCCTCGGTCAGCGCGAACTCGTCCGTCTCGCCATTCGGTCGCTCGATGCGCCCGGTCATGCGCGCCACGTCGGCGTCGGCGCCGCGCGCGGATGCCCGGATCTGCCACTCACCGTCACTGGGCCAGGGCGTGACGATGACCTTCATCGGCGGGCGGTCGCCCCGGATGCGCCGGGAGATGCGGACCTCGTCGAGCATCCCGATCAGCCCCCGATCGCCAAGGTGGCGGTTGCCGAGGTAGAGGTCTTCGTTAGAGGTCATGAGCCGGTCCTGACCGGCGGGGAGGAGGTCGCGCGTCGTCTCCACGCCGTTGACGTAGAGCGTCGCGTGGAAGCCGTCGAACTCCCCGCGCAGGTGCGTCCACTGCCGGAGGGGGATCTCATCGACGCCGACCGTATGATGGTAGCCGCCATCCGCGGTCTTGAAGAAGAAGTCCGGGTGGCCGTAGCGGTCGATCCAGAGGCCCCACGTCCAGTCGCTCTTCTCCACGATCCGCGCGAACGGGGTGCGCTCATCCTGATTGACCCACGCCTCAATGCACAGCTCGCCGGTGAGGTCCAGCGTCTCGTTATCCGGCACACGGAGCCACCCGTCCCCGCTGAACCGGACGGCCTGTCCGTGGCGACCCGATGCGATCTCTCCGCCCTCCAGCTCCGCCTCCGGTTGCGTCCCGGAGGCGTCCGCGATCGGCGTCGCATCGAGGTGCCAGAGGCCGACGGTATGCTCGTCGGCCGCCAGCACGCCCAGGCCTTCGGGCGGCACGTAGCCGACATTCCACAGCCGCACCTCATCGATCATGCCCGCGAAGGGGCGCGCGTTCTGCGCCGAGCCGATGCGCAGGGGCTGGCCGGCGTCCTCGGGAGGGTCGGCGTACTCGCGTTCCCCGACGACCTCTCCGTTGAAGAGCACGCGCATCGTCCCGCCGAAGAGCTCAGCGCGAACCGTTGTCCACTGCTCCAGTGGCAGCGGCTCTGAGCTGACCACGCCGTGTGCGGATGCGCCATGCAGGCGGAACATGACCAGGCCGTCCTCGCGCACGTAGACCTCGAACGTGCTGCCCTTATCCGCGATGCGCGCGTAGGGGCTGCGCTCCGCCTGCCTCACGCGCGCCTCGAAGATGAGGCCCTCCACCGGAGCCAGTGGCGCGGCGTGCGAGATGGTCACGCGGTCGCCCTCACCATCGAAGCGCAGGCAGCCGCCCTCGCCCTCATCTGCCCACGCCGGGTCGAAGCCATCAGGCTCCCGCCAGGTGCCCAGCGTGCCTCCGTGGCCGAAGGGGCTCTCGTCTCGCACCCACTGGCCCTGCCCCTCGTCGAAGTCCCAGTGGCCCACCAGGACCGCGCCATCCGGGAGGTCCTGCGCATCCGCCACGCCTGTCGTGAGCGCCAGTGTGACCGTGATCATCGGCAGCGCGCGCATCATCCCACCTCCGCCCGGGGTCGGTCGCGACGCAGGAAGGGTTGACCGCACCACCTCGCGAGTCCTCCGCCGACAGGGGCGCGGGACCTGCGCGGCGAACCGACTCGCCGAGACCGGTCGCGGAGGTGTACGCATGCTGAGGGCGGTGACAGTGGCGCTCGTGCTGTGCACGCTGCCGGCGCGGGCGCAGGAGAACCTGGTGCCCAACGCCGACTTCAGCGACGGGCTGGAGGGCTGGGGCTCCTCGCGCGGGCCCGCCGAGCCGGTGCTCGACACGGAGGACTATCACAGCCCGCCCGCCGCGCTGCGCATCCCCTCGACCGCGGATAGGGTCGGGGTGGTGACGCCCGACATCGAGTTCGAAGCGCCGCTGCCCAATGCCCTGACGGTCTCTGGCTGGGTGAAGGCCAGCGCCGTAGGCCGCGACACCGGCATCGGCATCGACCTGAAGATCATCCTCGATGATGGCACGACCACGTGGTTCTTCCCGGACACACTGCAGGTCCAGCGCGCGGAGGTCGGCGAGTGGGTGGAGAAGGTCGGCAGCTACCTGGCCCCGGCCGGGCGGCGCATCGCGGCCACCGCCGTCTTCTGCCTCAACTACCGCTCGGACGGCGCGACCGCATGGTTCGACGACATCTCGCTGCAGGCTCACGTCACCCACGAGCCGGAGCACGACGTTGCGGTCCTCGGCTCGCCTGCGGCCGATGACCCCGCCATCGCCACGGTCGCCGATGCCCTCGCGCAGGCCGGCATCGGCCATGACCTGATGCCGCTCGTCACCGCCCTCGAGCCCTTCCGCCTCGTGGTCCTGCCCCACTGGGTCGAGGATCAGGACCTCTACCTGCGCCTGAAGGTCCGCCATTACCTGGGCGGCCGCGTGGTGCTCATGGACCTGCCCGAGCGGCGCCACGCGCGCTCCATCGCCCGCTACTTCTTCGAGCGCCCGCCCGGCGAGATCGACGAGCCGCTTCTGGTCGCCGAGGACGGCCGCGCGGCCCACATTCGCTCCGACGCCTTCGACGTGGCCGCCCTGGGCGACCTCGCGCGGCAGATGCTAGCCACCGAGATATCGCTGCCCGATGAGGTCCCGGCCATCGACTTCGGCCCCAAGGCGCCCTATGAGCTGCGCGACGGGGCGCTCTACGCCGGCGATGAGCCACTGCTGTTCCGGGCGATGGGCTGCTACGCCGTCAACGGCGAGCGTGCGCTTGAGGAGCATCGTGCCAACTTCGCGCACTACGCCGACCTGCGCCTCAACGGGCTGGTAATCTACCTGAGCCACACCACGCCGGTCGAGCACCTGCAGGGCGTCCTCGATGCCGCCTGGGACAACGGGCTGCGCGCCATGGTCTGGCTCTACGGTCCGCGGGGCGTCACGTGGGCCGAGAAGCCCCTCAAGGACGAGTGGGTGCTCAAGTTCCTCCCGCTCCGGCGCCACCCGGCGATGCTGGGCTGGATCCTCTGCGACGACACCTGGAGCCGCTATCTGCCCTTCGTTTCGCGGGAGTCGGAGGTGATGCGCCGTTACGACCGGTGCAACCTCGTCACCACCACCCTCATGGACCTCCGCAAGCCCGAGCGCGTCCCCGATGAAACCTGGGCGCAGTGGCGCGACCTCCTGGACTTCCCGCTGACGTACCTCTACCCGCTGCAGAAGGGCCGGACCTTCGGCGGCGGCGAGGACATCGAGGGCGGGCTCGAGGACGTGCAGCGACTCGCCGAGCACGCCCGGCAGGTCTGGCGCGAGCCGGTCTACCTGCAGCAGTGGTCGCAGGCGCACATGCAGGGCCACGCCTACCCGAAGGTGGGGATCCCCACCAGCTCGACCTACCTGCCCACCTGCGAGCAGCAGCGCCTGATCACGTACATGATGCTCACCTCCGGCACACGCGGCATCCTCTACTTCAGCGTCTACGGCCTCGCCGACGAACGCCTCGGCATGGGGCGGCGGGCGGAGCTGGGGCTGCTCTGGGGCGAGCTGGAGCCCGTGCAGGACATCCTGGCCGCGGGCGAGACCGCCGCCTGCGAGACGTCAGACCCATCGGTGGAGGCCACGGCCTTCAGCCTCGGCGACGAGACCGTGGTGCTGGCGCTCACGCACGGCGAGGAGTACAACCGCTACGTGCATGACGCGGTGGTGCAGGACCTGGAGATCACGCTGCCCTTCGACCCCCGAGACGGCGCGGTCTGCCTGCGGCTCGATGGGCCGGAGGTCGCGCGCGTCGCGCCCTTCGGCGGTGAGCGAGCCATCGTCCTCGACGAGCTGGACGTGACCGCCACGCTGCTCATCAGCGGCGACGAGGGGCGCATCGCCTCGCTCGAGGAGCAGCGGGAGGCGTGGGCGCCGCTGGCCGGGCGGCTGGCCGCGACCGCCGCCGCCGACACCGGCGCGAAGACGCGCGTGGTCGCCGAGCGCCTTGGCCCGCTCGCCGACGACGACTTCCGGCAGCTCCTGCTGGAGGGCGATGAGGCGTTCGAGGAGGTCCTCACGTACCTGCAGGCCGGCAGGCACGGGGAGGTCTGGCGCTGGTCGCGCATGGCGATGCGCAAGTGGCGGCAGGCGCAGGCACATGCCATCGAACGCGCCGAGGCCGAGCACGAGCGTCTGGGCCTGGGCGACGAGGCCCTGCAGCGGCTGAACATCTATCCCGCTCTGCCCAACTTCGCGCACGAATACCTGGACGCACCTCAACCGGACTACGCAGCCATGCACGCTGAGGTTAACGAGCTGCTGGCGCTCCGCGACTTCCTGACGCGCGAGCCGGGCCAGGAGGCGTTGTAGCCGACGCCTACTCTTCAGGTGCGAGCATGCCCGTGATCTCCAGCAGGCGGATGTCGTTGGAGCGGTTGGTCTTCACATGCGAGCTGTTGACCATGGTGACGTGCACCCACAGCTCCGTCGCGTCCTCGAACCGCTCGTCCTCCCCCAGGTCGAACTCGATGGTGCCCACGTAACGGCCGGAGGGGTCCTCCCGGCCGCTGGTCGTCTCGCTGAGCAGCACGTCCTCGCCGTCCAGTGACACGCCGATCTCGTTGTGCGCGCCGAGCTGCCTGTGCGAGTAGCTCTCCACGGTTACCGCCACGTCTCGCACGGGCCGCTCGGCGACGAGATGCCAGCGGAGTCGCGCCTCCACGCGCTCCCCGTCATGCCCGCGCACTCCGACGCGACCGCGCTCCCATTCCAGCCACTGCCCGCCGTCGATCTCGGCAACGTGCAGCGCGCGCGTGGCCTCGAAGTCGTCCGTGTACTCGAACCGCCCGCGTCGGTGGACCGGCTCGATGCGCACCACGCGCTCCTCGGGCGGGACGGTCTCCCCGCGAACCGACAGATCGTCCAGCCACGCCGACGGCCGGCCCTCCACCCCACCCGCGCAGCTCATCTGCAGCCGCAGCCACAGGTTCCGCCCGGCGAAGTCGGCCACCGGTTGCCCGGCCTCGATGTCCTGCCAGGAGTTGCCGTCGGACGACCACGACAGCGCCAGCTCGCCCGTCGCGCCGTCGGCGGTCGCGAAGCCGGCCTCCACCGCCGGTGAGCGCATCTCGAACGCGCTCCAGAGGTGGTAGGTCAGCGACGCCTGCCGGCCGCTGAGCAGGCCGAGGCGCTCCCCGAACGCATCCCAGCGCGTGGACATGAAGCCCTCGATGGTCGCGTCGTCGATGTACTTCTGGCCGACGAAGTCATCGGCGTACTCAAAGCGGCCGTCCTCGCCACCGGCGACCTCGATGGGGATGCCGTAGGACCACTCGGCACTGGGCGGCGGCAGAGCCGAGGTGTCGGTCGCGTGGCACATCTCGCGCACGCGCATGAACCACCCCCGCCACTCGGCGAGCCGGGGTGCGTCGGTTGACATCCAGACGAACGGGCTGCCCTGCATGCCGTCCACCGCGTAGAAGAACATGGGGATGTTGAACTCGCGGCAGACATCCACCTGGTCCTGCGAGGAGGAGAACACCCCGACCTCCGGGCTGGCGTTCACGCAGTTGATCACGGGCAGGCCGGTGGCGACGTACTTCATCAGGTACTTGCGGAAGTCCTGAGTCTGGTAGCGGTAGGGGTCAATGATCCAGCCGTCGGCCTTCAGCCCCGCATGGGGCGTGTCGTAGGGCGTGAACCACTGGTAGACGGGCAGGTCGGGGTGCCGCTCTTTCACGTGGTCATAGAGCTGGTTCTGGATGGCCAGCCCGTTGTTCCAGGCTATGTTCTCCTCGCTCAGGAAGACGATGTCGATGAGGTCCAGCGGCAGGTTATCGAGCAGATCGTCGGTGGCGCGGTAGTACTCCTCGATGGGCCCCTTCAGCGTCACGCGGTCGTAGGTGTAGAGCCCGACCATGACGAGCTGGCCGCGCTCGTGCGCGGCGCGGATCAACGCGTTGTAGCGCTCGTAGTTCTCGGGCCTGGGGTAGAACTTGTAGCAGGTGAAGTCGCAGACGTCGAAGTCGCGGCCGTAGATGCCGACCGTCGAGAAGTCCAGCGCATCGACCGCGAGCGCGGGCACAGCGGGGACGCACACCAGCAGCGACGTCAAAGCGATCCTCGCACGCATCGCATCGGCCTCCTGTCGTTGGGTCATTCGCCGGAGAGCTGCGCAGACTCTGGCCGTCAGCCGCCCACCGCCAGCACCGCCATGTACTCGAAGCCCGGTACGTCCACCTCGACGTGGTCGCCGACCCGCCGAACCGCCAGGTCCCGACCGCGGACGACCTCGCGCACGCTCGCGGGCGGCGCTTCGAGGCCCCGCAGCAGCACCGTCACGCCCTCGCACGGTGGCGGCGGCGTCGTCAGCTCCTCCAGCCTCTCCGGGGCGGGCCTGCGGCCGGTGTAGACCCACGAGAACCTGTTGGCCAGCGACACGGTGAGGCGCTCGCCGTCCTCGCTCGCGAAGGCCTCCGCGTGCATCAGCTCCGGCCCGCCGGTCACCTGCACCGGCGGGTCGTCCGGCAGCTCCGCCAGGAATGCGTCGATCGCGGCCTGCCGGCCGTCCGGCTCATGCCACAGCCATTCGTCCCGGTTCTCGATGACCGTGCCGCCCGCCGCGCGGAACTGCTCGGTCACCCCGCGCATCCTGTCGGTCAGGTCCTCGGGCGCCGGCACGAACAGTACGCGGCAGCTCTGCGGCAGCGGCTCACAGAGCTGGCTGTCGGTCAGTATGCGAACGGGCAGGCGCTGCCCGAACAGGGCCATGTAGGCCCCGTAGATCGGGTGCAGCACCTCGCGCCAGGCCTCGGCGGGATCGAGCGCCCGGCGGTCCTTCGCCAGCTCCGAGTAGTGGATCGCCGCCCAGCCGATGGGCCGCATGCGCGCGAAGTGCGGCGAGACGCGGTCGCCCAGCGCCAGCGCCGACGCGAACTTCATGTCCGGGATGTTCCGCTCGCTCACATCCAGGTTCGCCACGCAGCCATGCGTCATCATGCCCGCGCTGGCGTACAGCGCCGAGGTCTCGTCGAGGAGCCCGTGCGTCCAGATGTGCGGCGGGCGCCCGTCGCAGGCGTCGCGCGCCAGGGCGTAGCCCAGCGCGATCTTGATGTCCGGCTCGGTCGGAGCCATCTCCGCCGGCAGCCGCAGCATCCGCCCGTTCATGCGGTTGGGCAGGCTGAACTCGGTCTTCATCACGTCCGCGATGCGGAACAGCCGGTTCGTCATGTGCCGGTCCATCATCGTCGGCCAGGTGTTGCTGCCCACCAGCATCACACACTCGGGGTTGCGCTCGTGGATGGCGGGCCGCCACTGCCGGAAGATGCGCTCGATGGTCAGGTTGTTGAAGTCCTTCAGCCTGTGCCAGACCGGGTTGTGCGGGTCCGGCCACTCGGGGTGCTCGAAGCCCGTCAGCTCCGTGAAGGCCTCTCGGCAGTAGCCGCACCAGCAGCACTGCTTGGGCATGTGCACCTCGTCGAAGTAGAACCCGTCCGCACCCATCTCCACCAGCTCGAGCAGGCGCGTCTGGACGTAGTCGGTGTACGGCGAGTTGAAGCAGATCTTGTGCCGGCGGCCCAGCAGGATCATGCCGTGGTTGTCGCGGGCGGCCCAGTCCGGGTGCTGCTCGGCGACCCAGTCGTCCTCCATGTGCCGGTGGTAGACGATGATATGACAACCCGCCTCGTGCGCGCTGTCGATGATCTCCTGGGCGATGTTACGCCCCTCGGCCTCAGGCACGACGGGACCCACCGCGCTGGCCCACCACGCGCCCTCCGCCCCGGACTTGATGTGCCGCACGAAGGCCCGCGCCCCCATCCGCCGGAAGGCCTGGGCGGCGTTGAGGAAGACCGGCTCGTTGAGCCAGCGCAAGGAGAGGCGCGTATGCAGTTGCACGCGCGTCTGCTCGTACCAGTCGGGCGGCTCGTACGCCTCCACCTCATCCAGCCAGTCCGGATGCACCTCGTAGATTGGCTCCAGCGCCCGCTCGTAGGCCTCGTCACCGAGGATCTCGCGCCAATCGTTCTTCACCAGGTCGTCGGTCGGCGTCTCATCGCCGGAGGTGACGTAGACGCAGTCGGGGCGGAAGGCCGCGCTGCCGATGGCGAGGACGTGCTCGCCCGCCGCCAGCTCCTGCCGGAAGATCTGCGCCCACCCCCACACGCCGGGGCCGATGTACCCACCGGTGGGCGGCAGCGTCGCGCTCTCGAACTCGGGGGCGGTCTCGTCCGCCGGATCCACGGCGACGCGCAGCGGTATCTCGCCCTTCGACCCGTAGCGCAGCCAGCCGGTGTAGACGGCCTTCCGCTCCACCTCGAAGCGATAGAGCACGTGACCGTCCACGTAGAACTTGAACAGCACCCGCCCCATGCTGCCCTCGCCCTCCTGCGCGGGCTCGGCGAAGGATCCGTCATCGGGGAAGCGCGCGTCCGGCTCCTCCATCTCGATGACGAAGCCCTGCGCGTGAGCCACGCCGACGAACGCCATGCAGGCCAGCGCGACAACAACCGTCCTGAGCGCTCTCATCGCCATCTCACCTCTCGTCGCCGCGGTCGATGTGCGGCAGGGCTAAGGGCCTCCTCACTCGTGTCGTCCGTCTTCAGCAAGCCACAGATCGGCGCGCCGCACCGAGAAGCTGTCATCGCCGGAGAACACGAGGTGCAGCATGCGGCCGTCGGGGCTCATCCACTTGGTCGGGAAGCTGCCGCTCTCGCCCGGCCCGACGTCCCAGCGCTGCGTAAAGTAGACCGTGCGCCACGGCCCCCAGGGCTCGGGGGCCTCGTAGACGCCCAGGCCGCCGGCGAAGCGCGTGTCATCGCCCGGGATGACCTGCCACCACAGATAGCGCCCCAGCGGCGCGCAGTAGGTGATGCCCGACCGGTAGCACCGCCCCGGATGCTTGAAGACCGCGGCCCGGTCGGCCACGTTGCGGCTCCACGCGCGCGCGCCGTCCGCGTCGAGACCGGCGAAGAACTCGTACGCATCGCGCTCGGTCACGCGGCCGCGCGGCACGCGCGCGAGCACCATGCGGTCGGCGGGCTGGTAGGCGCTGTCGCTGTCGAAGGAGTAGACGTAGACGAACTCATCGCGCGCCCCTGCATAGTCGGCGCCGAAGTTCAGGAAGGTCGGGCAGCCGAAGCTGGTCTCGAAGCGCCAGTCGGCCCAGGTCCAGGTGGCGCCGCGATCGTCCGACCAGGCGAGCCGCGAGTTGGCGGCGTTGCGCACCAGCATGTGCAGCCGCCCGCCGACCATGAGCATTCCCGAGGCCTTGGGGCCGGAGCGCCCGTCACCGGTCTGCTCGGCGGTCCGGGAGCGGATGTTCTCCCCCACCGGGTCCTGCGGGCCTCCCGTCACGCGGGCGAGGCCGAGGCTGAGCTTCTCGGGCACTCGCGGCTCGAAGCCCCAGCCGTCGCCGTAGGCGGTATAGAGCGCGTCATCATCGGCCCAGGTCAGCGGCCAGTTGTCGCTGCCCTCGGCGCGGCGCACGATCTGCTGCTGCGGCGCCCAGCCGAGGCCGACGACGGCCTCGCTCGGTGGATAGGGCGCGTCGGGGTGCGGGGCCGCCGTGCGCGCCGAGGCGACGATCGGCTCGAGGAAGGGCCGCAGCACCTCGTAGTGGCCGCTCCACTCGCGCTGCCAGTCCGAGCCCGCCCGCGCGATCACCAAATCGAGGCTCGGGATGACGACGATGAGGCTATCGTGCAGGCCCCACGACCAGAAGGCGTCCCGCGGCACGCCCGCGAGTGTGCCGTCCGCGTTGTTCCACCACAGCAGACCATAGTGCGCCGAGGCGCCGCCGTGCGTGTCGCCGTCACGCACGGGGAGGTCGGCGATGGCGGGGTGGACGGTGCGCGCGAGGTCCACGAAGCTCGAGGGGATGACCTGCCGGTCGCCCCAGCGGCCCCCGCGCAGGTACAGCAGGCCGATGCGCGCCATGGCCTGGACGTTGGCGTGAATCCCCGACCCGAACTCGCGGCGTGGGATGCCGTCGATCTCGCGCGGCCGGTAGGCGTTGTCGCGCCACGCCAGGTCGTCGGCCGTGATGCCCAGCGGCGTGAAGACGCGCTCGAACATGAGGTCGCGCAGGTCGCGCCGGTACGCCAGCGTCACGCACTCGGCCAGCCAGTTCGGCCCGCAGTCGCTGTAGGCCCACTCGGTATCTGGCGCGAACAGCAGCGGCGACCAGCCGCCGGGCTTGGCGAAGCCGGCGGTCTGCGTGGCGAGCTGCCGGATCGTGATCGCATCGAGCCAGCCGGTGGCGCGGTTCTCGGGCGGCTCGTCGCCGAGTGTGGGGTGGTGGTCGCGCGCGCGGTCGTCGAGGCCGATGAGGCCGTCCGCGATGGCGAGGCCAAGCGCCGTCACGCCGATCGACTTCGTGGTGGACTTGAGATCGTAGCGTGCGGCCTGGTCGCCCCATGCCAGCACCAGCCGCCCCCCGCGCACGATGCAGCCCGAGCCGCCGCCGGTCAGCGCGTACTGCTCTGCCTGGGCCAGCAGCGCCCCGTCCATGCCCATCTGCGCCGGCTCGGCCCGCTCCCACTCATCGCCGGGCCACGACCAGTCGGCCCCGGCCGGCAGCACCGTCATCAGGAGGCACGCCACCACCACCGCAACACACACCCCGCCCGCCGTCATCGCCACGGCACTCTCCTTCGCGGGTCAGTCCGGCACGATCCGCCACGCGTGCACCGCAAAGGGCCGGAAGTCCTCGGTGATAACTCGGTACTCGATGGTCGTCTCCCGCCAGCGAATCATGTCCAGTGCGGTCTCCGGCAGGTCCGGCACGTCCAGCGCGAAGGTCACGCTCATCGGGCGCCCCTCGCGCGGCGTCACGGCCTTACCCCAGGCCCGGCCGCCCTCGGGCGGCGCGCCGATCTCGGCCGTTGCCTCCCCGAATCGATCGAAGTCGTCCACGGCCAGCACGTCGCCCGCCTCGATGTGCTGTCCCCGGGCCGCCCCCGCCGCCAGCAGTACCAGCAGCACGGCGGCCATCGGTCGCATCGCCATCACTCTGCCTCCCCGGCCTTCTGAAGCACATACGCGGTCGCCTCGTCGTTCAGGCGCCGCGCGTGGTCCAGCAGGTCGGCGACCTCATCCGCGATCACCGCCGCCTCGCCCGCGTGGAGCCGCCGCTCAAGGGCAATGCGAGCGGTGAAGCACTGCGCGGTCTCGTCGGCGTACTGCTGCATCCGCGCGTCCCGCGTGTTCTGCCAGACCTGCCCGCGCGGCACGCCCTCGCGATCCGCGGGCGGCACAACCACGTCGAAGTGCTCCCGGAAGGTGTTCGCCACCGGCGCCAGCAGCTCCAGCGTCTCCTTCAGGCCGGCGACGACCGCAGCGAGCGGCTCATGCGCCGCGATTGCGTCGGCGACGGCCTGCCGGGCCTCCACGATGCGCTGGTGGGCCAGGGCCCCGTCGCCCGCCTCGTACGCCTCGGCGGCCTGCTGGGCGAGGGCGTCGGCCTCGCGCAGACGGATCTCGTTGGCCTCCGCGACCGAGGCGTCGAGCCGATAGATGGGCGCCTCGTTGCGGTAGTGCGCGCCGTGCACCGCGTCCAGCACCGCCGCGCCGGCCTCGGGCGAGCCGCAGAAGAAGATGCGCGCGTCACCCGCCGCGAGGGCGATCGCGTGCTCCCGGCGGGCCGGGCCGATCTCCGCCAGCTCGAACAGGTCGTAGAGCAGCGCGTCCTCGGCCACAAGCTCGGGGTCGGCGAGTAGCTCCGCCTGCTGGGGGCCGGTGATATCCTGGTTCACCGCCACGATGAAGCGCCCGCCCGCGTCCGGCTGGCGCAGGATCCCCAGCCGGACGGCAGAGCCCGCGTAGCCGCCCTCAGTCTCGACCTGCGCGCAGCGCACCGTGAAGGCCTCAGTCTCATCCACCTCGGTGTCGAGCATCACCGAGCCGATGGCGGTCACCTGCCGCCCCGCCTCCACCATGGCCGTCCACGCCGGCGTGTATGCGCCCCAGGCGTCGATGCTGGTGAAGAAGTAGTAGAGGTTGTGGCGCCAGCACGGGGGCGAGTGGGAGCCGTGGAAGGTGATGCCCTTGCCACCGGCGGCCAGCACCGAGTAGATCATCATGCGCATCTCGGGCCCGGTGGGCAGGTACCATGAGTAGCCCTCGAGCCCGCCGAACGCCTGCAGCATGACCCAGACTGGCGCCGGAGTGTGCGTGGCGCAGAACCGGACGACGTCGTACACCTCCCACGGGCGGCGCCCGGTGTTGCGGATGGGGTACTCGTCGCCGTAGTAGATTGGCATGTACGGCAGGAACTCGGTCCGCTGGATGTTGAGGATGGTCACCGCGGGGATGTCGGGCATGATCTCGCGGAAGATGCTCTGGATCATCATGTAGTTGGGGATGTGCTCGGGGCCGGGCTCGTCGCTGACATCCCACGCGACGACCGTGTCGCCGTACTTGTCCGCGAAGGCCCGGCGCAGGTCGAGATCGTACCCGCCCGACTCGATGCGCTCGATCGCCTGCTCGCGCGCGTAGTTACCGGGGAAGACCTCTCGCCTGTCACCATCGACCTCCTCGAACACGCGCATGAACTCGCCCTTGGGGAACAGACGCATGTCCATGCTCCGCAGGGTCTCGAGCAGCCACGATTCCCCGGACTCGCGGAACTGGTTCAGCGGGATGCGCTCGGTGATGATGTAGGTGTTCAGGTAGCCGCGGCGGTAGGTGCGCAACTGGCGCGCCATGAAGTCCTCGGTCCCCGCGTCCGCGACCTGCGAGCCGCGGTAGTACTCGCCGTACGGGAAGAAGCCCGTCGAGACCGCGACGGTCGCGGGTGGCGGCGGCAGCTCGCGGACCGGCTCATCGGTCACCGTCTCCTGCGAGAGCATCACTTCGGCCCGCTCGTCTCCCGCCCGCAGCTCGACCTCGATGCCCCGCACGCCGAGGCCGGCCCACGGCAGGTCCAGCTCCGCCGGGTCGAGCGCCCGCGCCTCCAGCAGGTCCTCGAAGGCCTCGCGGTCGCCTGTGCCCAGGATGCCCGCCACGGTCACCTCACGCGCCTGCTCGGCGCCCAGCGCGTGCAGGGCCAGCGTGTAGTCCTGCTCCGCCGCGAAGACCAGCGGATCCACGGAGAGCGCGATGTCGGGCTCGGCGTGTACGATCGGGCCGGCATCAGAGACGGCGGCGATGCGGTAGGTGGTCTCCCAGACATCACCCGGCGCGAGCGTTTTCGGCTCATAGAACCATTCGATGGTCTGCAGATCGTACGCGAAGTACAGCAGCGCCTTCGCGACTCGTTCGCCGTCGAATTGCATCACCATGCCGCCGGACTCGGGTCCGGTCTGCGCGATCCAGTCGCCGGCGAGGTCCTCGATCCAGATGGTGGTCTTGAGCACGTGCTCCGGATGGCGGTAGACGCGGAGTCCCTGGTCGTCCTGCCAGGTGAAGGTGCCGCCGAGGGGCGGCAGGCACTGCTGCGCGCGCATGGCCCACTCTCGCGGCTCATCGCCCGCGTTGGTGACCTTCAGCATCACGTCCAGCGTCGCGGAGCCCTCGTCCATCGCATAGGTCTTCTCGATCACCAGGCCGGCTATGTCCGGATGGGTGGCCTCGCGCCGCAGCAGCACGCGGCGGTTGGGCTCGAGGACCGTCGCCTCGTAGGGCGCATCGCGAAGCGGCCCGGGGTAGCGCTCCGCGGGCACGATCTCCGCCCCCATGCCCCCGGGCTGCACGCCCTGCCAGACCGTCTGCTCGCGGCCGGACTCGGCCGGCGCGAAGCTGCGCACCCGTCCCCCGACCAGCGGATCGATCAGCACCTGCGCCACGCCGCTGTCCAGCACGTCCTCCGCGGCGCTGAGGGCCATGTCGTCGTACCAGACGCGGTCCTCGCCGGAGTTGCGCAGGTAGATGATCAGCTTCGCGGTCTCCGGCTCGGTCGTGAAGGTCCAGGCGACCTCGACCCAGTCGGCGACGCCCGTCCAGAACTGCGAGGACTGATACTGGAGCCGATTGCCCTCCGCGTCATAGGTGAAGGCCGAGAAGCGGGCGGCGCCGTCGCCCTCGGTCCTCACCCACCCACGCAGCACCAGCCTGCGCATCCCGGTGATGCGGTCGCCGAAGTCCTGCGCCACCAGCAGGTTATTGCGCTTTCCGGCATCGGTGATCTCCTCGGCGGGCAGACCATCGAGCAGCACCGAGCGCTCGCCCGAGTGCGCGATCTCCGATGCCTCGATGATGCCGTCGGGGTTGCTCCAGTACACCGGCTCCCACCCGGCGGCGAAGCCGGTCTCCTCGTCGATCTCCTCGAAGCCTGGATTGGCCAGCAGGTCCTCGCCCGCCGCCATGCCCCCAGGGAGGCACAGAATGGTCGCCACCCATGCAGTCCGGCGCCAGTACATGATCCGATTCCTGACCACCCGGCGGTGATTGTCCTGCCGGTAGCTTCCCCGTGATGGGGCGACAGCCCTCGTCGAGGCACCGCGCTTCGTGGCCCGCTCACGCAGAGGCCGGCTGCCCGTTGCCGGCCGCAACCCCGCCCTCAACCCGGTGACATTCCATGACGCGCCCGATCACGACCCGCTGACGCTCATCTCGGACGGCACGCCCCGGTTCGTGATCGCCTACGACGGCATGGCCGAGCGCGATCCTGAGACCGGTGCGTGGCTGCCGTTGGCGAAGAGCACCTTCGCGCGCTCGATCGACATATCCGTCGAGGCGCTGCCAGCGGCCGTCGAGCGGGTGACGGGCTCCCAGCCGGAGCTGCTGGACCTCGCCGAGGCCGAGCCGCCCGGGGATGGACCGGTCATCCTCGTCGGGCCCAGCCAGCCGATGGCTCGGATCCGCGCGAGAACGGCAGGGCCTTCACGGTGCGCTACACCTACCGCAAGCCGGATCCCGACGGGGAGGCTCTCGCGGCCATCGATCCGGCCGACGAGGCCCTCTACCACACGAGCCTGCAGCGCGACCTTCCCTACCAGGACATGCGCCGCCTGGCGTGGCCGGCGCTCGCGCGCGACCTGCTCGGCTGCGGCACCTGGACATACTACTGGTGGCGGGAGGAGAGCCGCTCCGTCGAGTGGCGCGACGGCCGGGTCATCTCCTCACCGGCGGTCGAGGGCATCCGCGATGGTAACGACGACGCCGCGCTGTTCGTGTTGGCCCGCGACCACATCGCCGCCACCGGGAACGGCGATGCCCGCGCGGTCCTTCAGGCCCGGCTGGATGCGATACTCGGTGGCGAGGATGCGCTCCTGCCCCTGCAGCAGCGGGTCTACGAGAAGTACGTCGCCCAGCCCGTCTGGCAGGACGTCGCGGTGGAGGACGCCCGGCACTTTCGTGCCGCCAAGCGCGCGGTGCTGGAGCTGCTCCGGGACCTTCAGGACTGACCGCTGCGGGCACTCCCGCCGGCGCGCGGGCCGAAGGTCCGCTGCCGTCAGCCGCCAGGGGGCGGGCGATATGTCACGACCGCTCCACCTCGATCACCCTCTGCGTGGCCGCCGACTCGTACGCCGCCTCCAGCGTTAGGTGGAACTCGAGCGCGTCCCGGGCGGTCAGCTCCGGGTCGCGGCCCTCGATGATTGCGCGCAGGAAGTCATCCACGTAGAGCCGCCACGATTCAGGGCCGAAGGCGGGCGTGTCGAAGCCGCCGCGGTTGAACTCGTCCCCATCCTCGAACTCGCCGTAGACGAAGACGCGGTCGCGCATCGCGTTGACGTGCAGCACGCCACCGCTGCCGATGATCTCGTGGCGCACGTCCGTGGTCGGCAGCGACTTCGTAGTCGTGCGGCCGACCACGGCAGTGCCCACCACTCCGCTCTCGTACTCCAGGCTCACCACAGACAGGTCCTCGATCTGTGCGATGCGGTAGCTCTCGTAGAAGAACGCGTCCTGCTCGCAGAAGACCGAGCCCACGCGCGAATCGGTATACGCGGTGAACGCCAGGAAGAGATAGCCGCCGTGGTTGGCCAGCTCGCCCACGGACGGCTCGCCGGCGGCCCTGCGCCGCCTGGCCTCCTCCACCGAGATGGTGTAGCGCGGGCCCTTCACCTGCAGATGCGTGCCGTTGAGGATGCGCACCTCGCCCACCTGCCCGCCGCGCACCGCGCCAATGGCGCGCGAGACGGGCCTGGCGAACCGCGCCGCGTGGAAGCCGAAGGTGAACTTGATGCCCGACCGCCCGACCGCCTCGGCGATGCGGCACGCCCCGTCACTGCCGGCCGCCACCGGCTTCTCGCTCATCACATGCACCCCGCGCGAGGCCATCTCCACCACGACCTCCGGGTTGCGCTCCGGCGGCAGGCAGAGCGAGACGGCCTCCGGGGCCTCCGCGTCCATCAGCGCCCACGGGTCGTCGAAGTACGCCACGCCACAGCGCTCGGCGAACTCGCGTCCCCTCACCCGCGCCTCCTCCGACGCGTCAGGCATACCCGCGACCCCGACGATCTCCGCCTTCGGCTCATCGGCCAGCGCCGTGCCGAACGCGCTCTGGTGACCGTACTCGAAGCCGACGATACCGCATCGGATCGGCTCATGCATCGATCGCCACCGCCTCTCCGGTCTTCATCGACTCAGCGCCGGCCAGCACGGCCTTGAGCACGCGTAGCGAGGTCTCCAGCGGAATCGGCACCTCGGTGTCATCGATCACCGCCCGCGCGAACTCGCGGATCTCGCAGGCGAAGGGCATGTCCGGATCGTCCAGCCCGTAGGTGCTGCCCGCATCGAGCAGCCTGAAACCGTCATCGTTGTAGAGGCTCGTCGTATAGGTCAGGCGGTCGGTCTTGTCCAGCGTCCCCTGCGTGCCGACGACGTAGATCTCGTTGCCGAGCGGGTAGCGCGGTGGCTGCATGATCCGGTTCTGCTCGGTGTGCGCGATGGCGCCGTTCTCGAACCGCGTCACGCAGCTCACGTACTCGTGCACCGGCAGCCACTCCTGGCCGGGGTGCGATCGCGCGTGCACCCTGACCGGCAGGCTGTCCAGCAGCCACGCCATGAGGTCGAACGCGTGCATCCCATTGTGGATCAGCAGCCACTCGGCGGGCCGGTCGCGGTAGGCGTCGATCTGGTCGGGCGTCCAGAAGGGCGTCGAGGGCCCACTGAAGCGCACGTAGACCGGCCGCCCGATGCGCCCATCGTCGATGAGCTGCTTGATCGCCCGCCACTTCGGCTGCCAGCGCAGGCTCTGCGCGCACATCGCCTTGCAGCCGCTCTCGCGCGCGGCGGCGATGATCGCCTGTCCCTCCTCCGCGCTCATCGCCAGCGGCTTCTCGATGAGCGCGTGCTTGCCCGCCTGCAGCGCCGCGATCGCGATCTCCGCGTGCACCTCATCGACCGCGCAGATGTCCACCATGTCGAGGTCCTCGCGGGTGAGCATCTCCTGGTAGTCGGTGTACGCGGCCTCGATCCCGGCCCGCCGCGCGAAGTCCTCGGCCTTCTCCGCGATGACGTCGCAGCAGGCCACCAGCTCGGCCTGATCCACCAGCCTGTATCCGGCCAGGTGGTTGCCCGAGATTCCCCCGCAGCCGATCAGCCCGGCCCGCAGGGGCGGCCTCCCATCCCCGGTCATGCGCGAACCACTCCCCACGTCAGCGTGCGTTTGGGCGCTGCGCCTTCGTCGGGGGAGAAAGTGCGACCTTCCACGGGCGGTTACTGCCGGATGCTGCCGTCCGCAGAGGACTCCCGCCTTTCCCGCGCGAAATCTGCCTTCGCTGACCGCCGGCATCACCCGCCTGGAGGTGCCTATGCGCACGCTGACTGCCGTCACGGTCGCGCTCATAGCGACCGCCGCCCTCGCCCAGGACGGCTGGATGGTCGATCGCCCGCGCCGGGGGGTCGTCGTGCTGCGCGATGACGACGGCACCTGGAGCGACAACCCCAAGCTCCGCATGGCGCATATCAACACCTCTCAGTACCAGGCGCGCAAGACCCTCGACCTGTCGGAGCTGCCCGAGGGCGCCCTGCAGCACGCCTCCAACGCGCGCGTCCGCATGTACTTCGGGCTGCAGGACTGGAGCTGGAACATGGAGGGCCGCGAGCACAACGGGCTCGACGGCGCCTTCGAGGTGGTCGTCAACGGCCATCCGCTGCGCTTCGAGACCGCCGACCCGCGCTTCCCGGGCCGCGCCGGCGCGAGCGATCCGCTCCGCTGGGAGTGGGTGGACGTGCCCGTGCCCGTCCAGCACCTGCAGCCGGGCGAGAACGAGGTCATTATCCGTAAGGTGCCCGGCAACGACGACGACTACATCTACCCGGGCATCGACAACTCCGTCCAGCTCGGACACAGCCGCACCAGCTACGACGGCGGCGAGACCTGGGAGCAGGGCCTGAACACCAACGACGCCCGCGGCGAGTTCATGATCCGCCTGGTGCTCATTGAGGGCGAGACCGACCGGACGGCCACCTGGCGCCCCCCCGATGAACTCGACGATCCGGGCGGACTGATCGCCTGGGCAGGGCGCGACGGCAACGCCTGGGTGCTCGAGCCCGACCGCGACGCCTTCGACGGCTCACAGCCGATGACCGCGACCGTCCGCTACCGGGGCCCGGTACCCGAGGTCGCGTGGCTCGATCGCCAGGAGCAGCCGCTGGAGGACGAGGCCCGGCAGGAGGACGGAGCGCTCGTTTCCACGGTGCCGGCCACCACCGCCACGCCCGGCTCGCTGACCGTGCGCCCGGCCGAAGGCGTTACTGAGATCGAGATCGCATACACCCGCTCGGTCTCCGCTCCAGAGCCCGGCATCAACATGCGCCCGGAGGTCGCGGCGCCGGCCGGCCGGCGCCGCGAGGTCGAACCATCGTGCACCATCGCCGACGGCGTCGCTACCCTGGAGACCGCGGGCCTGCGCGCGGTCTTCAGCACCGAGCCAACCCTCGCGCTCGAGAGCCTGCATGTGGCGGAGGTTGACCGCGACGTGCTCGCCCGACCGGAGGCCACGCACCTATTCCGCATCAAGGTCGGCGAGGAGGTCTTCGGCTGCCGGGACTGCACGGTGCGGGAGATCGAGCCCGTGGAGGGCGGGTTTGCGACCACGCTTGCGGTCGGCGACACCGGCCTGACCGCGCGGCTCACGGCGGCCACGCACGAAGATGAGCTGGCGCTGTCGCTGCAGGTCGAGAATCAGAGCGATGGGCCGGTGGACTTCTACGTCTCCTTCCCGCACCTGTCGGGCATCGAGCTGTCCCAGGATCCGGGCGATGACTACTACCTCTTCCCGATGTACGGCGGCGTGATCGCCGACAGCGAGACCCTCCTGCGCTCCTGCTACGGCAACAACACCGCGTGGTGGCAGATGATCGACCTGTTCTCGCCCGAGCGCGGTGGCGGCATGTACCTCCGCTGCCATGATCCGACCGGGCTGCTCAAGTTCCCGGCGCTCCGTAAGGGGATCGCTCCGCCGGTCGAGTTCACCTGGCAGAACACCACCACGCGGATGCGCGAGGAAATGACCTGGTTCGATGCCCTGGAGCCCGACCCCGGTATCGGCCTGTGCCTCGACTACGCCCGCCGCACCCGCGCGTCCGGGGAGGACTTCGAGGTCCCGGCCGTCGCCATCGGCAGCCACGCCGGAGACTGGCGGCCGGCGCTGGAGCGCTACGTTCGCTGGGCACGCGAGGCGTGGGGCACGCGACCGTACCCGTCGGCCTTCACCGATCGCTGGTACATCGACCCGACGGGCTGGAGTGGGCAGCTCGTGGATGAGAACGGCTTCACGCTGGAGGCCATCCGCGAGAACGTGGACATCGCCGAGCTGATGTCGTGGTGGAAGTGGGGCGAGCTCGGCCCCTGGAACACGCCCCTGGATCAGGTGAAGGAGCAGTGCGGCGAGCGGTTCTACAACTTCCGCAAGTCCTCGTTCCTGGTCGAGCCGGTGACCGGCCGGACCATGTACACGAAGAACCGCGGCGACTACAAATACTACGAGCCCTGGGGCGGTAAGGACGCGCTGCGCGACTACATCGACCGCATCCGCGACATGGGCGTTCTGCCTACGTTCTACATCGAAGGCGTCCTCGCGTGCGCGACCACGGACGTGGCGAAGCAGCATGCCCGCGACCAGGCCGTCATCGACCCGGACTGGGCGAACCCGCAGAGCCAGCACTGGTGCCCGAAGGTCCCCGGCGACTATACCGGCCAGTGGGGCAGCTACCAGATGTGCTCGGACGCGCAGTTCTGGCCGGACTACCTGGCCGAGACCGTCGCGCGCGTCTGCCGCGACACCGGCATTGACGGCGTGCGGCTCGACGAGTACGGCCATGGCGGCTGGGTCTGCTACAACGACCGGCACAGCCACATCTTCGCCGAGCCCGGGCACAACGCGTGGCTGCAGGCGACTCAGCGCTCCTGCCGCCTGGTGCATGAGGCGATGGATGAGGTCCGCAACGGCCTGGTGCTGATGACCGAGTACCCGGGCAACGACCACCTGTGCTCGACGCTGGAGGGCGCGCTGTTCCATGAATCATCGGCCGGACATGTCTCCCCGGTGAGGCCCGTACCGTGCAACCTGTTCCGCTTCTACTTCCGCCACTGCAAGCCGTTCGAGATCGCCCGACCCGAGCACGAGCTCAAGCAGGAGTGGGCTCTCTTCAACGCGACAGCCACATTCAGCGGCAGCGCGCGGCATCGGCCGGAGGTCCACGCCACGCTGCGCGAGAACACGGACGTGTTCGAGGGCGAGGCGATGGAGCCGCTGGTGCCCACGCTGGTGCCGCTGGTCTACGCGAATCGCTTCCAGGGCGCCGGGAAGGTCATCTGGACGCTCTTCAACGCCACCGGCCACACGGTTGAGGAGCCGCTGCTGCCGGTTGAGCCCGATGCCGACCATCGCTACATTAACCTGCTAACCGGCGAGGAGCTGGAGCCGGTCGAGGCCGACGGCGGTCACGGTCTATCCTTGCGCATGCGCCGCAACACCGCCGCCGTAATCGCTCGCCTGCCCCGCCGGCTGAGCGTCGAGGGCGGCCGCGCGGGCGGCGAGGGCGAGATCGTGGTGGTCGATGGCAAGGGGGCGCGCCTTGCCACGGTGAAACCGGGAGATGCGTTGCCGGAGATCGCCGAGGGCACACCCGTGATGCTCAAGCTGCTGCGCGACGGGCGGCTGGTGGACGCTGTCGCCTGGCCGCAGGAGTAGCCGTGGATACGCCGCCGTTGCCCTCTCCCGCCTTCGCGCGGAGCGCGACAGGGGGAGGGGTGGTCCGAGCGAAGCGCGGATCGGGGAGGGGCGCCGTGGCCGTTGAGGAGACCCCTCTGCACGGCGCCGACTCCAGCGGCCGTTGTCGGCTCTGTTGCCTGCGTTATTCCCGTTACCGGAGGAGATACGCGATGCGCGCACCGCGAACCGTTATCATCGCCGCGCTCGTCGCCATTGCTGCCGCACCGCTGCACGCGGCCGTATTCGTCACGCCGCTCGATCGCGAGGTCAAGGAAACACCGGAGGGCCGACGCATCATCGAGCCCGTGGTGCTCGCCAGCGAGAACGCCAACTACACGCTCAACTACGATCGGATCGTGGCCCCCGAGACGCCCGAAGAGATCACCTCGAACTGGTGGCAGTGGCGGCAGGGCTACATCACCATCGGCATGACCGGGCCCTCGAACCCGAACTGGTACTGGCAGGGCTTCATCAAGTGGACGTTCGACGATGAGAGCCTGCACGAACGGCCGGCGGAGTTCCGCGTGGTCCGCCAGTCGGGCCCCGACGGCATGGTCGAGTACGTCTGGGACACGCCCAAGGTGCGCGCTCGCCTCCGCTTCGCCATGGTGACGGGCTCCGACAAGCTGCTGATGTTCGCCGACTACGAGCCCACGGAGCCGGTCGAGACGGTCCGCATGCAGCTTGTCTGCTACCCCGCGACCTTCGCGGAGCCACGCGAGCGCCGGGTGACCACTGCTCTCGGCACGCGCGAGCCCGGCGAGACCATCGAGCTCGACCTGGAGCAGGAGCGCTGGGTGCTCTACGAGGACGTGACGGAGGGCCGGCCTGCGGCCGGTTCCTGCGGACTGCTGGTCGGCACCCCCGATGCCGTCAACTCCATCACCGTCCCGGTGGACGATTACGGCATCTACACGACCATCGATCTGCCCGCCGACGGCGGCTCCTTCGCCCTGGGCCTCTACGACTTCCCGACGCTTCCCGACTACCAGGCCACGCGCGAGTACTTCGCGCGCTCGGCCGACGCGGAGGCGGAGCAGATCGGGCGAATGGCCGCCGGCGACCTCGACGAGCCGCTGCCAGCAATGCCCATGGACGAGCAGCGCCTTGCGACCTTCCTGGCCCAGGGGCGGGACATGTTCGACCGCCCCGCAGAGCTGTGGCGGCCCAACCCCGAGCCGCTGGAGTTCCCGTGGCTTGCCGACATCCCCGGCGACCCCATCAACACCGTCATCTTCTGCCGCCGCTGGACCGCGTGGGAGACCATGGAGCTGGCCCGGCGCCTGGAGATCGACGCCCGGCATCTCTACTTCGATACCAACACCGAGCTCATCAACGCCCGCACCTGGCCGTATCGGTCCACCACGGGGATCGGCCCGCTACCTCAGGGCATCGCCGCACGCCGAGCATCCGAGCTGGCCACCGACGAGAGCGTCGAGCTCTACCTGTGCGGCGGCATCCACGGCGTGGCCATCCCCGGCGTGGCCCGCACCGCCATCACCGAGCGGGTCGCGGAAGGTGCGGGACTGATGGTCGTCGGCGCCGGGAGCGTGCTCGACGGCTGGCCGGAGGAGCTGTTCGCGAACGAGGATCCCGGCATCGCTGAGATCATCCTCAAGTCCTTCCCGGAGTGGGATCAGATCCCCGGCTACCGCGACGTTGACCGCGGCCGCCGCGGCGGAGAGCCACCGGTCCGCGCCTATCGCTACGGCGAGGGGCGAGTAGTGCACCTCAACGTAAACCTGAACACCTACTCCTCGCTGGTCCCGCGCAACGACGCCTCCGAGGGCCTCGCGGGCGCCACCGACCGGTGTCTCGCGATTGCGGCGCGTGTGGCGCTGGCGGCGGCGGGGCGGGAGATGCAGGGCAGAGCGGACGCGGACTCGCTGCTCATCCGCTACCAGGATGACCTGGGCCGCGTGCTGCGCATCAAGGAGCAACAACCCGATCCGGGCGGCGCGCTCGACCTCGAGTGGCCGGGCGGGCGCGGGGGCTTCGTGGACATCCTCGGCCGCAACGCCGAGGGCGAGACCATCTCGATGGGCACCATGACGGGCGGTCATCTCCCGTGGGTGGCGGGACAGTTGGGAGGAGAGGTCGCGACGATCACCGATCTGTCCATCTCCCCCTCGACCGTCACGCACGAGCCGGCACCGCCCTGGGTGGATATGCCCGAGGGCGGCGAGGTCGAGTGCACGGCCGTCCTGCGGGGCATTGGCGCAGACTCGTTCCTCACGTGGGAGGCACGCGACGCGTTCGACCGCGTGGTGGCGCGCGAGATGACCACTGTGGGCGCTGGCGACGAGGCCGCCTCGGCGACTCTGGACCTCCCACGACCGCTCACGCCCTGCCACGTGCTGGACGTCGCGCTGACGCGCGACGGCGAGGAACTCGCGTTCGAGCGGCTGCGCTTTACCATGACCGTGCCCTACCCCTACGATGACTTCACCGCCCTGATGTGGACCTACGCGGGCGGCGACCCCGTGCTGCGGCGCACCGACCGGATGTGCTACGAGTGGGGCGCCGACATCTGCGACCTCTGCCACATGGGCGGTTACAGCGACGGAGGCGCCGCGCGGGAATACAGCGTCAGCGCCCGCTCCGGTCTGCGGCTGGTTCCCTACGTCACGCGCATTGCGGGTGAGTCCACCCCGGAGCACTACCGCCAGCCGTGCCTGCACGATCCCGAGCACTGGGAGAGCCTCGGCGAGGCCCTCACCACCACCTGCCGCCAGGCCGCGCCCTACTGCCCCGCCGCGTACACGCTCGGCGACGAGAACTACCTCTTCCGCGGCGAGTTCGAGTGCTGCCACCGCCCCGAGTCCGTCGCCGCCTATCGCGAGTGGCTCCAGGAGCGCTACGAGACGATCGCCGCGCTCAACGCCGAGTGGGCCACGGACTACGCGGACTTCGACGGCTTCGAGCGCCCCATGCTGCTGGAGGAGGCCGCGGCGCAGGCGGAGAGCTTCGCGCCCTGGATCGACCACAAGCTCTTCATGGACGCTACCTTCGCCATGGCCCACGAGCGCTGCGCGGAGTTCGTGCGAGCGCAGGACCCCGGCGCCAGGGTCGGCTGGGACGGCTTCCTGAGCTACTCCTGGCGCGCGGGCTACGACTTCGAGGCCCTGACCCGTAATCTCGACCTGAACCAGACCTACACCGGCCGCTGGCTGCAGGGCGAGCTGTACCGCTCCTTCAAGCAGGACGGCGCGCTCTCCGGCAAATGGGGGAACCGCATCGCCGACGTCGAGTCGGGCTGGCACGCCCACCCCTGGCACTGCCTGCTGGCCGGCGACAACTCGGTCTGGTGGTGGACCTCCTGGGGCTGCGACTACATCCCCTTCAACCCCGACCTGTCGCAGAGCAACTTCGCGCGGTGGTGGTTCGAGTCCGTTCGCGAGTGCGGCTCCGGCCCGGGGAAGCTGCTGCTGCACGAGGGTCGCCGGCACTCACCCATCGCGGTGCTCTACTCCCAGCGCGACCTCTTCGCCGCCGCAATCGTTGGCCAGATGATCGAGGGCACCCAGCCCTTCGCCCCCGACGGGAACTTCCTGAACGAGCACCGCGCGTGGCTGCGCGCCATGCGCGACCTCGGCTACCAGTACCGCCACATCTCCTTCGACCAGCTCGAGCAGGGCCTGTCGCCGGATGACTACCGGGTCCTCGTCCTGCCGCTCGCGAGCTGCATCTCCGACGCCCAGGCCGAGATCATCCGCGAGTTCGTCGCGGCGGGGGGCACGCTGCTCGTGGACGGCCGCAGCGGCCTGCTCTCCGGCCAGGGCCGCATCCGCCAGGCACGCGCCCTGGACGAGGTGCTCGGCGTGCGGGGCGAGGCGGGCCTGGAGGCGCTTACCCGCGAAGCGGGCTCCGGCACGGTAGCCATCAGCGGCGAGATCGGCGGGCAGTCACTCGACCTGCCCGAGATGGCGGTGCAGACGCTCGAACCGGGGCTGGCGGTGACCTCCGGCGCCGCGCTGGCGGAGGCCGGCGGCGCGCCCATCGTGGTCGTCAATGCGCTGGGCGAGGGCCGCGCCATCACCCTCAACATATCGCTGGCCGAGTACAACAGCGCTCGCATGGCGGAGGGCGACAGGCCGCTGCTGGATCTGCTGGACGCCGCGCTGCGGGCCGCCGGCGTGCATCCTCCGGCCGAGGTGACGCGCGCGGATGGCTCCCGGCCGCTGTGCATGCAGCAGGTGGTCTTCGGAGAGGGCCCCGCGCGCTACCTGGCGCTGTCGCAGGACATCCTGGCCCCGTCACTGCCCGAGCAGCAGGTCCACGTCACGTTGCCCGAGCCGAGCATCGTCTACGACCTGCGCGCCGGCGAGCGCGTCGGCGAGGCCCGCGTCGCGGAGTGGGATACCACGGTTGCGCGCGGCGATCCGCGCGTCTACGCCCTCCTGCCCTACGAGGTCACCGGCGTCGAGGCGCAGGCGCCCGCAGAGGCTGACGCAGGCTCGACAGTCGAAGTGACCGCGTCGGTGGCGGTGTCCGCCGGGCGCCCATCCACGCACGTAGTCCGTCTGGACGTCTACGCGCCCGGCAGCGATGCGCCCCACCGGCAGTACTCGCAGAACATCCTGTGCGAGGCGGGTCGTGGCGAGGCGGACATCCCCTTCGCGCTCAATGACCCGGCCGGGGCGTGGCGTCTCGTCCTCCGCGACGTCGCCAGCGGAGCGACCACCGAGGCGGCGCTGACGCTGGAGTGAGGCGGTACGCGCACGGCGGCCCGATCTCTCGGGCCGGCCGGGCGGCACGCTCAGCGGGCTATGAGTTGCGGTCCGCCAGGTGTCTCCTGCGGATGCGGCGGCTCCAGATGTAGTCGAGCATCTTCGCGTTGCGCTCGATGGTCTCGCGCAGGTAGCCGTTGTCCCGGAAGCGCCGCTCGCAGTAGCTCAGCGTCGCGTTGGGGATCATCTTCTGGCGGCCGATCTTCGAGAGCCGCTCGGTCAGCTCGACGTCCTCGCCCCAGGTGAGTGAGGTGTCGTAGCCGCCGACCGCCTGGAAGGCGTCCCGTCGCACCCAGATGCCCGCGCCCACGTACAGCCCGGCCATGCGGCTCCACAGGTTGATGACCCACACTCGCGTTCGCATCACGAGGTGTGCGGTCTCCGAGACGAGGCGCGCGGAACCGAAGGTGTAGCCCTCCTCGACGGCGCGTTCGACCTCCTCACAGTAGTTGGGCGAGGCGATCGTGTCGGCGTCCTGGATGAGGAGCACATCCCCTCTCGCGGCCGCGGCGCCGGCGTTGCGCGCATTCGGCGCACTCCGCACGTTGACGCACACCGCGCGGGCCCCGTGCTCCACCGCGACCTCGGAGGTGGCGTCCGTGCAGGCGTCGCAGGCGACCACGATCTCGTCGGGTGGCCGCGTCTGCCCCCGCAGACATCGCAGGCCCTCCGCGAGGTAGTCCTCCTCGTTGTGGGCCGGTATCACGACCGAGAGTACTGGGGCCATTCACCCCGCTCCTCGTCGTAGTACTTCACGATGGCGGTGAGATAGACCTCGTCGTCATGGAAGAGCGTGAAGCGGGTGCTGTCGTAGATCTCGAAGCCGCCGTGCCGATAGAGCCGCAGGCGGCGCCGGGTCGGCGTCGTGAACACGGTCCCATAGTACGATCGCAGGCCGTGGTCGTAGACCATCTGCTCGTAGCGGCGGAGAAGCTGCCCGGCCGGGCCAGTGCGGAAATGGTGATCGCGGTAGCGCGCCTCGAGGTTGAAGTGCAGATGGGAGCTGCGGGGAGGGCGCGCGGGGATGTCGTGGATTGCGTCGTAGAGGAACCACCTGACGAAGCGCTCGCTGGGCGGATGGTCGGCGTAGCGGCCCGCCAGCATGCGCGACGCCATCCTGGCCGCGTTCCTGAGCATGATCCGGCCGGCATTCCAGGCGAACCGGGGGCTGAAGGAGCCGACCAGGTACCCGAAGACGTGCCCGTCATCCTCGGCCACCAGCGCCCCCTCGGGCTCGTAGTCGAGGTAGGGCGAGAGCCACATGTCGAGGAAGATGTCGGTGTCCCGGAAGATCTCGAACAGGCGTCCTCGCAGCCCCGTGTCCAGACAGATGCGCTCGATGCTCGGCCGGTCCTCGGGTCGGTACCGCCGTATGATCATGTCGCGTGCGCGGCAACCTGCCTGTAGGAGTCGAGCAGATCCTCGAATGCCGCGTCCCAGCTTCGCGCCTCGGCGGTCTGGCGCGCCCGCTTCCCAATGGCCCGCCGCAGCTCGGCATCGCGGATAAGCAGACGCAGCCGGTCCGTCATCATCTCTCTGTCCGACACCACGAAGCCGTCATGTCCGTCGGTCACGATGTCCTTCGGGCCCCCCTCATTCATCACCACCGCGGGCAGCTCCGAGCTCATAGCCTCCAGCACGACGATGCCGAAGGTGTCGGTCAGGGAGGGGAAGGCGAACACATCCGCTGAGGCGTACACCCGGCTGAGCTCCTCCCCGTACCTCGGCCCCAGCACCTGGACCTTGCCCCCCGCCAGGGCACGAAGCTCGGAGTACAGGGGCCCGTCGCCCACGATCTGCAGCACCGCGTCCTCGTCCAGCGCCCTGAAGGCCGCCACCAGCATCTCCAGGTTCTTCTCCTCCGCCAGCCGACCGACGTAGAGCACCCGCGTCTTCTCGTGCGGCTCGGCGTAGCGGGGGTGGAAGACGTCGGTGTCCACGCCTCGCGGGAAGAGGGCGACCGGCACGCGCAGGTGCTCCTCGAGCTTGGCCTTGACCGGCCGGGATGGCGCGAGGACGATCTCGCACTGGTTGTAGAACCAGCGCAGGTACGACCACGTCAGTGCCGCGAACTGGTCGCCCAGGAACTTCACCCGCACCCGCGCCCGCACGTAGTCGGCAACATGGGTGTGGTAGGAGCCGAGCAGGGGCAGGGCGCGCTGCCGTGCCAGCTCATAACCGATCAGCCCCATCGAGCCGGGGGTCGCGAGGTGCACGACGTCGTAGTCGTAGCTGCGGAAACGGCGCGCCAGCCGGGCGTTCGCGATCGCCACGTCGAAGTGCATGTCCGGGTAGTACTCGATAGGGAGCAGTGGCGCATACCTGAATACCTTCGAGCGATCACCGACATCTTCAGCGCCCTCGCGGCCGTAGGTGTAGATGTGGACGGTGAAGCCCAGACCCGTGCAGTGGTGCAGGAGCCTGGAGAGCGTGCGGGTAACTCCGTTGGTCTGTTCGTAGGTATCGGTGAACAAGGCAACGCGCAGCGGCTGCACCTCCTGGTCCCAAGCCAGTCGTCGTTGCTGCGAATCCTGCGTCGTCTGCGCTGCTGCGCCTATGCTCAAGGTACCGGTCCTCCCGCGGTGCGCGTGAGCGTCCTGTCATTCACGACGGCTGACCAGGCGCCTCGAAGCGAACCGTTGGCGCCTCCGCGGCCTCAGGCCCCGCATGCGCCGGGTAGTGTATCAACTCGACGCGCCCGGTGAAGTCCTCCACCATGGCCGTGCAGTGCTCGACCCGGTCGCCCGCATTGTAGTACTCGACCCCATCGTATTGAGAGACCCGAGGCTTGTGCATGTGGCCGCACACAACCGCCTCGCATTCGCGCCTCAGCGTCTCCTGCGTCACACCCTCTCCGAAACGTCCCAGGTAGTCGGCGAACTGCTTCGCTCGAACGCGCACGAAGCGACAGATGTCGAAGTTCCCGGCCCGCCCCTGCCCCCTGCCGCACCGACTGACCAGGTGGTTCAGGACGTTCACGAGGTGGTAGGCCCGTGTCGCGAGCCTCGACACCCACTCGTAGCGCATAACGAAGCGGTCGTAGGCATCCCTATGGAGTACGAACACCCGCCGCCTGTCCGCGGTTTCGTGCACGCAGTGCTTGCGAATGTGGATGTTGCCCAGATCCGCGCCCACGAGGCTCTCCAGGGCCTTGTCGTGGTTCCCGAGGAGGTAGTAGATCTGCACGGCGCTCTGGGCCAGCCCCAGCAAGCGGCGCAGCACCGCCGTGACCCCATCGAGCCGGGCGGGCCTCCGGCTCCAGGAAGCGCGACCATGGGCGCGACGCTTCCCCCGGCCCCTCCCGCCGGGGCACGATCGCGATGCAGTCCACCCACCACGCCACCACATCCCCGGCGCACACCGCAAGGTGCCAGCCCCGATACTACGGCGTAGCCCTTAATCCTCTGTTATGCTGGGGTAATCTATGGTTGAACTCTCGGGCGCGCCATCACCCTACTCGGACAGCAGGCGCGCCTCACCCCACCACGCGTAGTCGTTCGTGATCCCATCCCCCGCGTCGGTCACGGTCAGCTTCAGCTCGTCCGCGCCGGTGACATCGACCACAACCGGGATGACGGCAAGGCCCAGCCGATAGGTCCCGCTGTTGAACCGCTCCTCGCCATCAACGGTCACGATGAACTCGACCGAGCAGTTTGCGCGCGTCGTCCCTATGCCGGCCGCGGCCACGAAGGTCTGGTACTTACCATCGAGCCGATAGGTGACCTCGCACACCGACTGCCCGTAGAGGGACTTGGGGTACTCCCGGCCTTCACCCGAGCCGTCGGTCACGAGCTTGATCGGCCCATTCATCTCCTCCCACGTCTTGCCGGCCGGCAGCCAGCCGGGCTTGACCTCCGCCGGTTCAAGGTCCATCAGCCAGGTGATTCGCTGCTCGGGGGTGGCCCGGATCGCGGCAGGGTACCGGACCTCCCAGTCGGGCACGATGCTGTGCCGTTGCGGCTGGTAGCGCTCGGTCTCCGGCCCCATGACCTTCATCTCAACCACGCGCGCCCCACCGAAGGACGAGTTGCGCAGAACCGTCAGCCGCACGTACCGCGCCTCCGTCGGCTCGAACCAGCGCTCGGTGCCCTCGCGCCGGGCGTTGTCCTCGTTCCTGCTCTCGTCGATGACCGTCTGCCACTGCTCGCCATCGACCGATGCCTCTACAATGTACCTGTTCACGCGCAGCCGCGTCTCCAGGCTCTCCTGCTCCCACCAGTGCAGCAGCAGGAACACGTGATCGATGGTGCGCACCTCGCCGAGGTCCACCTGCAGCCACTGGGGCATGTCGAAGACGTAGTGGCGATCCGGATCGGTGTCCGACCACCAGCAGCTTGCCCGGCTCAGGTCACCGTCCACCGCCTTCTCCGGCGGGTGGCTCTCCAGCGACGAGGAGGCGGTCACCGCCGCATTGAGCGCGTAGTTGACGTGGCGCGTGCGCTCCGGCAGCTCGATCGGCTCGGGCTGCAGCTCGTAGACCCGGATCTCGCCCCCGTGCATGGTCTCGGAGATCACGGCGCGACCGTCAACCAGGCCCCAGTTCACGTCCCGGTCTCGATACCACTCGAGCACGTCCTCCACCGGGGTGCGGCACACGATCTGGAATGGAACCTCCTTGTAGGGGTAGGTGGCATGGACGCAGGCCGTCCCGTGGCGCTTCGGAACGATCTCCTCGCGCGCGCAGGAGAAGTTGTACATGGTGACGACCCAGCCGTCGCCCTTGCGCGCCACATGCCAGGAGAGGTCCTGCCTGTCCTCCGGCCGGCAGCGCACCTCCACCGGCGCGACGCCCGCCGCCAGGTGCTCCAGCACGTGCGGCACCAGCTTCAGCAGCGGCCGCGCCTGCTGCCTGACCCCTCGCCAGGTGCGCTCCTCGTACTGCTCGTCCTGCACCGGATACTCGGCGGGCAGCAGCGTGATGACATAGCCCTCGTTCACGCGGTTGCGCGTCACCACCGGCCGCCCCTCCACGTCGGTCATGATCGCCTCGGCCGTCGTCAGGTCAACCTGCTGCAGGAGGAACGGCTCCTCGGTCATAGTGTTTCCGCAGAGCGCGCAGGTCAGCTCGCCGCCGGACTGCACCACCTCGCGACCGCCCGTCGTGAACCCGCAGAAGTCGGCGGGCCAGTCGTCGGGGATGTCGGGCTCGCACACGATCAGCGTCCCGCCCGCGCTGACGTGGTCGAAGACCGCATCGGAGTAGTCCTCGTCGAACTGCGTGCCGCCCAGCGCGACGAGCACGTCGTAGTTCTCGAGCGCCTTCGGATCGACGCCGGTCTCAGGCTTGTTGGGCTGCAGCAGGTCGAAGACCTCCCCGTAGGGCCCGATGCGCGAGTAGTCCCCGACGCCCTCGGCGTGCCGGTGCTCGGGGAAGAGCGTCTCCAGCACCCCCTGGTTGTAGAAGTCCGCCGCGTCGTTGGGCAGGTTGTAGCCGAAGTAGCTGACGCCCCGCCTCGGCACCGAGCGGTCGTAGTCGAGCATCAGCGCCACCGGCGACACGATCGTCCCGCGCTCGGGGTGCCGGTCCACGAAGTCCAGCATGTCCTTGAGGATGTAGCCGAGGGTGGAGAGTTCGGTCTGTCCATCGTCCTCGATATCCTGCATGCAGCTTCCGGGGATGCCCTCGTTCACGTAGTAGCTCGCGCCGATCAGGTACGGCCGGTAGAGGTAGTACCACACGTGCGGCAGCGGCAGGCCCCACGGCACCTCGCGGCTCTGCTCGTACCATGCGCGCTCATGGTACGACCACATCTCCGTCGGCTCGTGGCCCCGCCAGCAGACCTGGAGCTTCCCGCCGCCGAACTGCCGGTTCATCCCGCGCATGCGTGCGGCCGCGAAAGCGTCCGCTCCCTTCTCCCCCACCGCCACCGTGCTGTCCAGCGACGCCAGGTGGTAGTTCCCGACGTACATCCCCCACACCAGCGTGCGCCCGACCGGCCGGTAGAACTCCTCGCAGTAGATGTCCGACAGCCGCCGCAGCTCCGGCCGCGTCCACTCGTGGTCGAGGTCGTGCAGGAACGGGAACTCGGCCTCCAGCCGCGGCACCAGGTCGTTGGCGAAGAACTCCTTCGCCGCCTCCGGGTCCCAGTGGCCCATCGATGAGCCGACCCAGCGTTCGCCGGTCTTGAGGTAGTGGAAGACCGGCTCCAGCCGATACACCGTCTCCGGCTGCCCGTCGCCGATCCACCGGTCGCCGATGATCTCCAGCAGCTCCTCCGACGGCGGCGGATTGCCGTGAAAGCGGTGGTAGAAGATGGTGTGGATGGGATACTCGTTGTCGAGCATCTCCTCGATCATCATGCGCATGCCCGAGTCTTCGGGCAGCTTCTCGCGCTCTTCGGGAAGGTAGTTCTTGATGTAGCTGAAGTTCGTGTGCCCGGGGATGATCCTTCCCCACAGCCCGACCTGCTTGAGCGCGTTGACCGATTCCTCTTTGAACCACAGGTAGGGGCCCTGGGCGGCCATGTAGAAGTCGCGCGGCCCGACCTGCCCCAGCGCCCAGTACTCATTGAACTCCCACTCGCCCGGCGGCGGCACCAGAGGCTCGATGGCCGGCAGCTCCAGCTCGTGCGCGGGCGCGGGCTCGCCCGCGGACGCCGTCGCTATGCAGAGCATGAGACCGCCAAGCACGAGAGCCGCTGTCCGCATCATCGCCCGATCACCTTCCCTGAAGCGACGGGACGTGAACTCCCCTCGCGGGTCGATTCGCCGGTGGAGGTGGCTTGGCCTCCGGAGCGTGGCGGACCTCGTGCGCCACAGGGCCCCGCAGGAGGCGCCGGCCCGGCGGCGAAGGGGCCCGTAGCAACTTAGACTGCATGGAGGGAGAGAGCATCCCGTGATCCGAATCGCCCTCGCGTTGGCCATCTGCCTGCTTCTCGCGGCCCGGTCCGGCGCCGACATGCAGCTCGCCGCCGGCGGCGAGAGCCCCTACGCCGTCGTGGTCGATCCGGAGGCCACCGTTGCGGAGAAGCATGCCGCCGATGAGCTGTCGAGCTTCCTCGGGCAGGTGACCGGGGCGGAGTTCGGGGTCGTCGAGAGCGCTGCGCCGATCCGCCAGCCCTGCCTCTACGTCGGGCCGGGCGGCCCCGCGCGCGAGATCGCCCCCGACCTGCGCTACGATGACCTGGCCCCCGACGGCATCGTCATAGAGACGCGCGACAACAACCTCATCCTCGCCGGCGACCGGCCCCGCGGCACGCTCTATGCGGTGTACACCTTCCTCGAGGACGCGGTCGGCTGCCGCTGGTGGTCATCGACCGCCAGCACGATCCCCGGCGATCCAGACCTGACGGTCCCCGACCAGCACGTGCGCTACGTCCCGCCGCTGGAGTACCGCGAGGTCTTCTGGTGGGACGCCTTCGACGGCGACTGGGCGGTGCGCAACAAGAGCAACGGCCATCGAGCGCAGCTCGACGAGGCGCGCGGCGGCAGGGTCACCTACGCCGACTTCTTCGTGCACACCTTCCGCGGCCTGGTGCCCGACGCCCACTTCGCCGAGCACCCCGAGTGGTTCAGCGAGCGCAACGGCAGGCGGATCGGCGGAGAGGGCGCGCGCACGCAGCTCTGCCTGACCAACGACGAGGTGCTGGCCCTGACCGTCGAGCGTGTGCGGCGGCGCCTGCGCGAGCACCCCGAGGCCATGATCGTCTCGGTCTCGCAGAATGACTGGGACAACCACTGCCTGTGCGAGCAGTGCCTGGCGCTGGAGGAGCAGGACGGCTCCCCGGCGGGTCCGCTGCTGCGCTTCGTCAACGCCGTCGCGCAGCAGATCGGCCCCGACCACCCGGAGGTGGCGGTGGACACGCTCGCCTACCACTACACTCGCAGGCCGCCGGCCAACGTCGTCCCGCTGCCCAACGTCATCGTGCGCCTGTGCAGCATTGAGTGCAGCTTCCTGCACCCACTCGAAGGCGAGACGAACGCCTCCTTCGGTGACGACATCCGCGGCTGGGACCAGATCTGCGACCGGCTCTACGTGTGGGACTACACCACCAACTTCGGCCACTACATCCAGCCGCACCCGAACCTGCGCGTCCTCGCCCCTAACGTGCGCTTCTTCGTCGAGCACGGGGTGAAGGGCGTCTTCGAGCAGGGCGCGTACCAGTCCCCGGGCGGCGAGTTCGCGGAGCTGAAGGCCTGGATGCTCGCCAAGCTGCTGTGGGACCCGAGCCGCGAGACCGATGAGCTGATCGACGAGTTCTGCCGGGGCTACTACGGCGCGGCCGCGCCCTTCATCCGCGAGTACATCGACCTGCTGCACGACAGCGCCGAGGCCACCGACCACTATCTGCGCATCGGCAGCGGCACGGGCGCGCCCTTCCTCACGCTGGAGCTGATGGCGCGGGCCGAGGAGCTCTTCGACCAGGCCGAGGCCGCGGTCGCCGATGACCCGGAGCTGCTCAACCGCGTGCAGCTCTCGCGCCTGCCGATCCGCTACGTCTGGGCGATGCGCTGGCACGAGTTCGAGGCCCAGGCGCGGCGCGATGGCATGCGGTGGCCCGGCCCCCAGGACTACGACTCGAACGCGCGGACCTTCATGGAGGTCGCTCACGCGAACGACGTCACGAAGCTCTCCGAGCGGAACCAGATCGAGGTCTTCGAGCACCGGACCATCGGCCTGGGCCGCATTGCGTCACCGCCGCCGCCCGGCTGCGAGGAGCTTGGGCCCGACGCCTGCATCGACCTGCAGGACCGCACCTTCCGACTGGCCCGCGAGGGGCAGTGGGCGGCCCTGGAGCACGACGATCTCGCCTCCGACCATGTGGCCGCGCGCATGCCCGGCAGCCACCGGGAGTGGGCGGTCCAGCAGGACCTTGGAGTCGCCGGCCTGGACCCCGAGGCGACCTACACCGTCTACGCCGCGATCCGTTGCGAGAGCACCGCCGAGGAGGGCCCGGCCTTCACCGCCGGGGTCTACGACCTCGAGAACCGCAGGGGGATCGGCGGCATCCGCGTTGAGTGCGACGAGATCGCGGACGATGGCTACCATGTCTACGAGATCGCCACCGGAAGGCTGCACGGCCGCATGTACATCTGGGCGGCGCCGCCGCAGAGGCCCGACGACGTGCAGGCGGTCTGGGTCGATCGCTACTGGCTGCTCAAGCAGTGAAGCCGTTGCCACAAGGACGCCCGTCAGGCCTCGTTCTCCGCGACCTTCACCCAATCGATGCCCTGCTTGACGTAGGTGCCGCCGCGCTCGGGCGAGGCCGTGTGGTGGCCGCCGCGCTCCGTCCAGAGCTTCACCGGCGCGCCCTTCACGTACCACCAGTGCTCGTACTCCTCGCCGTAGCGGTAGCGGACCGCCTCGGTGATGAAGCCGTCGGCGTCGAACAGCTCCTCGGTATTCAGCTCGCCATCGGCGGTGTAGTACTCCCTGCGCGCGAGCCGCCCGTCCTCGTAGTGCAGCCGCCGGATGGCGTTGCCCTCCGCATCGAGGTCATGCCGCCGCACCGGCGCCCCGTTCTCGTACCACTCCCGGTGGATCACGTCGTCATAGCGGTGCAGGATCTCACGCACCGCCCGCGGCGCGGCCTTCGCCGCCTCCGCCTCGGCGGGCTCACCCTCGATCAGCCACCGCTCGCGCGTCCAGGAGAAGTCGTCCGGCGGCTCGGCAAGCACGCTGAGCCCGGTGGCGTTCGCGACGCGCAGGACCCTCGACGGCTCGCTCTCCAGCCCCGAGTGCTCCACCGCCACGGCCTGGTACTCCCCTGCACCGGGCAGCTCGATGCTCTGCCCGGCCGCTACCAACTCGCCGCCCAGCGGCTCTCCGTCCCGGAGGATCCGGTAGCCCTTCGTCTCGAAGTGCAGCTCTCCGGGGATCAGCTCCACGCCCTCCGCGGTCCCGCGCAGCCACGGCCGGTCGGGCCTGCGCGCCACCGCGACGTAGACATCCGTCCGCCGTTGCCACATCAGCGGGGTGTCGCGGTCCGGCCAGTCCTCGCGCGCGAACCGCGCCGGCAGCTCCATCTGCTCGATCTGGCTCTCGGGGATCAGGCGGGCATCGAACGAGGTCACCGTCCAGCCCGGTCGCAGGTCGTCGGGGTACTCGCTGACCTGCGCCAGCCTCTCGGCGTCCCACTCGCGCAGGTATGCCGGTCCGGTGTCGTACATGCCGCGCGTCAGGCCCTCGAAGGTCGTCTCGGTCTTGTGCTCGTAGCCGATGACCTCAGACCTCACGCTCAGCCGCCCCTGCTCCGGGAAGCCCTCGGTCGAGGCCACATGCAGGCCGGGACCGGTCTCCTGCGACGACTGCTCGCTGATGTGTGTGATCGGCCCGTCCTTGAGGTCGTAGCAGCTCACGAAGCAGATCTTCGTCCCGTCGGGGCTGCCCTTCGCGTCGTTGTCGTAATAGGCGCTGTCCCCCGAGTACTTGTAGGTCGAGGAGTCGTGGATGTAGGACAGCGCCTCGGGCACCACCACGTGACCCCCGCCGGAGCGCAGGTCGGCGGAGACGATCTGACCTGTCGCGCCGCTGCCGACGAGGTAGCGGTCGGTCCTCGCGCCGCGGCAGATGTCCCCACAGCTCATCACCGAGAGGTAGTGCTGGTTGCTGGGGAAGGGCTCGTCCCAGCGCCGGCCCTTCATGGGCTGATTGCCGAACAGGTACCACTCGCCCCCGCCCGACCACGACTGGTGGCACTGCTGCAGGCAGGTGCTGGCGACGCCGATGTTGCCGCCATCGGGGTCGAAGAACAGCCGGGTGGGCTTGAAGGGCTCGAAGTAGTTGCTGATGCGCGTGTAGACCTTCGGGTGTCGGGGGTTGGCCTCAAGCTGGCCGCCCAGGGGCAGGGGGTCCGGGGCGCCGCCGTGGATCGGGATGCGCGCCCCTGCCGCCGAGCCGCCGTCGGGGAAGGTCACGCGGCTGGCGTAGATGTACTCGTCCCGGTAGTCGGTGCAGCCCAGGTAGCCGGCGTGCCCCTCAAGCTGCGCCACCCGGTCACGCTCCACGTCCCACCACATGACGTTCCAGAGCCCGCCGTCCTCCGGCTGCTGCACGAAGAAGAGCCAGTTGTGGTTGTGCGCCCACCGCGGTGTGTTGGCGATGTCGAAGCTGCGCACGACCTCCCCGGTCGCCACCTCGATCACGCGGACGAAGGGGCCGCCGTCGGCGTCCAAGTCGTACGCGCGGTAGCGCACCGTGCACACGTACCGCCCGTCCGGGCTCCAGCAGTTGCGGATGTGGTAGTTCGCCCAGTCGCGCCACGACGGGTCGTTGGTCAGCCGCCACATCCTCGTCGCGGTCTCCTGCGGCAGCGTGAACTCCTCGCGCTCCCCCCGCGCGCTCGTCGCCCCCACCACCAGCAACGCCAGCATCAGGCTCACGGAGCGAACCATCTCACTCACCCTCTTCCGCCGGCACCAGCGCGATGTAGTCGAGTGCGAGTCCGTCGCCGAGGTTCGTCATCCGTAGCGTGTGCTCACCGGCACACAGCCTGACCGGAGGCCCCAGCCTCTTCATGCGCCACTCGTCCCCGGCGCGACCGTATCCTCCGGTCCTCGGGAACGCGATCTCGGTGAACTCGTCGCCGGGCGAAGACCCGTCGATGGTCAGCTCGCGCCGGGTGTTGTTGCTGCCGGTCGCGTAGCGGGCGTAGAGCAGATACTCGGCCGGCTCGTCGATGTTGGCCGTCCACTCCAGCCAGTGGCCCAGGTCCTGGTGCCACTTCGTGATCATTCCCCCGACGTTGTGGCCGCGGTCGGTAACCTCCACCGTGCCGCCGCCCTCCCCGGTGAAGTCCTCCGCCTGCACCATGATCACGTGCTCGAGCCCGGCCTCGTGCAGCGGCGGCGGCACGACCTCGATCTCAGCGGAGGCCGTCGCCCCCAGCGCGTCCTCGACCTCCACCCGCGCCGTCCATGACTCGACCCAGCTCGGCTCCAGCCGCAGGCGCTCGCCCGCGACTGTCCGACCGCCCGGCAGGTACCATGTGACGCGCCGAACGTCATCGTCGGGATCCGAGACCACCGCCCGAATGTCAAGCTGCTGCCCGGGCGCGAGAGCCGCCTCGCCCTCAATCGCCACCTGCGGCGCGGACGGCTCGAAGAGGTCCCAGGGCAGGAACGCCGCCCACTGCACGTCGTCGCCGGGGCCGATCGTCGCCTCGCCCGCCTCGGTCAGCTCACGTTGCTCGCCCGACGGGTAGAGGAAGACCGCTCCCGGCTCCGCGCCGACGGTCACCGCGACCGGCCCGTCCAGGCGCACCATGAACGGGTGGAAGGCCGACCACAGGCGCCAGGCCGCGCCGGTCTCGGGGACGGTCAGCTCGTAGTAGCCCGGCGCCGGCCGATCCACACGCCAGTGCCCCGGTGGATCGGCCTCGACGACCTCCCCGTTGGGATCGACCAGCCGCGCTTCCGGCACGTCGAGACGGTTGCCATCCATCCCCAGGATCCACAGGTCCAGCGGCGGGCCGAGCTTCAGCTCCGTCACCGGCCCGCCCTGGCCCAGGTCCGGCAGCGGCTCTGAGAGCAGCCGGAACCGCAGGCTCTGGGAGCCGGGGAAGCTCACCGTCATCCCGAAGGCGAATCGGTCCCCGTGCGCGGGGGCTGCCCGGGCGTCCTCAGCCGCCTCATCCTGGGCGCCCGCAACCACCGCCGCCAGCAGCGCAGTCGCGACGAGAGTTGTCCATCTTGGCATAGACCATCGCCTCCGCATTCGTCAGGATTTCGGCGGTTCGCCCTGGCCCGAGGCCTCTCCGGTCTCTGGCGTGGGAGGGCGCAACAGCAATCGGGCTTCGCGGGAGGATAGGCAGGCCTGCCCATCCCTCCCCGGCGGCACACCCGCCTGCCATCGTCCTGCCGTCAATCCGCCAGCAGCCTCCCGAACTTGATGATCCACGACATCCGGTCCATCTCCTCGGCGGATGCCTCGAGCTGCTCGTTCACCGCCATCCAGCCCTCCAGGTCGAAGGGCCTGTCTGCCTCGAGGAACTCGTGCAGGGCGTCAAGCGCCTGTTGCGCGCGCCCGGCGGCGGGCTCGACCTGCTCTCTCTCCTGCTCGGGAATCAGGTCCATCCCGCTCCGGATCTCACGCAGCGCCTCAACGATGGTCTCCTCAAGCGAGATGCTCTCGCGCGCTGAGTTGGCGCACTCGATGACCAGGCTCCGGTTGACGCCCGTCGTGGTGCCGGCGAACACCAGGTGGCCGAAGCGCTCGGGGGTGTGGAAGCCGCCCATGGTGTCCGACCACGCCGACCACTCGGTCTCCCCGCCCGCCTGTCTGTCGCGGCAGACATTGAAGCCCCAGACCACTCCCGGCGCGCCGACGCCGCCCAGCGACTCGAAGGAGATCGCACACTCGAGACGCCAGGCGTCCTCGCCCACCGAGCCGGCGGCCTTCCAGTCCGCGTTCCAGCCTGCCTCGAAGGCCTTGCCGTCGTAGCGCGTCCCCAGTGAGTTGGCCGAGAGCTGGTAGTAGTCGGGCCCATCGAGGCTCGGCCGAAGGAAGATCTCGACCGCGTCGTCGCCCATCACCGCGCTCATGTCGCGCGTCGTCACCCGCGCGCTGATGGCGCCGGGGTTGGGCTCCAGGCAGGTGACGCCGATGTAGAGGTTCGCGTCATCGTAGGCCGCCTGCACGAGGGTCTGCTGGATCTCAGCCGGGCCCTTCATGACGCGCACGAACTGGTCGGTCTTGGCGGCCTGCTGCCAGCACGCCTCGCTCAGCTCGCCGTCGATGACCGGGCGATCGGCGGCGCGCTTGCACTCGTAGACGCGCGTCTCGCCCAGCTCCTGCGCCGCCGCGCCGACCGCCGCCAGGGCGGCGATCAGGCATGCCATGATCCTCAGTGAGCGGCTCATCATCCGTCCCCCTCGAAGGGTGCCATTTGTCTCAGACCGATACTCGCAGAGCGCATGGCCCGACCTCGCCCCGACCGCCGGCGCAGCCGCGGCTCGTGAGGCCCCCCCAAACGACTGAAGACACCGTCGCCTCCCCCGTCTCGACTTCTCACTCTTCCCGCCCGGATAGCTCAAAGGTCGCCCGCGCGCTCTCCCCGCTGATCACGTCCCGCGCCTCGACGGTCCAGGTGCCGGCGGGGTCGTTGAGCGCCATCGGGATGTACGTCACTCCCGTCCCGTGCGTCAGCTCGGCGTTGCGGGCGTAGTGCCTCCGCTCCTCGCCATCGGGCCCGATCACCCGCACGTGCACCCAGTGCCGGCCCGGCGCCACGTCGGCGTGCAGCCGCATCGCCGCGCCGATCACATGCAGCGACTCGCGCTCGTTCGCCTCGACGGTCCCGTCGGTGAGGCTCAGACTCAGGCCATCGACGCGGTAGGGCAGGCGGCCGAAGAGCTTCCCGCGCGAGGGCACGAACTCGGCCTCCCACTCGGCCACGTTGCCCAGGTACTGCCCGGTCCGCATGTCCCAGGTGTACATGCGCTCCCCGGTCGCCACGCGCGCGGAAACCGCCGGCTCCTCGGGGTCGGTGCGGTACTTGACGAAGCCGAGATACTGCGCCGGACCGTCGGCGTAGCGCACCGTCTCAAGCATACGCAGGGGCCCGCCATCGGCCGTTACGCTCACCCGGGGCGCGACCCCGGCCATCGCCAACACCCCACGGAGGACCCGCCAGTGATCGAGCGCCTCGGGCTCCATCCGCGCCCGGTCCGCAGCCGGCAGGCCGTAGTTGAGCAGCACGGTCCGCCCCGCACCGGCCTCCTTCACCAGCAGCAGCGGCACCTCGCCCGCCCGGCCCATCGGCTCCGCGCCGCTCGCAGCCACGCCGCCGTCCACGTCGATCTCCGGCAGCTCCACCTGCTCGCCCGCGAGCTCAATCACGCCCACCTGGCCGGTCTGCCGGCCGCCCTCGGCGCGCTTGACCCCGAACAGGTCGTCCAGCAGGCCCGTCGCCAGCGGCTTCCCGTGGTGGTCGAACACACCGGGAAGCAGGTCGGCGATGACGGTGCCACCGGCGTTGACGTACTCCCGGATCGCCTGCGCCTCGGCGGGCGAGAGCGCCCGCGAGCAGGGCATGACGAAGACCGGGTACTCCTCCGGGTCGAGGCCCTGGTCCTCGAGCTGGGCATAGGCGTAGCAGTCGTACTGCAGGCCCATGTCCTCCAGCACGCGGTAGGTCGAGAGCCAGATCTTGTCCAGGCGCCCCCAGGTCGGGTCCCAGGTGGAGACGTGCAGCGACGGCTGCGAGTAGTGGACCGCAATGCCGTCGTGCAGGCGCTCGGCCTCCATCAGCGCCTTGGCCGGGCCGGCCTTCAGCTCCGCGATCTCCTCGCTGGCCCACCGGAACGGGCCGTAGACCGTCATGCTCGGGGTCACCGCGTCCATCGGGCAGGTGCTCAGGCCGTGGTAGACCGCGTACCACCACATGCTGTTGAAGCCGTTAAGGAGCGCGCGCCACGGCCACAGGCGCTCGGAGTCCTCGGTGCGGTACTGGAAGTACCCGCCGTACCAGACGCCGAGCAGGTCGTCGTCATCGGCGAAGGACCGGACGGCCTCCCACTCCTCGTGGCGCTCGTAGAGGTTGCAGATGTCGAACGCCTGCATCAGCCGCCACCAGTCGTTGCCCGAGAAGCTGGAGGTGTCGAAGGGCCCGTCGAAGCCGACCTCCGCACCGTCGTCGCCGCGGCGGATCGCCTCCCGCGCCCGCGCCATCATCCGCGCATAGACGAACTCCATGTGCCGGCGGTGATCGACCCAGCGCGCGGGCTGATCGGCCTCCCGCGCGTCGGCCAGCGTGATCGGCTCCGCCTCATCAAAGCTGGCGTAGTTGGTGCCCCACGACTCGTTGAGTGCCGCGACCGAGTCGTACTCGCCCCGCAGCCACTCGCGCAGGTCGGCGATGCAGGTCTCCGAGAAGCACACGTCCGTCTGCCCCCGCGCCAGGAAGCACTCGTCGCCGAGCGTGTAGGCCCGCGGCCCGTATGGGCCCAGGCTCTCGCCCAGCTCCTCCAGCCGCCCCAGTTCGTCGGAGAGGAACTCCGGATCGGTCAGGCAGGGCTTGCGCACCAGGTCGCTCTCCGAGTAGTGGTAGCGCGTAGCGTAGGGGATGGTGTCGAAGTTGTTCCGCGCGCTCCAGGCCTGGATCTCCACATCCCTGGACGAGTTGGTCATCATGTCCACGCCCATGGCATGGAGCTGGCGCAGCATGAGCCGCCGCGTGAACTCATTGCAGTTGCGGTCGGCGCTCCACACCGCGTGCGCGAAGGTGCCGCGCGTGCGCTGCAGCGGCACGTACAGCCACGCCGTCTCGCGGTCGATGACCTGGCCGTCGCTCTCCAGGCGGGCGGTCACGTCGGCGCTCAGCGCAAGGGGGTTGGAGACGCGGAAGGCCACCCGCACCCCGGCCATGCGGGCCGGGAGCGACCTGTACTTGCGTGCGATGACGCGGCCGAGGTTGTCCGTCACCTCCACGACCAGCTCATGGCCGGCCGGCATCCGCCCTCCGCCGAAGTCCACCTGCGCCGTCACGGTCTCCCCCGGCTGCGCGTGCGTGGGCTCCAGCGTCAGCGACGCGATGGAGGGGTCCGAGGTGACGGTGAAGGCGGCCGAGCCCCAGGTGACGGTCTGGCCGCCCGAGGCCAGCCAGAGGTCGGCGAAGTAGTTGCCGGCGGGCATGGGGGCCATGTCGAAGCTGAGCGTGTCGCCATTGACCGTCCGACGGGCGACCATGTGCTGCCGCCCGTCCTCATCGCGCACGACCAGCCTCGCCGCCAGTCCCGGCGCCGGCCCCGTGAGCGTGGCGCTGAGCTGGGTGGCCCCGAGATCGGCGCGGCGGATGGTGTCGGCGCCGACACCGATCTGGGTGATCTGCACGTCGAGGTCCTTGCGGGCGGCCCAGATAATCGCCTTGAGCGCGAGCGACTGGTAGTACTCGTAGTGCAGCTCGCGGTAGGACCAATCCGTCTCCTCGGGCGTGGGGGTCAGGAACAGGAAGCGGGGCTTGTTCGGCCCGTGGTTGAGCAGCACCATGCGGCCGTCGTGGAACTGCCGCGTCTCGACGACCGTGTCGATCCCGAGGTCGCGCCAGACCGGCAGCGCCTGCCAGGGCACCCCGGCGGTCACGGAGGGGGCCTCGACCGGTGGCTTGGCGAAGATGCGGTCGACGATGTCGTTCCGCCCGAATGTGCTGTAGGAGTGCACCAGCCCCGTCCCGTCGTGGACCTTCTCCATCATCATGTAGAGCAGCTCCATGGGGAACATGTCCCAGTCGAGGTGCCCGGTGATGATGACGTCGTAGTCGCCCTGCAGCTTCTCACGCAGCTCGGAGATCATCTCCTCCTGCGAGATGCCCTCAGCGAGCGCGTAATGGCTGGAGGCGGCGGTCCAGCCAAGCTCGGTGTCCGAGAGCGTCATCACCACCTCGTACTCCATGCTCAGGCGCTGGGCGACCTCGATCACCTCGCGCGCCGTGCCCCTGGGCACGATGAAGAGCGCCCTGATCTCCCCACCCGCGTAGGGCTTCGCCCACGGGATGTGCGGGGAGACGTACTCCTCCGTCAGCGTGTAGAACGGCTCGCTCATCTCGTAGGCTTGCGCGGGCATGCTGCTCGCCACAATCCAGACGAGCGCAGCTACGAACGGGAACGTGCCGCGGACGGACCTGAGGGCAATCCGAGCCATGGCCGCAAGACCCCCTAAGGCGGTATCATCGGAGCATGTGTCCTGAGTGTCGCACCACGGTAGAGTTTGTGCGTCCGCGGCGCTCGGACCTCCTTCCATCTCAGGCGGTGCCTCCCGGCGCCGCGCGGTCGCGATCTGACCGCGCCAGAGCGAGGACGGTCGCCGGTAGGCGGAGAAGAGACGGGTCACGATCATCGGAAGGGAGCGATCGCCGTGGCCAGGATTGCAGTCGCGCAGATGCAGGTGACACCGGGGGACCTCGAAGCGAACCTCGCGAAGGCGCTCGACCTCATCGCCGAGGCGGGCTCGCGCGACGCCGACCTCATCGTGCTGCCCGAGATGGCCCTGTCGGGACTGCCCGAGGATGCCGCCGAGGTCGCGCTGCCGATCCCCGGCGAGGTGACCGACCGGCTCGCGCGGGCCGCGGCCGAGTGCGGCGCGTGGCTGGTCGCGGGCATGCCCGAGCGGAGCCCGGGCGGCCGGCCCTGGAACGCCGCGGTCGCGGTCTCCCCCGACGGCGAGATCGCGGCGGTCTACCGCAAGGTCTTCCTGTATCTGCAGGAGGCGGAGGGCTTCGCCCGCGGCAGCGAGGCGTGCCTGCTCGACCTGGGGTTCTGCACCGCCGGCCTGACCATCTGCTACGACTACATCTTCCCGGAGTACATCCGGCGGCTGGTGCTGGCCGGCGCGCGGCTGATCCTGCACTCCACCGCCTGGCTGGACACCCAGGCCTGCCGCGACTGGCACTACCCCGCCCCGGAGGCCTACCGCGCCCAGTGCATGGTCCGCGCACTCGAGAACGGCGTCTTCCTCGCCTCCGCCAACATCGTGGGCACCTACGACGCGGGCGGCTACCTCGAGGGCGTCGGGCGCTCGGCCGTCATCGCGCCCTGGGGCGAGGTCCTCGCGGAGGTGCCGGAGGGCGAGGGCGTGGCCGTCGCGGACTGCGACTTCTCGCGCATCGGGCCCTGGAGCGACGAGGTCGCACCGTACCTCCGCGACTTCCGCGAGGTCGAGATCCCGCAGGTGTGACGTCCTGACCCGCGCCCGCGAGTGCGGTTCGCCGCGGGCCGTGCGCGTGGAGCAGGACGGGGCCCGATCGGGCGAGCACGCGCCAGCCGACTCGGACACGAGACCTTAACGCGCTCGACCATTGACGGGCGGCGGAACTGTATTGTGATAGCAATACAATGTGCGGCCGGTGGAACCACCCGCCCGGGAGGGGGAACGTCCGTATCAGCAGCATGAGGTGCGCGAACAGACGGTGCACCAGGGGGGTCAGATCATCTCTGCGGTTCTGATGCGCTCTAATCTCTTTCTTGCTCTGTCGCTGGCTCTCCTCGCATGTCCTGTCGCGCCGAGCTTCGCCCACGAGGCCGACGGTGACGGCCTGCCTGATGACGTCGAGCGCCGGCTGGACACCCGACCCGACGTCGCCGGGTCGCCGGAGCTGATCAGCTCCGATGACCTCGGTGACGCGGACGCCGAGACCGGTGGCGGCTTCGACGTGGCCGAGGTGCGCTGCGCCAACGCCGCCAGGCACCGCTGGCTGTGGTCGATCAGCTTCGTCGAGCCGCACGACCCCGAGAACGCCATCTGCACCATCTACTACTGCGGCAACATCGGGCTGGCCGAGGCCGACGGCCGCACTCGCTACCGCATCAAGATCAACTGCCGGACGATCGAGCCCGCCAGGAACCGGGACCGCTTCGGCTTCGAGGTCGTCGAGGGCCCGCCTGACTCGGACATCGACCCGCCCGAGGTCAGGCAGGAGGGTTTCTTCGCCGGAACGGTCACCGGGCCGGATGGCCGGCCCATCGAGGGCGCGCACGTGGTGGGCATCCGCACCGAGCAGGGCAGGTCGGGGCCTCCTGCTGGCGAAACAGGAGTACGGTCGGTTCTCTCGACAGAAGCGGATGCACCGGGCGCGCGCACGCGCCCAGACCCCGGTCCCACTCCTGTATGCATTATGGAGGCACATGCCATGCGAGCTGCTCGTTGCTGGCCGCTCATTGCGCTGGTCCTGTCAGCATCCCCGCTCCACGCGCAACTCGTGGACGATTTCTCCCAGGGCGGATGGAGGCTCTTTGACTCGACGCCGGGACGGATCACCACCGAAACGGGAAGCCTGCACCTCGAGGATGCCGAGGGCGAGCCGAACTGGGTCACTGCCGGCCGGGTCTTCACTGTTGATGTTGACCGAACCCCCTTTTTCCTGGTCGAGGTCGCGGCCGTCTCGGATCGAGGAGAGGTCAAGCTGATTCGGCGGGATCCGTACGACAAGCGTGTCGCGATCAGGATTGACCGGCCCGGTCTGTACGCCGTTGACATGCGCGGCGAGTTCGGCTGGAGCGGCGTGATGGACATCGAGACTTGCCTGTACGCCAGTGGCGATGGCGAGAGCATCACCTACACGTATGTCAAGTTCGCTGAGAAGCCCACCGAGCAAGAGCAGGCGCTCATTGAGGAGCGGAACTCCGGGGGGAACGTGAAGCTGGACGTGCCGCCCTTCTGCGCAGTTCCTCTGTTCAATGCCTGCTCAGTGTACTTCACCAGCCCGGAGCTGGAGGCCCTGCACATGCGCTACCGCCGCACGGGTGGCGACTGGCAGAGCGCGTTCCGGCCCGCGTACTTCCCGGAAGACAGCATGTACCGTGGCAGCATCGTCAACCTCGAAGAGGACACCTCGTACGAGCTGGAGCTGGTGGGGGGCGACGGACAGGTCCTGGGCCGGACCGACTTCACGACATGGAGCAGCCACGTCCCGATCGCCAGGACGGTTGTGCTCGATGAGGGCAACTTCGATGGCAACTTGGTGATCAGCGAGGCCGGTTCGCCGGACGGCTGGATCCGATACACTGCCCGAGAGGGCTTCGTGCTGCAAAACGACCGCCAGAGCCCTCTCATCGAGTTGAGGAAAGCGAAGTACATCATTCTCGACGGACTGATGCTGCGCGGAGGGCACAAGGACGCTATTGCGATCGAGAGGTGTGAGTACGTCAGGATCGTCAATTGCGACATCGCCGACTGGGGCCGGATCGGTACCCAGAGGTTCGACCTCGACGGGAAGTTCTACACCGAGGACGGCGCCGCCATCAACTGGGACAGCGCCATCCGCATCAGCAAGAGCATCGGCACGGTGGTGGAGCGCTGCTACATCCACGACCCGGTCTCTACAGCTAACTCATGGTACTACTCCCACCCCGCCGGCCCGCAGGCGGTGGGTATTGACAAGCCTCAGTCCACCGTGCTGCGCTACAACGACTTCGTGGGCAGCGACCTGCATCGCTGGAACGATGCCGTCGAGGGGGCAGGCAACTTTGATCTCGACGGCGGGTTCAACCGGGATGCGGACATCTACGGCAACTTCATTTGCTTCGCCAACGATGACGCATTGGAGATTGACGGCGGGCAGACGAACGTCCGTGTCTTCCGCAACAAGTTCGAGGGGTGCCTGTGTGGTGTAAGCATCCAGGGCTGCATGTCCAGCCCCTCCTACGTCTTCCAGAACCTGCTGGTCAATATGGGAGACGAGCGCGGCATCGCGGGGCAGACCATCAAGACCTCCTCCTACGCCAACGGCCCCAGCGCCGTGTCGTTCATCTTCAACAACACCTGCTACGGGGGCGGAAGTGATCTCAGCCTGCGGCAGAACCTGCGCGTTGTAGCCAGGAACAACATCTTCGCCGGCAGGAGGGCGATCCGCGGAATTGCGCAGTCGGTCCACTCCGAGTGTGACTACAACCTGCTGTCCACGGAGGACAGTATCGCCGAACCCCACGGCATCCTGGGCGCACCGGAGTTCGTGGATGCCTCAGCAGGCCTCTTTGAGCCCTCGGCAACGTCGGAGGCCGTTGGGCACGGGACGGCGATTGACAACTTCGCGCCCGCAACGGGCAGCGGAATTGACATCGGAGCCATCGCCGCCGGCTCCGCAATGGTGCTGCCGGAGCGGCCGATACCCGTCTATCTGGATCGGTATCAGCTTGAGTTCTCCGCGGATGAGGTGCGGGCGGGCGTCCAGGAATCAGTGACGGCCGAGGTGTCGGGCCCCGGGTTCTCCAGCGCCTACCGGATCGCTCAAAACGAGGCATTTGACTGGTTCACCGTCACCCCGGACCAGGGCGTCCTTCAGTCGGGGCAGACGGTGCAGTTCACCGTGAGCGTCGTCCCCGACCGGATGAGGGACCGCAAGGTCTACCGGGGGGCCTTCCTCGTCAGGCTGGCCAACGGCTACTCGCGCCCTGTCACGGTGTACGCCACGACAGACTATGTGCCTCCGGTGAAGCCCGCCAGCGATGGAGCCTTCGTGGCATACATGGAGGCCGAAGAGCCCTCCGGCGGAACCGCGCATGAGGTAGTTCCGGACGACTTGGCCTCGGGCGCGAAGTGCGTCCTCGTTGCCGGCCCAAGGGACGGCGAACCCACGGAGTATCGCTTCACCGTGCCTGCCGACGGGAGCTACGTCGTGCTCATGCGCGTGCGGTCGGAGGAACCGGTCGGGTCTCACGACTCCCTGTTCTTCTGCCTGGATGACCAGCCACTGGAGCAGGCCAGCCTCCGCAGCGACACCTCATGGACCTGGTCCATGGTGGCACACAACCGAAGGCAGAGCCTGACCTGCCTGCAGCCCTTCAGCCTGCAGGCCGGGGAGCATGTCCTCAAGCTCACCCCGCGGGAGTCACTGTACCTGGATCTGATCGCGGTAACGACCGACCCGCGTATCTTTGATTAGAAGCTTGGCCGGAAAGTCTTTCGCCCAGAAAGCGGAACGCGCTACGCGGCTCTGAGACGCCTCTGCGTGGATGCGTCCCAACGCATCAGGCCGATATTCCGGGTTTCCGGCTGCGCTTCTAGCGTGGACCACATCCGGCGAGCAGCATGAGGCGCCATCGACTACTTGAGAATCCCCGAGAGCCCGGCTGGCTGGATCCCGGCCACCAGGTACTCCCACGAGCAGAGCCCAAGCCACCACGGCAAGGAGCAAGCAGATGACCCGAACGCTGACAGAGGAGTCCCGGCAGATCCCCGTGTGCGCTGATGTAGACGTGGCCGTATGCGGCGGCGGCCCGGCCGGGGTTGGAGCGGCGTTGGCCGCCGCAAGGGCGGGGGCCGGCGTCATTCTCCTCGAGAACCAGCTTTGTCTCGGCGGCCAGGCCACAAGCGGCATGATGAACCGTTTGGGGCCGTATCACGACCAGGAGAAGATCATCCTCCGCGGCATCCCGTGGGAGGTGGTCGAGACTCTCGTCCGGTGGGGCGCTGCGCACCTGCCCGTCCCGTGTCCACACGATGACCCCGACCGCTACTGGGTGCCTTTCGACCCTGAGGCGCTGAAGGTGCTCCTCGACGACATGATCGAGCAGGCCGGCGTTGACGTGCTTCTCCAGACACTCGTCACCGATGTCGTCATGCAGGGCAATGAGTTGCGCGGCATCGTCGTTGAGAACAAGAGCGGGAGGCAGGCCGTGCTTGCTCGCTGTATCGTGGACGGCACGGGCGACGCCGACATCGCAGCACGCGCCGGTGCTCCGTGCGGGAAGGGGCGGGAGAGCGATGGACTGATGCAACCAATCGGGTTGCTGAGCAAGGTCCATAACCTCGACTTCGCCCGGGCCGGAGCATACACCGCCGCCCACTATGCCGAGCTAACGGACGAAGCCCGGCGCCTCAGATCGGCGAACGGGATCGCCCCCAACCGCGTCCACTCCGGTACGGACAACCTCTTGCGAGAGGACGAGACGTACTTCAATGCGTCGCACGCTCACGGCATGGACGGCACGAACGCTCGCGACATCACGCAGGCAGCGATTGGGGCAAGGCGCGAGATCTGGCGCAACCTGCACTTCATGAAGGGGCGTGTCCCCGGCTGGGAACGCGCCAGCCTCGCCGCCACGGCCTCCCTGCTGGGTGTGCGAGAGACGCGCTGCATCCGAGGTGAGTACACGCTGACGCCGGACGACGTAATGGAAGGCCGCGACTTCGAAGACGGCATCTGCCGCTACGCCTGCTGGATCGATACCCATGGTGTTGTGCCCGGAGAGAAGCCCGAGCACGAGGGGCGTGCGCTGGAACCGGGCGTTTCCTACTCCATCCCGTTTCGCAGTCTGGTGCCGAAGCAGGTCGAGAACCTGCTCGTAGCCGGGCGTTGCTTCTCCGGAACGCATGAAGCCCGCGCTTCGGCACGCATGATCCCGGCGTGCATGGCCATGGGCCAGGCCGCCGGCACTGCGGCCGCCCTTAGCGTCCGGGAGGGACTGCACCCGCGGGAGTTGCCCGTCGGCCTGCTGCGAGACCACCTGCTGCGCCAAGGCGTGGTCCTCTGAAAGGCCTGCCGGCCATCTGGGGGCACTGTGGCGACCTGCATCCCACGGCACATGCCGGCCCTGCCAGCAGCCCGACCGTCCCGCTCCGCACCATCGTCCGCGCCTCCCGAACAGCGCTCCCTGCCATCCCGCCATCTCGCGACAGCTTCGGCGAGTGGGCGGGCGGTCCCTGCCTTGCGCGCGGACCATGCAGGCAAAGGATTCGCCCGCTTCCACAGCGAACTACCTTCTGGTGCGGCATAACCAGGGGAGTGGTCAGCAATGTGCCTCCGGCGCGGTCCGCAGTGGATGGTCCTCGGCGTGTTCGTCGCTCTCATGGCTCCGGCTGCATGGGCCCAGGAGGAAGGCACCGGCGCGACCGTCACCGTGAACCCGCCGAAGGAGCGGCGAGGCACGGGCGGCGAGCATGAGGGCCACCTCATCCGCGAACTCCACTCGGTCTTCGGCTTCGGCCCCGCGGCCTACGCCATCGCGCACAAGGTCTGCGTGGACCCCGCCCACGGCGGCAAGGTGGTGCCCCTGGAGGGCTACATCGGCATGCCCCGGCCCTCGTCATGCAACTGGTACCACAGCGGCTTCATCTTCATCCAGATCAACGGCCGGGACATCGGCACCACCCCCATCAGCAGCATGATGGCGGTCGAGAGCGGCGAGCGCGCCATCATGGACATGGTCTGGCACGATGAGGCCGCGGACGTGCGCGTGCGGTTCTTCGGCCTGCCGGGCCGCGACTGGCTCGGGGTCGAGGTCGCCGTCGATCCCGTGCAGACGGTCGAATCGCTCGTCCTCAAGCTTCGCTGCTACCCCAGCTTCTTCACCTCGTGGCACAAGCGCGACGGCGCGCGCCGCATCCAGACGCCCTCGCAGCTCGTCGAGCAGGGCGCTTCGGTCGATGCCCCCCTGCCCGAGAACTGGTGGGCGGTCTACTACGACGAGATCTTCGACGTGGCCAAGGGCGAGGGTGAGGGCCCATGCGCCATGCTGGCGGTTCCAGTCGAAGGGGCACAGATGCGGTTCGCCCCTGGAAGCTACGCGGTGGAGACCGATATCAGCTTCCCGTCCGACACCCGCAGAGTGCGCATGGCCTTCTGGGACCTGAAGGGCCGCACGAATGAAGAGGTGCTGGCCGACATCCAGGCGCGGGCCGGCGCCGTGCGCGAGGAGCTTGCCGGCATCGACCTGACCCCGCGCGTGGTGGCCGAGTTCGACGTCGCGGCCGCGCGCGAGGACCTGGAGACCGCGCTGGCAAACGAGCACGCCCGTGAGGCCCTGGCCGACAAGATCGAGCTCATCCAGCAGTGGCTCGACGAGTACGCGCCGCAGCTTGAGGGCCGGCAGGGCGCGCCCGGCATCGCCGCCGAGGAGCAGCTTCTGCAGTCCATCGACGTCTACAACAGCTTCAAGTGGGAAGTCAAGCTGATGGAGCTGATCTACGATCTCTGACCGCGCGTCACGCGGCCACCGCTTCGTTCGCTCATCCGCGCGCAGCGAGAACGGGAGGCAAGCGCCATGACACGCATCATCATCGGCATCTCGGCGGTGCTGGCCCTGTCGCTGGGACCGGCCGCCGCGCAGGACATCGCCGAGCTTGAGGTCGATCACGCGCTGACCTTCGAGTTCGAGACCCCGCACACCGACTGGGCACGGCCCTACGCGCTCGGCAGCACCCGCGTGTTGTTCTTCACCAACGGGCGCGGAGTCGCGGCGCGCGAGTGCGTGGAGCTGATGCAGCGTTTCGAGATCGAGGCCGAGGCCGTCTTCTGGGCCCGCATCGTGGACACCACCCGCACACACTGGCATGGCGGCGAGGTCGGCGAGCAGCGCATGCTTCGGCTCCTCGATCAGCAGTGGGACGCCTACGTCTTCCTGAGCCTGGGGCTCGACAAGATGTCGCCCGAGCAGCAGTACAAGGTGCTCAAGCCCGTGACCGAGGGCGCGGGGCTGGTCTTCGTCGGCTCCAACGACGAGCGCGTGTTGAAGGACGAGAACCGGATCGAGGACCTGCCGCCCGTTCTCGCCCGCGGGCCCGTCGGCGACGCCTACGCCGTCGGCCGGGGCCGCGGCATCCGCCTGCCGGCCCAACCCGACATCCCCTACGCTCTCGGCTGGGAGGTCGAGTACGACTACTGGGCCGAGCGCGTGGGCCGCGCAATCCTCTGGGCGGCCGGCCACGAGCCGACGATGGCGCTCAGCGTAGATGCCGGCGAGGGCCAGTTCGGCTGGGATGCGCCGAAGACGTTCACGCTGGAAGCTCACGGCGCGTCCGTGGGCGCCGATCCCGTCGTGCGGATGCGCGCGCGCAAAGCGGGCGGACCGAGCGTGGAGCTGGAGGAGCGCCCACTGCCGGCCAGGGCCTTCAGCGTGAGGGTGGATTCCCTGCCCGGTGGCGAGTACCACTTCGACGCGTGGGTAGTTAGCGACGCGGGGGTGGAGGCCTGGACGAGCACGCCCTTCACCGTCACGGCCGACCCCATCGTGGCCCAGGTGGCCCTCGACCGGTACTGGGGCGAAGTCGGCGACGACATCTCCGGGACCGTGAGCATCGAGGGCAGCCCCGCCGAGCACGACCGCCTGCGCGTGGGTCTCTTCGACGCGCGTGGCCGCGACATCAGCCACGTCATCCTCAATCCCGGACAGGGAGAGGCCGAGTTCTCGTTCAAGATCGAGCCGTGGATGCCCATGCTCGTCCGCGTGGAGGCGGCGCTCTACCGCAACCCACCCGGTGACGCGCCGGCGTGCACCATCGACTCGGCCTACGAGTACGTCCACATCACCAAGCGCCAGCAGGATCGCTTCCACTTCCTGATCTGGGACACGCCGAAGGGCACGCTGGCCCCCTACGCCGAGCAGAGCCTGGCCGAGAACGGCGTCTCGCTCCAGCTCGGGCAGGCCCCGGACCCTCCGCTCTACGTGGCGGCCAACGACATCTCGTGGGTCCCCTACACCACGCGAATTATGACCGCGAAGACCGAGGACGGCATCATGCAGCCGTTCTGCTGGAACGATGAGGAGGCCGTGCGCGCGCATGTGCAGGAGAAGGCCGAGGCCTACCTCCCCGCCCGCCGCCACGGCGTCTACGTCTGGTCGCTCGGCGACGAGGTCACCACCCGCGGCTCATGCCTGTCCCCGCACTGCGCGGCGGCCTACCGGGAGTACCTCCGGGAGGTATACCAGAGCCTCGATGCGCTGAACGCGTCATGGGGCACCGAGTTCACCGACTGGGAGCAGGTGGGCCTGTCGAAGGAGGGCGACGACGAGGAGGCCAACGCGCTGGCCGAGCGCAACTACCCGCGCTGGTTCGACCGCCAGGCCTTCAAGTCCTACAACTTCGTCCAGTTCTGCCGTGCGTATGACGAGGCGTACACCGCCATCGACCCGCTCGCCCGCACCGGCTTCGAGGGCGCCGGACGCTTCTCGGGCGGCGACGACCTCGACCTGATCGTGCGCGAGAACGAGTTCTGGTCGCCCTATCCCGGGGTGGCGGATGAGGTCATCCGCTCCATCGCCCCGCCCGACTTCCCGCGCTCGAACTGGATGGGCTACAACAAGGACCCCGATCCGCTGATCCGCAAGTTCTGGCGCATGATCACGCGCGGGATGACCTCAGTGTGGTGGTGGCGCTGGGACAACATCGGCCGCTTCCACGGCTGGATCGCGCCCGACCTGAGGCCATTCCCGGCCGTGAAGGAGCTGCAGCGCGACACCCGCATCGTGCGCGAGGGCCTCGGCGACCTGCTCATGCGCTCGGAGATGCTCGACACCGACATCGCGATGCTCTACTCCTACCCGTCGCAGTTCGCCTGCCAGATCGAGGACGGCACGACCTACGGCAGCTACGAGTCCAGCCACGTGGCCTTCCACGAGATCCTCCGCGACCTCGGCTACCAGTTCCGCTACGTCACGGACCGCATGCTGCGCCAGGGCGAGTTCGACGCCGATCGCTACCGCGTGCTGGTCCTGCCACGCATCGAGGCCCTCGGCCGCGAGGAGGCCCGGGTCATCCGCGACTTCGTGGCCGGCGGCGGTCTGGTCATCGCCGACGTGCGGCCCGCCATCTACGACGGCCACTGCAAGCCGCTCGCCGAGGGCCTGCTCGACGACGTCTTCGGCATCGAGACCGGCGGGAGGGCTCCGGCGGCATCGGCCACGGCCACCATCGCCGGCGAACGCGAGTTCAGCTTCGACGGCGCGCAGATCGACCCGACCGTCACCGCGACCGGGGGCGAGCCGGCTGGTTACGCCGACGAGGTGCCCATCTTCATCGCCAACCGCTACGGGCAGGGCGCCGCGGTGCTGCTCAACATGTCCGCGGGCAGCTACCCGAAGCTCTCAGTCGAGGACACCCCCGAGGTTGCCGCGCAGATCATGTACGAACTCATCAGCCGCGACGGGGAGCACGAGCCGCCGCTCTTCCTCGAGGATGCGGCCGGGCAGCGGCTGCGCAACATCGAGATCATTCGCTGGCGCGACGGCGAGATCGAGATCATGGCGCTGTTCCGCCAGTCCGGCAACGCGGAGGTCGCCAGCGTGGAGCTGCCCGAGGCCCGGCACGTCTACGACATGCGCAACTCCGAGGACCTCGGCGAGGTGCGGCGCTTCGAGACTGAGGTCATCCCCTCCCGCGCGAGCTTCTTCGCGCTCACTCACGCGCCCGTCCCGACGCCCATCCTGAGCATCGAGCCGCGCGCCGCCGCCCGCGGCACGGTCGCCACCGCGTCGATCTCCGTGCCCGGCGCCGAGGGCCTCCACGCGTTCTGGATTACCGCGAAGGCCGGCGAGACCGACCTCCCGTGGCTCAGCCGTGTGGTCGTCGCCGGCGACGAAGCCGTGGAGCTTCCCATCCCGCTCGCCTACAACGACCCGGCCGGCGACTACCGGATCGTGGCACGCGAGCTCTTCTCGCAGCGGGACGCCGTGGCCACCGTCCAAGTGAACTGACGCCCGAGGGTGAGGCTATCATGCGCACGATCGCAGCCGCAGCACTGTGCATCGCGCTGGCATCCGCCGCGCTCGCCATGGACGAGTACGCCATCAAGGTCTACCCCTGCGCGCGCGCCCCGCAGGCCGTCACCATCGACGGCGCGCTCTCCGACGCCGCCTGGGATGCCGCGCCCGTCGTCAGCGGCTTCACCCGCTACAACAAGCCCGAGCTGGTCGAGCCGCAGACCGAGCTGATGCTGGTCTACGACGACACGTTCCTCTACTTCGGCGTGCTCTGTCACGAGCCGAACATGGACAAGGTGACCCCCGTGCACCAGCCGCGGGACTCCGGAGCGATCTTCCACGGCGAAACCATCGAGATCTTCGTCGACCCCAACCACGATCAGAGCACCTACCACCAGTTCGGCATCAACATCGCCGCCAGCGTCTATGACTCGGCCCGCAGCGACCCGAGCTGGAGCGCGGACGTGCGGGCGGCGACCGAGCTGAGCGATGACGCCTGGACGCTGGAGGTCGCCATCCCGTGGGCGGACATGGGGGTCAGCGCCGAGCCGGGGATGGTCGTCGGCGTCAACGTCTGCCGCGACCGCTACGCGGGCGGCAACAAGCAGTGGATGAACTGGTCGCAGACCGCGGCGAACTTCCACGATCCCCAGCGCTTCGGCCACGTCGTGCTCTCGCCGACGCCCGCCATCATCGGCGGGCTCGAGGCCGAGCTGCGCAAGGGAGAGCGCCGCGGGCTCATCGCCGTGTACGGCCCCGACCGCTTCGTGCAGGCCAGCTACCGCGGCCTGGTCGCGTCCGCTGTCGCCCGCGCCGAGAGGTTGCTCGACGACCTCGAGGCCGCCGGCGAACGCGAGGCCGACCCCGCGACGAAGCAGGAGCTGGACCGGCGCATCGCCGAGTACCGGGGCGAGCTGGCGGGCTTCGGCTCCGCGGCCGCCGCCGAGGCGGCGCTTCCCCCGGAGCGATGGCATGAGATGACCATGCGCATCGGCCAGCTCCGCGGCGAGCTCCACCGCATCCTCTGGGAGGCCCGCCTGGCCGCGCTGCTGTCGGGCATCTGAGCCACCGGAGGCGCTCAGCGGAAGCCGAACAACCCGCCGCCGCGCGGCCGGGGTGCGTACGCCTGGACCTCGTGCCAGAAGTGCTGCAGCCTCTCCCGCCAGTCCTCCGGAACTCGCGCGGCGCCCGCCAGGAACTCCACGAGCATGGCGCGCGCCTGCCTGTTCAGCTCCCCCAGCGGCTGGCCGAGGGCCCGGACGAGGAAGCCCTCGTGATCGCGGCTCATCGCCCCGAGGAACGCGAACGGCGCAATGACCAGCACCTGCCTGACCACATCGGTTCCCTGCACCTGCAGCGTCAGCGTCGCGGCAAGTCGCTCGGCCCCCGCCTCATCGCCCATCCGGCCGTAGAGCCGGCAGACCTCCCGCGCCTCCCCCAGCCAGCGGCTCTGAACCTGCGAGGCCATGGCGTGCTCGGTGAGCCAGTCGGCGACGGCGCCGCAGTAGCCCGGGTCCAGGCGGCTCGTCGCGTCCAGCCAGTTCTGCCGGGCCCGACCGCGCCCCAGCGCCGGCCGCATGTCGCCTGTGAGCGTGCGCGCAATGAGCAGCCGATCCCGATCCGCCTGCGGCCAGCCGGAGCCGTCCGCCTCCTGCAGCAGCTCGCGCCACCGTCGCCGCAGCCGGTAGAGCGGCACCGCTACCAGGCCACGGGCGACCTGGCCGAAGACCTGCTCCCTGCCCTCGCGCTCCTGGTCGAGGAGCATCGGGGCGATCACGTCCAGCAGGTCGAGCACAAGCGGGAACAGCTCGTCACCCATTCGCCGCCTGCCGCGGCGTGCCCGATCGGCGACGAAGACCGCCAGCCCGTCGAGCGCCTCCCTGTAGCCGGGGCATCGAGGGAGGTGCGACCTGACCCAGTCCACGATCGCCTCGCTCTCCACATGTTGCGGCAGCACCTCGACGAGCGCGATCCCCAGACAGGTCCCGTGCCCCTCATTGGCCGCGCTCTCGGCCCGCGACCACGCATCACCATCACCGCCCAGCCCGCCCTGGGCCAGCGCGCGGTAGTAGGGATGCCGGGCGGAGGCGCGCGGGCCGATCGCCTCCACCATCTCGCACCGCACCCGCTCCCGGTCACCGGGGCGCGTGATCTCTCGGGCCAGATCCAGACACGACTTCATGGTCTCCTCGTCGTCCGTCCGGTCCGCCTTGCGCGCCAGATCGGCGAGCGCGCGCCTCTGCTCGCCGGGCGTGCTCGGCTCCTGCACCCGCAGTCGCCACATGTCGAGCTCCACCTCGGCCTGAGGGCAGGCGCCCGCGGTAAGGGTGGACCGGATCAGCTCCGCCGCCTTGAGCGCATCGGCCGCGGGCTCGCGCTGCAGCAGGTCGTCGAACAGCGCCGGCCGCAGCCGCGGCCACATCCGCTCCATGATGCCGAGCTGTGCCCCGGCGTCACAGACGGCCGCCACGGCTCGGGCCAGGACCTCGGTCGCCAACGTGCTCGTCCCCTCGTCCTCACGCGCGCGCATGCCGTCGATGGCCATGGGAAGCACCTGGGCGAGCCCGACCTTGTCCGTGTCCGTGGCGCCCGCGACATCCGCGGTAGGCCACCCTTCGGCCACCAGCTTGCCCAGCGCCCGCGACGCCAGCTCGCCACTCACCTCGCCGCTCTCGGGCATCAGCGCCTGGGCGGCCACGCCCCTGCCCGCGCGCAGCACGTCGGCGGCCAGGTCCACCACCTGCTCCTGCCCGCACCACTCGCGCGCCAGCCTATCGCCCATGGCGTCCACCAGCTTCGCGTGGTCCCGCGCGACCGCGACGAAGCAGTCCCCGCCGATCCCCGCGGCCGCCTGGAGGTAGGGCCACACGCGCTCCGCAGCGAGTCTCGCCTGGGCCGGGGCCGTGGCGACCGAGGCCAGCGCGGCCACGCCCGCGCGAAGTTGTTTCGGCGCCTTCACCGCCTCAGGCGCCGGGGCCAGCGACGCCCACTGCAGCATGGTGTCCCACACCTCCGGGCGCCGTGCGACGCGGAAGTCGGCCAGCTCATCGTGCAAGCCCTTCAGGCCGGCGCCGCCGGACCTCACCAGCGCCCTGGCTGCACTCTCCGCCCACCGGGCGGTGCCCTCCGGCAGATCGCTGAACCGCTGCTCGGAGAAGTTGAAGACCGCGAACTGCGAATCGTAATGGTCCTGCAGCCCCTCGAAGCCGCCGCCCTCCGCCCTCGAGGATGTCACCAGCACCTGGAACGGCGAGGGCGCGTCCGCACTGGCGTCCCGTCGCGGGAGCACGGCCAGGGGATCGGGCTCGTAGGAGCAGAAGCTCAGCCGGCAGCGCGCCTCCGGCGGCAACGACATGAGCATGGCCTCGATCAGCGGCAGGGCCATGTCCAGCTCGTCGAGCACGATGATGACCGGACGGCCCTCCTCGGGCGCCCTCACCGCCGCCGAGACCATGGCGGGGAAGTGCTCCTGGTACGGACTGCGGGTCAGCGCCCCGCGCCAGCCGCGGCTCGTGGGCGCCTGCACCCCCCTGAAGTCCTCCAGCTCGGGCAGCTCGCTCCCGCTGTCGTCGTCGCGCGACTTGAGCAGGTCTGAGCGCGCCAGCGCCACGGCGTTTGCTCCCACCGGCACCAGCGCCTCCGGCTGGAACACCAGGTTGTGGGAGAAGAGGTTGCCCGCTCGCCCGGAGTGGTCGCGGCCGACGTAGCACACGCGCGTGAGCGCGAAGAGGTCATCACCGATCGGGTAGTATGAGACGACGACCGGCAACTGCGCCGCCACCTCGGGGGGGAGCTCGTCCCAGGTGGGGTCGGCCAGCGCCCGCCGGGCGGACTGCGGCACCTTATAGCTCTTGCAGTGCACGAGGAGCTGCTCGCGCGTCTCATCGGTCATGCCGGGCGAGATGGCGCGCACCTGGAAGCCGTCCCTGTCATCCACCCCCTTGCCCCGCGGGCATGACGTGTAGGTCATCTGCTGGATCCTCATGCCATCTCTCCTCTTGGCGCCCTCGCAAGCGCCACGCGCTCCTCAGTCCCGCAGTACCCCGAGCCGCCACAAAAGCCACAGCAACGGCTCCTCCACCCGCCACGGAGCGACGTAGTCGTAGCGCCTGTCCTCACCGGGCGAGCAGCCGGTGGCGGAGATGCCGAAGAACGCGTAGTCGGCGAACCTAACGGCAACGGTCTGATGGGCGTCCGGCACCCATCGCCGAATCCGCTCCGCGAACAGTCCGTTGATGGCGTCGTGCAACCTCCGGTCATAGGTCCCATCGTGCACTGCCGTCTCATCCGACCAGGCGCAGTTGCCCGGGATGAGACCGACATCCCGCAGCACGTCGCACTTGGTGGCCGTGACCGCCAGCGGAGTCTCGAACCTGGCGCCCGGCTGCGCCGTCGGGCTCTTCGTCAGCTCGTTCATCACGGTCTGGATCACGTGCATTGGCCGGCCGCGCGGGTGCTCCTGGGGCAGTGCCGCCGCGCTGCCGACATGATCGCGCACCTCCGCTATCTGCAGTGGGTCCACCAGCAGCACCAGACCCGCCACGCGGCGCAGATACGGGGTGTTGGTAGCGACGTCCTGCATCGACTCGAAGAAGTCGCCCGCCGTGTCATAGAGGGCCAGCGTCACGGACCTCAGCCGCCGCTCCCGGCCGTCGCGCGGGGCGATTGACAGCTCGTAGAGCAGGGGCGCCGCCGTCGCCTGGGTCTTGTCGATCTGGCTCCGATGCTCGAAGAGCGGCTCGTAGAACTCGCTTCGATAGCGGTCCATCGTGCTCTGGTCCAGCGCCACGAGCGCGAAGTTGAAGCGGAGAGCCACCTCGTGGCGAAGCTGATGCACGAGCGTCGCCACGTAATGGCTCTTGCCCGACTCCATCCCACCCACCAGGCCGATCAGCAGGCTGGGCTGGCTCCCCGCCGTGCGCGGCAGTCGCCGCCTGCAGGATGGGCATATCTTCTCCGCGCCCGCCCGCAGCGTCGGCGGTGGGCGCAGCCCCCTCAGCCGGCTCCACCGGCCGAGCTCCGGCTCGCCCTGCGCCTCGGGATCGCGGTAGAGAACCTCGCGGGGGTGGAACACCTCGAAGCAGCCGGGGTGCGGACAGATGACCTCCGTCGGCGGTCCGATGCCGAAAAGCCCCATCTCGGCCTCCAGATGCGCGCGCGTCTATCTCAGGTGCACCGGTCGCGACACGTCGGGGTCCATCAACACCACGCGTTCGCGATCCTCCTCCGAGAGCAGGAATGCCTTGCAGTACAGCCGCCGCGGGTCGCCTGGAACTCGGCCTGGGTCCAGCGGCATCTCCCTGCGATGCCGCCCTGCGGCGCGCCCACCGCCCGGCCGTGGCGCCCACCGCAACAGCTCAAAGCCGTCCTCGATCGCGCTCGGCACGTTGTGAGCGTTGCCCACCAGCACCAGGCCGCCGAAATCCTCCGGCAGCCGCTCGCACTCCCATTCGATGCGCAGGCGCCTCGCGCCCAGCCCTAACAAGCTGCGCACAAGCTCGAACGAGTACGTGATCCTGCCCCGCTCCACCAGCAGCAGACGGCATCGCTCCCCCGCCGTCTCGCCCGAGGCGAAGACGACGTCCTGCGCCCGCGACACCCGTGCGTACGCGACGTAGTAGTACGGCTCGGGGCTGGGCGAGACCTCATCGAAGAAGTAGCCGCCCGCGTTCTGATACTGCCGCAGCGAGACGGGAGAGACCTCGGCCCTGGGGTCATCGGGTCCCGAGGGCCAGGCGCCGCGCCGTCGCGCCAGCTTCACGCTCCTGCAGTGCTCGGGCCAGTCCCAGAACAGGCGAACGCCGCCCGCGCAGGGCACGCCACGCAGGTTCGTCACCGGCCGCGCGGCGATGCACTGCTTGACCGGCCCGGCCAATGCACTCTTCCCGGCCACCACGAAGACCGCGTAGTGCGGCTCCGCGGCGTCCGGCGACTCATCGACGATCCGCCCCGGCCTCGCGCGCACAAGCACCGTTCCCAGGTCCGCCAGGCGGTCGGCTGAGATGTGGCGCCCGAAGCCTATGCCCGGCGGCTCCGAACAGCGAACGGCGCTCACCACCCCGTGCTCGACCGGCTCATAGGTGAGCACAATGCGCCCGCGCTCAACCCCGATGGCGAAGTCCGTGAGAGGGTCGGGCGGATGCTCCGGCGTGGCGGGCGTCGTGATGCCCGCCGAGAACTCCGTCTCGCCGCCGGGCAGCACATACCGGCAGCAGATGAGGTAGTGGTAGGTGCGCCCGTTCTGCAGCCCCTCATCACAGGCCCGGCTCCTGCCCAGCACCGGCACCGGAACTCCGTCTTCGCGGCCGTTCAGCTTCGTCCGGCTCCGGCGCACCACCACCTCCGCCACGCCCGGGGGCACGTCCCACTCCAGAGCGACCGACTGGTCTCCGGTGGTGACGCTGAGATCGGTGACCTCCGCCGCCGTCACCACCGGCTCCGAGCGCGAGCCGCTCGTCGAGGTGAGGCCGTCATCACGGGTGAACACCGTGTAGGCGTAGCGGCGGCCGAAGCGCACCGTCCCGTCCTCATGTGCCGGCTGGCGCGTCGTGCTGATCACGTCGCCATCCGAGGGCGAGAGCGGCGCGCGCGCCCCCTCCTTGCGCACGACCACGTACTCCGCATTGCCCCCAATTGGGGCGGGCTCCCACTCGAGCAGCACCGAGCGGCCGCGGAATTGCGCGCTTACCGGACCCGGCGGTGGCGGCCGCCGCGGAACCCCCACGCTGGCGACCACTCCGTCCGAGCACCACGCGTCGTCGTAGCGGGCGATGACGCGGTAGTAGTACGTCTTCCCCTCCTCCACGTCATCGTCACACCATCGGCCCCCACGACCTCGCCAGCCGATCGGTGCACCGAAGCCGCCCGACCCGCGCGCTCCCCGCGCCGGCGCCGGCGGCGCCTGCGCCTCATCGCGCAGCACCACGGACTCCTCGCATCCCTCGGCCGGGCTCCAGCGAAGGACAACGCCCTGCTCCGTCCACTCCGCCTGCAGGTCGCTTACCTCGCCCAGCGCGAGGCACGAGACCGTCTGCGACCGCTCGCTCTCGGACGCGCCCACCACGGAGATCACGTCGTAGGTGTACCAATGGCCGGGCTCCACGTCCCCGTCGATGAAGTCGGAGGCATTGCCGCTGAAGACCTCGCAAGCGGAGACCGCCGAGCCGGCCTGCGCCTTCCCGGTCCTGCGCCGCACGACGACGCGATCGCAGTCCGCCGCGGGCCTCTGCCACATCAGGCGGATGGTCCCGACACCCGGCTCGGCGGTCAGATCGGTCACCAGCGCCGGCTCGCGGGCCGCGCCGCCGATCGTCCAGCCACGCTCCGCCACCAGCCCGTTCACCCATCTGTCCGCCAGCTCGTCCACCGCGCTGTAGGTCCGTGCGGCCATCTGGCGCAGTCGCTGGAGGAAGGCCGGCGTGACCTGCGTCGTGCCGCTGTCCAGCATGGCGTCCACGCCCAGCACGAACTCCTCGCGGACCGTGGCCACCATGCTGTCCAGGTGGTTCTTGAGCCATGTGGTGCGATCGAACCACTCGTCGGCCTTCGCCTGCTTCGCGCCGGAGGGGTGCTGCTTCATCTTGTCGTAGCGGTCCTTCTTGCCGGCGATGGCCTGCGCCACCGCGGACGCGTCGTCGGTCACGCCCGGCAGTCCCAGGTCCTCGACGAAGATCGAGACGACCTGCTGCCAGGAGTACCTGCCATCAAGCCGCGATCCGGCTGCTGCAGGCGGTGCCATCGACTGATCTCCTCGCTCGCACCTCACGGCCGGCACCGGAACGGCCAACGCCCGGGCCGACTTCGGCTCCAGCAAGCGACGCCGGGCCCTCGGGCGACCCCTCCGCACGACGCCCTCAGGCCTCGGCGATGCCCTCCATCTGTAGCCTGGAGCCCTCGCGCCTGATCTCGATCTCGAGCCTCTGGCCCGCGGCCTCCGCCTCGCCGCGGATGATCCCGTCATGGTCGTACTCGAGCCTGACGTAGACCGGAGTCCCCTTCGCCACCCCCTGCGGGAAGCCGGTAATGGACAGCTCCGCGAGCGGCTTGCGGTCGGTGACGTCGCGGTCCTCGCCCTCGTAGAGGATGATCGGGATCTCGGTCATCCCGTCGTAGGCCACCTGGAAGGTCCTGTCGAAGTACTCGCCGAAGGGGCTGTCCTGCGGGATGACGACCTCGTTGGCCAGCAGGGGCTCGACGCCACGCTCCACGTCGGCCGGGTTCTCCACTACCTCCACGCCAACGGCCAGCCCAACGTCCAGCGGCTCCTCCAGCTCCAGCACCAGCCCCTTGGGCGACCTGCCGCCCTCCTCGTCCTCGGTGACGACCATGACCGGCTCCTCAAGGTCCTCCACGGAGAGGTACGCCAGGTAGGCCGCTCCCATGGTGACGAGAAGCTCGGGATTGCCGTGCGAGAGCGGCGGCCGACCCATCTTCTCCTCGACCATCTCATGCACGGCCGGCATGCGGGTGGAGCCGCCGCAGAGCAGCACCTCGATGTTCTCGCGCTGCAGCCGCGCATCGCCGGTCTCGGCGGCAAGCTGCTCCGCCCTGGCCAGCACGTTGTCGAGCGGCGTGGCGGTCTGCTCCAGCAGGGAGGCCGTCAGCGTCTCGAAGTCGTCCCGGCTCACCGTGACGACGTGCCCCTGCAGGTCCGCGACAAAGTCGAAGGACGAGAGCTGGCTCAGCTTCCGCTTCCCGGCCTCCACGTTCTCCTTGAGCGTGGCGTAGTCGGCGGCATCGTCGCGCGGGTCGTAGCCGTGCTCGGAGACCACGGCGTCGGCGACCATGTCCGCGAGCATCTCGTCCCAGTCAACCCCGCCCAGCTTGCGGTCGCCATCCTTGGTCACAATCCGGGCCTTGAGGGTGATCAGCCCCTCGACCTCCTCCCAGTCCGCGAGCATCAGGCTCACGTCAAATGTGCCGCCTCCCAGGTCGTAGACGATCAGCCCCTTGTCGAGGAGATCGTCCAGCCGGTCCACTGCGAAGGCCAGCGCGGCCGCCACGGGCTCGGGAAGCAAGGCGATCCGTCCCAGGCCCGCCAGCTCCACCGCCTCCCTCGTGGCCGCGCGCTCGGCGTCGCCGAAGTAGGCGGGCACGGTGACGACGACCTCGTCCACCGGCTCGCCCAGGAACTTTTCGGCGTCGTCGGCGAGCGCCTTGAGTATCTCCGCCGAGATCTGGGGAGCAGTGTACTCCGTGCCGTCGATGTTCCTCGTCCAGTCGCTCCCCATGGCCCGCTTGACCTCGAAGATGACGCGGTCCGGGTACTGCCGCGCCTGGTGCGCCGCCGCCTCGCCGACCACCACATTGCCCCCCGGCTCGAAGAACACGGCGGACCTGAGCAGCTCGTTCCCATCCTGGCTGTCGAGGTCGATCGCCTCCACCATGTGACGGTGTGGGTCGTACCACGAGATCGCTGAGTAGGTCGTGCCCAGGTCTATCCCGCATCGTGTCGCCATGGTCGGACCTCCCTTTGTCTGTGCGCCGGCCCGCTCCGCGCCGCCGGCCGTCCGTCACTCCTCGTCGCCTGTCTCCGCCCCTTCGCCGCTCGCCTCCGCCGCCGGATCGTGCTCGGTCACCGCGACCTCCGCGTAGCGGAGTACGCCCCGGTCGCTGCGGAAGCCCCTGCGCACCACCTCGACGATGCGCCCCGCCTCCTCCTCACTCACGCACGGCACCGCCGCCACCGGACGGTGAAGGTTCGGGTCGAACTCGCCCTCCGTGTCGATCATCTTCAGCCCGTTGACCTCCAGCATCTGCAGCACCTGGCCCAGCAGCACCTCGTAGTTCTTGCGATTCGTCTCGTCTTCGCATGGCGTTTGCGCGTGCATGCTCTCGATCAGATCGTGCAGCAGCAGCAGACTCTGCAGCATGTCCCGCACGCGCGGCGCGCCCAGCGAGGACGACACGTCGTCAACCTGCTGCCCGATCTGCCTCAGCTTCTGCGGCATGAGCCCCTGCTGCCGGGCGATGTCGGAGAGGGCGCTCTCCATCTCCTCCAACCGGGCCGAGATGCCGCTGAGCTGCTCATCGAGCGACCGCAACATGTCCTCGGCCGGCCCCCATTCAGCCGGCTCCACGGCCTCCTCCCCGCCACCGGCGCCGGGGACGCCCTCCTGCTCGCCGAGCGATTCCTCGGCCACGATCTCGCCAGGCGTCTCCTCCACGGCGGAGCCTTCCTCGTGCCGCGCATCGTCCGTGGGTCCTACCATCGCGCCTCACCCCCAGGTGATCCCTGAAGTGTCGCGTTCTCCGCCGCCTGCGGCGGTCAGGAAGCCGCTGATCCACTCGTCCAGGCCCTCCGCCCCCTCAATGCTGAAGATGTTCGGAGTCAGCTTGCGCAGGAAGTCCATATCGACGCCCGTCTCCCCGATCCCCAGGACACTCAGCGAGATGTTCTGCGACCGGGCGTCCTCCGCCGCCTTCAGCGCCGCGTCCGCATTGTTCGGCTTACCGTCGGTCACCAGCGCGATCTCGGCGTCCACCCCCTCGGCCGTGCCCTGCAGCAGCCCGGCCGCCTCGTTGATCCCCGCATCCATGGCGGTGCCCCCCCCGGTCGTGATCTTGCCGACGGCCGCACCGATGGCCTCGGGGTCCGTCGTGAGCTCGCAGACGGGCTCCGCGTAGTCCGAGAAGGTGACCACGCCGACGCGGCAGTGCCCTCCGGTGGCGTTCAGGAACTCCCGCGCGTGCGTGATCAGCGCGCTCTTCGCCGCTTCGATCTTCGCTCCCGACATGCTGCCGGATACATCAAGCGCGAAGACCACGTCGCGCGGCCGGGCACTGACGGCCAGCTCGCTGAGGTCAGGCTCGCGGTACTCGATGCGCTCCTTCGCCAGCGTCTGTCCGGTGTTGGCGTACACGGCGTCCACGTCCGGCCGCCCGCTTCTGTCGATGTACTTGAAGGTCACCTCGACGGGCGCGCCCTTCTCGGCGTTCGGCGGGCAGGTGAAGCGCCAGGTGTCGATGATGACATCCTGCCCCACATCGTCGAACTCGACCACAGGCACGTCGAAGTGCTCCTGGTCGGGCACCGAGATCTCGTAGTCGCCGCGGCTTTCCTCCGCCGGAAGCGTCGCGCCGGCGGCGATGATCCGCGAGTTCTCGATCGCCGGGCTCCCGTCATGCCACACGATGACCCGGGTGCCCAGGTTGCGCGCGGCGGTTCGGTCGAAGTCCGTCATCATCAGCCCTGAGCGCGTGCGGAGACGGCCGCTGACCATGACCGCGGCGCCCAGCGCCACCATGGTGTCGGCCTCCCCCGTCTCGATGGGCTCCTTGCCCGACGCCTCGCGCAGCGCGCGCGGCACCTGCGGCATGCGTGTGGCGCCACCGACCATCAGGATGTGGTCCAGCTCCGCCCACGCCAGTCCCGCCTTGCCCAGCGCCTGCTCGGCGCCGGTGATCACGCTATCGAGCTTGTACGCGGTCAGGTCCTCGAACTCCTCGCGCGTGACCGTCACCTGCTCCGCCCGCCCATTGTAGTTGCAGGCGATCGTGGTCTGCCGACCGCGGGAGAGATCACGCTTGCCCTGCTCGCAGGCCTCGTAGAGGCGCTGGTAGGTCGGCAGATCGTCCGTGGGGTCTCGGCCGAAGATGTCCGTGAAGCGCAGCCTGACCTCGTCGAGGAGCACCTCGGTCCAGTCGTGCCCGCCCAGCATGCGGTCGCCCGCCGTGGCCAGCGGGTGGAAGCGCGTGTCGCGCAGCTCCAGGATTGTGGCGTCGAAGGTCCCCCCGCCCAGGTCGCACACCAGGACCCGCTCGCCGGGCCGCAGGTTCTCGGCCCCCCAGTAGACCGCCGCCGCCACCGGCTCGCGTACCACCTCCTTGACGTCCAGCCCCGCCAACTCGCCGGCCCGGAAGGTCTCCTCGACCTCAATGCCACCGAAGTATGCCGGGCAGGTCACGAAGGCCTCGCCCAGCTCCTCGCCGAGGCCGGCCTCCGCGTCGCGCTTGAGCTTCTTGAGGATCTCGGCGGAGATCTCCGCCGCCGACAGGCCCTCGAAACGGTAGCTCCGGTCGCCCATCGCGCGCTTGATCCAGCGCACGACGTGGTCGCTGTCGATCAGGAACTGGTTGAGCGCCACCTCGCCGACCTCTATCTGACCGTCGCGGATCAGCACCACCGAGGGCGTGGACTTCCTGCCCTCCAGGTTCCTGATGACTCTCGGCCACCCGTCGTCGTCCACATGGGCGATGACCGAGAAGGTGGTGCCCAGATCGATGCCCACAGCCTGCGCCATGTCAGTCCCTCCCGTTCCGGCCGTGCCCCATTCCGCGCCATGCGCGGCTGCGCCTGGGCGGCGCCGCAGGCCCCCGCAGCCGCGCGATCGACCTCTCCAGCTCCGCCAGTCCCGGCTGAGCCGGATCCAGCTCCCGGCGGCGCGCCAGCGCCGCCTGCGCCTCATCGGCCAGCCCCAGTTGCCCGTAGAGCTGGGCCAGAACGTATCGCGCCTCCGCGTCGTGCGGGCGCACGGCGCAGCAGGCGCCCATCAGCTCCAGCGCCTGCCCCAACTCGCTCCCCTCCGCGGCCGCGAGTGCCCGGTTGAACCACGAGTCCGCGAGCGCGTGAAGGTCGCGCAGCAACGTGAGGTCCGCGCCGCATGGGCAGCGGGCCGCGCCGGCGTCAACCTCTTTCCCGCAGGCCGGACATGAGTACATCGCCACGCCGCTGGTCTCCCCTCCGGTCGCCCTCAACTCGGCCGGTCGCCCCCGGTGATGCGGATCCATCCGGTTCCGCTCGGTCCCCGGCCCTTCAGCTTCCGCTCAAGCGGCTGGACTCTGTCGAGGTACAGCGCCGACAGGTCGGCCATCGCGCTGGGCTCTGTGGCCTTGATCTCCCGCAGCCGCTCGACGCACTCGTCCAGCTCGGCCTCGAGGCCCTGCGCACGCGCGTCGGTGCGCAGGCCCTCCAGGTACTGGCCCAGCGAGAGGATCATGCTCGCCGGGTCCGGCTCGCCCACGCCGCCGCCGTCTCCGGCGACGATCTCGCGCAGTTGGTCCTTCAGCTCCCGCAGGTCCTCCACGCTCCGGCGCCATCCGATGTCGTCCTTGTCCGCGAAGGCCTGTTCGCCCGCGTCGCACAGCGCCTCGAAGCGCTCGCGGTAGCCGTAGTCGCGCACCGTCGCGTCGGCCTGCTCCGCCTCATCCAGGAGACGCTCGACCTCCGCCACCAGGCGGTCGTACGCCGAGCGCGGCGGCTCCGGCTCCCAGACCGCGGCCAGATCATCCACCAGGAAGCTCAGTTCGCTCACCAGCTCCTGCGTGCGGTCGGGATCGGGGTGGCCGCCCTCGAACTCCTCCCGGATGTGCTCCATCAGCTCCTCGATCTGCTCCCCGCGTCCGTCCTCGAACAGCTCCCCCGGCGTGGCCGTGCGCAGCGCGTCGCCGGCACGCACCTCCAGCGCCCCGAACTCCGCCCTCAGCTCCTCGATGCTCTTCCGGGGAGGGGGGCTCAGCTCGGCGCGCAGCTCGTCCTCCATCGCGATCGCCGGGATGTACGCTCGCGTCACGACCTCGTAGTTGGCGCTGATCTCCAGGTGGATCTCGACGCCGGTGCCGACCGGCACCTCCGGGGGGATGTTCTCCACCACGCACTCGCCCAGCTTCGTCGCCCCCTCCTGCACCGGCACCCGCAGCAGGCCGACGGTCGTGGTCTCGGCGTTGATCGTGTGACTGAAGGGCAGGTTCGTGCCCGCCCTCGCGGCCGTGTAGCGACCGTCCACGGTCAGGATGATGATCGGCTTGGCCAGGCGGTTGGTGTCGGGCACCCCGATCACCTCGCCGGCATTCGGCTCCGTGGTCTGCCTCACCGTGAACTCTTGCGCGAACTGCTCCTCCCCTTCGGGGTCGAGCACCCGCAGCCGGAAGTCGTTGTCCCGTCCCTCCATCACCGAGGCCTGCAGGAATGCGAACCCGCCGGTCTCTCCGGTGACCTGCTCCTCGCTGTAGCCCCCGTCGGCCCGCGACAGTTCCGCGCGCCAGCCGGCCACCACAGCGCCCTCTGCCTCCGGCAGCACCCGTCCCGTGACCTGGACGAACGACTGGTCGGTCTCCTCCGGCGTCCGGTCCATGCGAACCCGTCCCCTGAACACGGGCGCGCCTGCGGCCAGCACCGCCGCGCCGATCGCCACGCACAGGTCCGGATCGAGGAGCTTCGGCCCGATCCCGAACTCCTCCTCGAGCCGCCGCGACACCAGCGGGATGCGCGAGGAGCCGCCCACCATGATGATCTCGTCGATGCTCTCCAGCGGAATCTCCTCGCCGTCATCGGTCCTCAGCGCCGCCCGGCAGAGCTGGATCGAGCGGTCGATCAGCGGCGTGATCAGCTCCTCGAACTCCTCCCGCGAGATCTCCAGATCGATGGTCACCGGCACGCCCTCGTGGTCCACGATACCGGTGCTGGGCTCCTGCATGAAGCACACGGTCTCCCGCGACAGCTCGATCTTCGCTCGCTCGGCCAGCACCAGGAGCTTGGCCCACGGGAGGGCATCCTCCTCGGCCTCCGGGTCGAGCTCCATGGCGTAGCCCTGCTCGCACAGTCGCCTCGCCATCAGCAGGGCCAGGCGGCGGTCGAAGCCGTAGCCGCCCAGGTAGGGGTCGCCGCTGGAGGAGAGCACCTCCGGCACCCCGCTGGCCCGGCTGACCACGGCCGCGTCGAAGGTGCCCCCGCCGAGGTCGTAGGTCAGGATCGTCTCCGGGCCCTCCTCGGCCTCGTCGTCCATCCACTCGCGGAAGTAGGCGAGCGCCGCCGCCACCGGCTCCTGGGCGACCCGCACCACCTCAAGCCCGGCCAGTTCCCCCGCCTGCTCCGTGCGGTCCTTCGCCAGCAGATTGAACCAGGCCGGGACCGTGATGACCGCCTGCTCCACCGGCTCGCCCAGCGCCTCCGCGGCCATCTCCTTCATGTGGCGGAGCACGTGCGCGGACACCTCCTGCGGCTCCAGCTCCTGGTCCCCCAGGCGGAAGGTCCGGTCGCCCCCCATGTAGCGTTTCACGAACATGACCGGCCCCGGCGTCATCCCCGCCTGTGCCTTGGCGCGGTGCCCCACGATGACCGCTCCCTCGCGGTCCAGGCCCACCACGGAGGGTACCGTGTGGCGCCGGTGCCGGTCGCGGATCACGGAGATGTTGCCGTGCGCGTCGAACTGGTCGCCCTCGCGGGCTCCCGGCAGTGCCACCGCGCTGAACGTCGTGCCAAGATCGATCCCGACGATAGGCATGACCTCACGCCCCTGTAGACATCGTGCTCACGAGCGCTCCTCTTCCGCCGGAACCCCGATGACGGCCTTGCCCTCCCTGATCAGGGCGCCGTGCATCAGGACGGCGGGCTCGATCACGTCCAGCACTACCGGTATATTCGTTTCGGGGCACGGTTTCTGAGCCACGCTCTCGAAGATCTCTCCCACCTCGGGCGTGAATGGCTCGCCCTCAGGGCACAGGCACTGCACGCCACCGTCCTCCAGCCGTTTGCGCAGCCGCGAGACCATCACGTCGAGCGCCTTCAGCGCCTCGACCTCGCCCGCCTCCTCCAGCACCGGCCGGAGCCGGTGGGCAAGACCGTCGAGACGGTGGCACTCGTCGGCAAGCGCGATCCAGGCGGGCCGCGCGCTGCTCCACGCCGCCTCCAGCGCCCCGCGCTGGCTGGCGCGTTGCTTCTCCCACCGACGCAGCGCGTGCCAGGCCAGCGCGATCGGCGTGGCATCGGCGTCAACACCATCACCCGCCGACCGTCTCTCGGCCCGAATCTCCAGAGCGGGATCCACGTCAGCCGCCTCCTCCGCACGGCGGGATCGGCCGGTATGCCTCCTGTCGCATCAGGTCCTCCTCAGCGGTCTCCCCGGCCCGCTCCGACAGCAGGTGCTTCATCCAGTGCGCCAGCAGCGTCAGGCGCCGCACCGGGGCCGGGCCCTCCGGTGCCGCCCCCTGCGGCGCGCATGATCGCAGGCGCTCGCGCAGACGGCGCAGCCTGGGGGTGAGGTAATCCTCCGGGCGATGCGCCAGCAACTCCTCCCAGAGCCGCCTGCGGCCGTCGCTGAGTACCTCCCCCGCCTCGTTGATCTCCGACTCGCTGACCGGGCAGCCGCGTATCTGGTGGGCCTCCGGCATGGCGGCGGCCAGGTTCCGCGCCTGCAGCACGTGCTGCCGAACGGCGTGGCGGCGAGTGACCGCGGGCGACATCCGCAGCACGTGGAATGCCGTGTGGTAGTACGGATTGCGCGTCAGCGGGCCTCGATGCCACGGGCTGCCCTTCCTCATCGCGACTGCCCTCACCCTCCTGCCTTCGACGGGCCGGACGGCTCTGCCCCGACGCTCCCGCCCGTCATTCGGACTGCTCCTCACCCTCGATCAGCCGGCGGAGCTGCATGTGCCGCCGGAAGTCGCTCAGGCCCTGGGCCGTGTCGCCCAGCGCCGTCGCGCACCGGGCGCGCATGTACAGACTCGCGCACAGCATGAGCAGGTACTCGCGCGCCGGATCGCGGCCGTGCGCCAGCTCGGCCCATCGCACCGCCTGGTTGCACCAGGACAGGTGCTCGGGCACGACCGAGCCCGTCGCCTCCGGATCGCCGCCGAACACCTGGTCGAGCTTCCTGTAGAACCTGCGGCCCAGCGTCGCCCCAAGCTGCGTCAGCGCCAGGCTGGCCAGAGGCGCCTCGTCCAGCGCCTCGTGCTCCTCCAGCCTGCGGGCCCAACCATCCGCGCGGCGCGCAATCTCCACGATGGTCGGCCAGTCGTCCGCCACCGACGTCAGCCGTGCCCAATCGCGGAAGACCTCCGCGACCGTCTGCAGCGCCCCCAGGTTGTCCGGGTAGAACTCCAGGTAGCGCTCGATCGCCGCCGCCGCCTGGTCGTACTCCTGGCTCGCCACCAGGTCGCTCAGGGACCCGGTCATCGCTTCGTAGAGCAGATCCGGCATCTGGTTGAAGACCGCCGGTGGCAGGCGCGTGTACCGGATGAACTCGACGTGCGTGCGCGCCCGCTCGGTCTCGCCCAGGTCGCAGTAATGCCGCACCAGAGCCACGTGGATCGCGAGCAGCTCGTCGTAGAGTTCCCCCCGGATCTCGTCCACGACGGCCGGATCGACCGGTGGCTGTAGCTCGGCGGCCCTCTCCCGCATCGCCTGCCAGAACTCCGGGCAGCCGTGCAGGCGGCGCCAGGTGCCCAGCGCCCGCCGCCACGCATCCGCCGCCTGGGGCGAGCCCGCCAGCTCCAGATCCCACGCCAGCGCGTGCTCGGCCACGGCGAGGTGATGCAGGAGCGCCGGCTCGTCACCCAGCATCTCCAGCCCCGACGCGAACGCCTCACGCGCCTCGTCGCCGTGCGGCGCCGGCCCGTAGATCGAACTCGACTCGCCGCCGTTGAGCCGCTCCCAGCCCCGCGCCGCCCAGGACAGCTCGCGGGCCTGGGTCAGGGCGCTCTGCAGATCGGTCACGATCTCGCGCAGATCCTCGCTCATCGGTCCCTCTCTCCCCCCTCAGCGCTCCGGCGGGTGCGTCCGCGCCTCCGCTCGGAAGGCCCTCGCGGCCGGCGAGTTAATCTCTTCCAGGCACATCGCCACGGCCAGGCACGTCCCCCGGCAGCGGCGGCGCCGGTAGCCCTCGTTGGCCACCAGCCGCGCCTCCTCGACCTGGCCCTCGTCGAGCATCAGCCGCACCTGCAGCTCATACGCCTCCCCCACAGCCTGCTCCTCGGAGACCGACGCGCGGTCCCGGTTCATCGCCATGGCCCGGTCGGCCACCTCCCGGGCGGCCTCCCGCTCGCCCAGCTCCCGCAGCCGCCAGCCCCGCTCCACCAGGGCCAGTATCCTCTCGCGCGCGGAGACGCTCCGCGGCAGCAGCGGCCCCGTCTCGTCTTCTCCGGTCGCGCGCTCCAGGTCCGCAAGCAGGTCCCGCGCGTCCCGGTAGCGCGCGGCCTCCTCGGGCTCAAGGCAGCGCCGGATGACCGCGCGTAGCTCCGGCTCCTCCCGCAGCTCCGCGGCCCGATCGAGCAGCCCGAAGGTCTCGCGCTGCCGGGCGCGCGTGTGCGCCTCCTCCACCTCCGGCGCGCGCTCGTCCATGCTGCTATGCACGTGCGCCGCGACCGCCTCGAACGGGTGCACGCCTGTCAGCATCTCGTAGAACAGCAGCCCCAGCGAGTAGACGTCCGTCGCCGGCGAGCAGCGCTTCTCCGTGAAGCACTCCGGCGCCATGTAGCACAACGTCCCGCCCGCCTCAGCCCAGCCCAGCATCGGCCCCACCTCGACCGCCAGCCCGAAGTCGGTGAGCTTGAGCTGCTCGCCCGCACCGGCCTCGGCGTCGGCCCTGGCGATCAGGACGTTCGACGGCTTCACGTCCCGATGCACGATCGGTCGCCGCTCCCCATCCCCATCGGTGACGCCCTGGTGCATATAGGCCACGGTCCCCACGATCTGTGACATGTAGTGCAGCGTCTGCTTCAGCGGCAGGGGCCTGCCGGTCAGGCGGCGTCTGAGGCTTCCCCCACGCGCAAGCTCCATCACGCAGTAGGCGCGGCCCTCGAACCGCCCCTCCTCGCAGTGCCCCGCGTCGTGGATCGCGACCAGGCGCGACCTGATCGTCGGATCGCCGCAGTCGTCGCTGAGGCGGGCCAGCAGCAGCGCGTCGGCAAAGGTGGCTCGCGCCTCCGATGCCGTCAGCGGCCGGTTCGAGACCTTGACCGCCACCTCGCGCAGCGGCTGCCCGAAGGCCATCTGGTCGGCGCGGTAGACCGTCCCGAAGCCCCCCTGGCCCAGCCTCTCGTAGAGACGGTAGCGTCCCATCAGCAGCTCATCGCCGGTGCCGCCCACCGCTGCTCTCCCCTCCCTCCCCACCGGCCTCTTCCGCGCCCTCGGAGGCGACCGAGACCAGCCCGTGAGGCCGACCGTCCCTGCCCGCGCGCGCGCGAACCCTCACCCGCTCGGGAGCCGGCTCGCCCGCCTCCAGCAGGAAGTCGATTACCGGGTCGAGCACCACCGCCCGAGCCACCCGATGCGCCAGTCGCGCGCCCTCCCTCGACTGCGAGCAGAAGGCCCCGATCTGCTCCGCCACGTCCTCCTCCACCTGCGTCTCGACGCCCATCTCCTCAGCGATCCACGCGGTGCACTTGCCGAGCTCACGCTCCGCGATCGCCGTCAGCACCCGATCCCCCAGGTCCCGGAAGAGGATGCACTCGTCCACGCGATTGAGCAGCTCCGGGCGGAAGTCCAGCTCCAGGAGCTTGTTGCGCAGGCGCTGGCGAATCTCCCAGTAGCCGTCAGGGCCCGCGGGGACGCCCTCCCACAACTGCGCCAGCTCGCCCGCGCCCACGTTGCTGGTCAGCACGACCGTGGACTCCTGGCCGTTGCGCACCGGGCCGGCCGGGTCCTCGATGCGGCCCTCGTCGAGGAAGCGCAGCACTGCGTTGTAGACCTCGCGGTGCGCCTTCTCGAACTCGTCGAAGAGCACCACGCGGCGGGGATCGTCCCGCAGCGCGTTGGTCAGCTTCCCCTCCCCGAACCCCACGTATCCATGCGGCGCGCCCACCAGCATGTTCATGCTCTCCCGCGTCTGATACTGCCCCATCTCCAGGAAGACCAGCGCCTCCTCCGACCCGTAGATGGCCCGCGCGAGCGCCTTCGCCAGCTCCGTCTTGCCGGTCCCCGATTCCCCGCAGAACAGGAAGACCCCGGCCGGCCTGCCGGACGCGCTGTAGCCCATCATCATCCGCTTGACGTAGCGGAAGACCTGGTCCACCGCCTCCTGCTGGCCCAGCACGGCGCTCTGGAGCTGCTCTCGAACGCTCTCGAGGTCGGCCCGCCGCTCACCGGGCTCCGGCTCGATCTCCTCGTCGATCTCGTGCCGGCCGATGATGCCCAGGGCCGCGTTCGGGTCCAGCCCATAATCGAGCAGCAGCCTGCGCGCGAGCGTCTCGACGGTCAGGAAGGCCATGACGATGTGCTTCTCCGAGATCTGCTCGGCCCGCTCTCTGGCGGCGATGTCCGCGGCCTCCTCGACGATGTGGCGCACCGCCGTCTGCATGTCCGCGGCCCTCAGCGAGACCGAGGTGCCGGCTCGCTCGCCCCGACCCCGCAGGCCCACCATCACCCCCTCCTGCAGGCGCGTGGGCGAGATGTCCTGCTGATGCAGCGCCAGCTTCAGCGTGCCGCCCGGCCCCGCCAGGCAGGCCAGCAGCAGGTGGCGCGCGTCCGCCTGCTCGAACCCCAGTCCCTCCGCCTCCCGCGCCATCATGTTCAGCACTCGCCGCCCGCTCGGCGTGAAGGCGTCAAGCTGCACCTCCTGCTCCTCAGGCGCAGCCCCCTCCGGCGCGAACACGGCCGCATGCTCCGGCGTCGGACCGTACTCCCGTACGACCCCGTCGATGAGCTGTGGGAGATCCACCAGCGCGCTCAGCCGACCGCGGGCGACGTCGGTCAGGTTGCGCAGCATCGCCACCAGCAGCGCCTCCTCCGTCACCCGCGTCAGGCCCCACTCGGCCGCCAGCTCGCCCGCCTCCTCGAAGGCCTTTTCCGCGCTCGGGTGCAGGCAGTCGCGGGTGATGAAGGCCGGAGGCACCGCGCCTCGCTCGCTGGCGGCGCAGGCGGCCAGGCCGCTCCTGAACTGCCCGGCCGCAAAGCCGCGCTCCGCGAACACCCGCTGCGTCAGCCCCCCGTCGATCTCGGCCAGCGCCATCAGGAAGTGGGTGCTCTCAAGCTCAGGGCTTCCCGTGGCCGTGGCGGCCACTACCACCGTCCCCATGGCCTCGGTCGCCGTCAGCAGCTCCGGATCGAAGCGGTCCAGGTCCAGCTCATTGCCGTCAAACAGCCTCATCGCTCTCCCTCCGGCCTGATCGGTCATCGGTCAGCCTCCCCGCCCTGCGCGCGATCGCCTCGGCCTCGTCAAAGCGCCCCTCGGCCGCCAGCTCGATGGCCCGCAGGCACCGGAGCCGCACGACCTCCTCCCACCCCAACGCCACGCCCCGCTCGCAGAGGTCCTCCGCCAGCTCCAGGGCGCGCCCCAGCTCCTCTTCACCGCCCTGCGCCAGCGCCCTGCCCACCACCGACTCCGCATCGACCGGCGACAGCGACGGCCAGTCCTCGCCCGCCCGCTCGCGGAACTCCCACAGCCACGCCAGGCAGTCGCCCTCACAGGCCAGCAGCCTCAGCCCGGCCTTCACCACGGCCGGCATCTCTGGGCCAGCGCTCCCGCCCAGCAAACCCGAGAGGACGTCTCGCGCCCCGGCGTCGCCCGCGAGTACGTCGCAGAGGGCACCTATCGCCTCCACCACCGCCGCGTCCGCCCCCCGCTCTCGCGCCTCCGCCGCCAGCTCCCGCGCCGCCTCCACGCCCGGAGGGCGCTCCTGCAGCGCGGCCAGCGCGCCCAGCAAAGGCCAGAGGCCGCCGCGGGGGTTGCGCTCCGCCGCCTCGCGGCACGCCTGCACCTGCATTGCGCCCGGCTCGTCCATCAGCCGGCCAAGTCGCGTGATGTCCACCAGCTCCTGCGCCTCCGCGCCAAGGTCGGCCGCGCGCCGGTACGCGACCTCCGCGTCATCCCAGGCACCTCGCTCAAGCAGCCGGTCGCCCAGCCAGAGCAGACGGGCCACTCCCGCATCGCCGCACGCCGCGAGCCAGTCGCGCTGCCGGATGAGCGCGCGCCGGTCGCGCAGCGCCCGCTCCGGCTCGCGGTTCGCGACCAGGCGACTGCGGTAGAACATCGCCTCACCGATCATCGTCTGCCCGCACAGGTCGGCCACGTCCCCGGCGACGAGTTCCTCCAGCCGCCGTCGCTCGCCGTCGCCCGGCTCGCCCTCGCACAGGCGCTGCCGCCTCGCCCACGCGCGCCGCGCCCTGGCCACGAGGTCGTCCGGCGCCGCGGCGAGCACCTCGTCGAGGCAGCGCTCCATCAACGCCCAATCGCGGCGGCGCTCCGCCAGCTCCGAGCGCAGCCGCCAGCCCTCTCGCACGCGCGCGGCATCTCCGCCCGGCCAGCTCAGCCGCGGACAGGCCGCGGGAGACGGCCCTTCCAGCGCTTCGAGGGCCTCCAGCGCCTCGCCTTCCCGCCCCAGAGCCAGCAGCGCGGCCGCCCGCGCGCCCGCCAGAGCCGGCCGGTCGCGCCCCGAGTCGAGATGCCGCAGCGCCTGCTTCGCGCTCTCTTCCGCTATCAGCACGCCCAGCTCCTGCCGCACCCATCGCTGCACCGGGTTCGCCCGCAGCGCCGCCTCCAGGCCCTGCCGCGCCGTCCCGAGATCGCCTCTCTGCCATGCGCACAACGACTGCAGGTAGTGCAGCTCCCACTGCGGCAGACACTCTATGCCCTCGGCCGCCAGATGCTCGGCCGCCGCAGTCGGGCGATTCTGCGCCAGCCCCAGCCGGGCCAGCGCGGCCAGCCCGCGGCCGAGCAGTCGACGCCTCTCGGACGCCGCATAGCCGTCCCGCTCCGGCGCCCCGCGCCATCGCTCCACGAGCGCCCGCAGCGTGTGCCCGGCCGCCTCCGGTGTTCGCTCGCCCTGCATCAGCACCTCGGCGCGCAGCAGCAGGCGCCACTGGTAGGCGAGCGCGGCCGGCGTCGGCGGCTTCGCCCCCGGGGCGCCGTCCGCGTCGAGGGCCCCGAGCCGGCCCGCCTCCAGTCGCGCCTCGAGCGTCGGCATGTCCGCATCCGCGCCCGCCCCGGCCGACTCCTCCAGGCGGCCGGCCGCCTGCCGCCGCATGTCGTAGAAGACCAGCGCCCGGCCCGCAAGTGCCCTGATCGACGACCAGCGGCTGTCCGACGCGGCATCGGCCAGCTCCGCAACCACTGGCAGGTCCTCCGGCCCGGGCGCCGCCGAGCGCTGCAGCAGCTCCAGCCATAGGGAGCATGCCTCCACCTCCGGCCAGCCGGCGGCGCCCGCCGCGGACAGCTCCGCCTCCACCGCCGCCCGCTCTTCCGCGCCCGCCTGCCACCGCGCCCCCAGCTCCAGCGGCAGCCGCGCGAATGTCCCGCAGATGCCACGCACCGCGTGCACCGTGGGGTCGTCCTCGGCCGCCTCCTCGGCCAGCTCCAGGGCCTCGTCCCATCGCCCGAGGTGGAACATCGCCACGCTCAGGGCCCCGGGGGCCTCCGCCGGGCTGAGACCGGTGACCGCCGTCTCGAAGTCGCCCTCCGCCAGCGCGATGCGCGCCAGGTTGCGGCGCGGCCAATCGGCCCCGGGCAGCAGCTTCGCCATGGCCTCGTTCCACCGCAGCCGCTCCGGATCGTTCCATGGCCGGCGCCCGATCTCCGACGCCGCCGGCGCCGCCACGCGACAGGCCCGCTCCGCCGCATCCATGACCAGCGTCTGCGCGTCTCCCCCGTCCCAGCGCTGCTCCCTCGGCACGCGCAGGTACGCCGTGTAACACTCGAAGGCCTCGCCGCCCGCGTCCGACCCCTGAGCCTGAGCCGGCGCCGACAGCGCCAGGGCCAGTTCGTGCAGCTCCGGAAGTCGCCCCGCGAGGCGGCGATGCTCGGCCAGCCGGTCCAGCTCGCCCGCCCTCAGGCCCTCACGATGCAGCGCCACCAGCGCCTGCCGCAGGGCCTCCACCAGCTCGGCAGGCCGATCCTCAAGGGCCGAGGCCGCCTCCAGGGCCGTGAGCGCGAGCCTGCCGGCCGTCTCCTCCGCGTCCTCCGCCCACCGGCCCGCCCAGCCCGCGAGCGTCCGCGCGCACGCGGCCATCGCCGCCGCCGGGCGGTCGGCCTGCATCAGCCACTCACGCGCCGCCTCGTCCACCACCCGACCGGCGGCCTGAGCCGGCAGCGATCGCGCCACCGCGTCGATGGCCCCGCCGAGCCGCGCCGTGCCGCACAGCCC